>CALUNJ010000110.1 GCA_944321975.1 uncultured Paraprevotella sp.
TCTGAATCGCTCTCTTACCAAGAGACAAACCACAAAAACAAATGGAAAACCGACGGATAGGACTTGTACATTTTCTAAAAAAACATGTTCAAATGTTTTCTTTTTCTTGTTCGTTTCTTTCTCCGCATGGCAGATTCTGGCGGAAGGAACAGACACGGTTTCCATTTATTTCCGCATCAATCAAAGCCGCATTGACACGGCTTATGCCGACAACAATAGCCCGGACTCCATCTGGATTTTGTTATTTTCGTCACCGGACGGATGCAGGATGTCCACTGCCCGGACTGTGCGATGCCATGGTCTGGCACCCATCGAAAATGAATTGCGCGGGCATTTCTACCATAGAAAGGGAATTGCCATCTACAGCTGTGGCCGTTCCCGGATCTGTGGGGCCCCGGCCCGCGCTCCCCCATCCCGCCCGCTGGCGGCTCACCACCAATCTGTCCTATTAGGCCGCCTTGGCACACAATGTCGGAGTGGCATACGACTTGAACCGCCGCCAAAAGCCTGAATTTGAGCGGCAGATGTGCCTGGTGGAGTCGCCTGAGCCGCCAGCGGGCGTACCGGTGGATGATGGCCGAGTTAGCTTGCCGCTACTATTTCAGGCCGGGATTCCGCCATGCGGGATGCTTCACCGGTGCCTGTGCGCAGACCGGAACGTTCGAACTGATGTCCAATGCCAAAAACGCAAAGGAGAGTTCACAAAAGACGGATAGGCTTCCACGACCTCGCATGATTGGGAATTTAACGGCTATCGTCATCTTTACTTATTCCACGTCCGCCCCGTTTACGAAGAAGAGCAACAACCATCTGTTTAATGATTTTAGTCCCGGCGGAAAGTCTGCCGGAACTAAAATTTCCGCCCCGCTCCACAAAAACCACCTGTGGGCTTTGTGCCCTTCCCAAATTTGCTTACATTTGCAAACCGTCATGTCGAGGGAAAGTAACGGGAAAAGGCCCGGCGGCAGAACGGGAAAATCATGTCACCCACTCAAACTTTTTATTCAACCATGAAAATCGTATCGGGAGCAGAAACATTGGAAATCCACAAGGGAGTGCAGTTCGTGGAGATGGCCATACGGAACATTCCGATTTTCGGGATGGAGGCCTTCGAGGCCATCGAGGATCCGCGAGTCACCACATGCAGCGACGGAAACCTGTATGAATGGAGGGGCAAAAGCCTGAAAACGGGCGAGATCGTGCGCTTCGCCGTGTGCGACGGCGCGACCGGCTACGCCCCCAAGCTCTACCCCATCGAACACCCGCTCGTGCAGGCTTTCCTGCAGCTGGAAGACCGCAAGGAGACACCCCCCGCAAAGGAAACACCCCCCAAACCCGCACCGGAACCGGAGGAAAAGCCCGCAGAAAGCGCGCCCCGCCACGAAGCGGACGAAAAGCCGCAGCCCGACGCGGCCACACCCGCTCCACCGCCCGAAGCCAGGACGGCAATGCCGGAAACCCCACAGGACTTTTCCACAGAAAGGGATGGAAAGGGATTCACCTTGGTCAACCACCTCACTGGAAAGAGGCGGCAGTTCGTGACGGAGGACGGCCACGTGCTGGTGGACGACAAGGACATCGACTACGAAGCCATCCGCCGGCAGTTCAAAAACTGCCATTGCCTCGACACGAAAGAGTCGAGATACCACTTCGGCATCTGGTCGCACTTCAAGGACGGAATCAACGCGCTGAGCTGGACGCTCTACCCCGACGGACGTTATTTTGAAGATGAGGGGGGCTTCGGCGGGGATAGCAACGAAGAGGAAAAGGTCTACTGCATCGTCAACACGGACTTCGACATTCTGGTGCCCTTCCGCCCGGTGAAGGACGTGAAGGAAGAACTGCGCCGCGTGGCGGAAAAGCTGCGCGGGAAACGGCTGTGAACCTGCGCGACGAAACAACAAAAAAACACGACATCCAAGTCGGCCTTTCCCCGATTGGCACCTGAAAGCCTGCGCCGCTTCAATCAACTGGAAGCCATCTGGTTACGAATATTTAAAATTATTTCTTGGAATCCGTAGATTTTTCTCAAGCGAAAAATGGAATTGTCGCTTGAGAAAAAAATGTGAATCGCTTGAGGAAAAGAACACGGCATCAAGAGTGCGCAAGAAAGAGGCCTTGCACGTTTTGTTTTTTTGACAAAACCGCAAGGCCTCCTTGTGTCTGCCCGCCATATTCCTCTTCACGGAAGCGGGACGGCCTCGAATACTCGTCCCCACCCACCGCACGGCAGACTCAAAACCGCTTCTCAATATTCCAGCAGTTCCATGCCCACGTCCCCGTCATAGTCCACACAAATGCCCACCATGTAGCAACTGGCATCATCGGGGATGCACACCGTGGCGTTGAAGTGGCAGCCGGCGGCATCGGCCTGTTCGAACACCATGTTCGAAAGGATGGCCTGGTTCAGGAACTCGGCCGGCACCAGCCCTGTGAAACTCTTCTTGTTGTAGTCGCGCGAGAAGAGGCAGGTGCGCCCCTTGTAGACACAAATGTGGATCACGTTGTCATAATAGACGTTCTCCACCGCAATGCCCCCGTCGGTGTAGCTGGTCTTATGCACTTTCAGGCGCGAAGGGTTGACATAGACATAACAGTGGTAGCGTTCGCCGGCGTGATACACCACCGTGTCTTTCTTCACCACCTCGTTGTAAGTCAGCGTGGCAGGCTCCCTGTGGGTGAAATAGAGCGTGTCGGCAGGATTCTCCGAGCGCACCAGCTCCACGATGTCGCCCGTGACGGAATGGAAACTGAAGAAATGCCGCCCCTGTTTGTCGATGGGGTAAGCCGTCGTGCCCGCCCCCACCATGAAAAGCGTGTCGCGGCGGATAAAGAAACGCACCGGCACATTGGCCGTGTCGGGATAGAAAATGCTGTCGCCTTTGGCGCGGAAGGTCACCGTCTCGGTCTCCCGGTCGATCCAAATGCCTTGCAGGGCGTGCTTGGCGTCCAGGTCCTCCGGCGGCTCGGCGCTTCCCCCGCCCTGCCTTCCGGCGCCGGGCGTGCAGCTTCCCCACACGAAGGCGAGCGCCAAGGCCGCCCCCCACATGCTATCGTGAAGACGGCCTTTCATCGCCCGATGCAATGGTATTCAAATCCGGCTTCGGCCACCTCGGCGGCATCATACAGGTTGCGCCCGTCAATGACGAGGGGCTGCCGCATGGCTTTCTTCAACACGCCCCATGCCGGCAGCCGGAATTCTTTCCATTCCGTGACCAGCAGGAGGGCGTCGGCCTCCAGCACCGCGTCGTACATGTCCCGGGCATAGGCCACGGCGTCTCCCAGGCGCCGCCGGCACTCGCCCATGGCCTCGGGGTCGTAGACGCGGACGGTGCATCCCGCCCGGAGCAGCCTGTCGACCAGCACCAGGGCCGGCGCCTCGCGCATGTCGTCGGTCTCGGGTTTGAAGGCCAGCCCCCACAAGGCGACCGTCTTGCCCGAAAGGTTTCCGCCCCAGGCCTTTGCCAGTTTGTCGAAAAGGATGGACTTCTGCCGTTCGTTCACGGCTTCCACGGCTTTCAGCACCGCCATGTCGTAGCCGTTCTGTTCGGCGGTCTTGATCAGCGCCTTCACGTCCTTTGGGAAACAGGAGCCGCCATATCCGCAGCCGGCATAAAGGAACTTCCGCCCGATGCGGGTGTCGGCCCCGATGCCGTTGCGCACCATGTTGACGTCCGCCCCCACCCGCTCGCACAAGTTGGCAATGTCGTTCATGAAAGAAATGCGCGTGGCCAGCATGGAGTTGGCCGCATATTTCGTCATCTCGGCCGAAGGAATATCCATGAAGATGACCCGGAAATTATTGATCAGGAAAGGCTTGTAGAGCTTGGTCATCAGCTCTTTCGCCTTCTCCGACTCCACGCCCACCACGACCCGGTCGGGGCTCATGAAATCGTTGATGGCGTTGCCCTCCTTCAGGAACTCCGGATTGGAAGCCACGTCGAAGGCGATGTCGAGTCCGCGCCGCTCCAGCTCGGCCTGGATGACGGCACGCACCTTTTTCGCCGTGCCCACAGGCACCGTGCTCTTGGTGACGACCAGTTTGTAGCCCGTCATGGACTGCCCGATGGTGCGCGCCACTTGCAGGACATACTTGAGATCCGCGCTGCCGTCTTCGTCAGGAGGAGTGCCCACGGCGCTGAAGATGACTTCCACGTCGTTGACCACGCTTTCGAGCGAAGTGGTGAAACTCAACCGTCCGGCTTTCTGGTTCTTCAGGACCAGTTCCTTCAGGCCCGGCTCATAAATGGGAATCTCCCCCTCCTTTAGCATTTCGATTTTCCGCTCGTCCACGTCGACGCAAGCCACGTTGACCCCGATCTCGGCAAAACATGCACCGGTCACAAGACCCACGTAACCGCTGCCCACAATTGCTATGTTCATAGTTCAATTCATTGTAAACTTCGGACAAAGGTAATAGAAAATTTGCATTTTCGACATGATGGATGGGAAATAGTTGATAACTTTTTATGCAAACATGAGCCACAAACGGCAGAAAAACCTTAATTTTGTAGTGTGAAAGAGTTGGTGAGACATATCGAGATTTTGTTGCTGGACCATGATTGCGTCATTGTCCCGCAAGTGGGGGGATTCGTAACCCGCAATGCCCCGGCGAGATATATTGAAGAGGAAAAACTGTTTTTGCCGCCGATCCGCACCGTGGGGTTCAACGAACACCTGAAAGCCGACGACGGGCTGCTGGCCCGTTCCTACAAGGCGGCCTACCATTGCACAGACGCCGAGGCCCGCAGGATGATGGAAGAGCAGGTCCGCGGCCTGCAGCAGGAGCTGTGGGAAAACGGCTCGCATGACCTGGGAAGCATAGGCGTGCTCTCGCTGGGCGAAGGGGGGGGGCTGGAATTCGCGCCCTGCCAGTCCGGCACCGTGTGCCCGGCCTATTACGGGCTGGACGCGCTGGACGTCGGCACGCTGGAAACAGCGGCAACCCCTGCGGGCGGGGCGGTTCCCGCCGCGCCCGCAGGATCCTCTGCCCCGCCGGGAGAAGGCCGCCCAGCCCAGCCGGGAAACGAAATCACGATCAGGCTGAAAAAGTCCTGGATCCAGAACGTGGCGGCCGTGGCAGCCGTGGTGCTGTTGTTCTTCCTCGCCTCTCCCGACGCCCGGAACACGGAACCCATGCCGGGAGGGAGGGCGGAATTCGCACAGCTGGTGTGGATGCCCGGCGCGGAGGAAACGGCGCCGCTACCCATTGTGAAGGAAGAAAGCGCACGGGTCACACCCTCTGACGTACAGAAGCAAAAAATCATGCCGGCCGCCCCTTCCGCACAGACAAAAGCCACACGTGCGGAACCGGCAGCACCGGTAACCGGTTATTGCGTGGTCGTGGCCAGCGCCATTTCGGAAAGGAATGCGGAAATTTACGTGGAACGCCTGCACAAAAATGGTTACAAAGAAGCACAAGTGTATAGGAAAGGCCACATGGTGCGTGTCGTGTTCCCGGGATATGCCACCGCGCGGGAAGCGCGCGCCAAGGCCGACGCCTTGAGTGACCGCTCCGAAGAATTCGCATCGGCATGGATATACCAAATTAAATAAAAACACCCGCACAGCATGAAGAGAGTAAGATGTCCGAAGTGCGGCCACTACATCACCTTCGACGAGACCCGTTATGCCGACGGACAGTCCCTGGTGTTTGAATGCGACGGATGCCGTAAAGAATTCGCCATCCGGATCGGCACCTCCAAGCTCAGCGCCGTCCGGAAAGAGGAAAAGCTGGACGAAAACGCACACAAGGACGCCCTGGGGAGCATCGTGGTGGTGGAAAATGTGTTTCACTACAAACAAGTGTTGCCCCTGCAAATGGGTGACAATGTAATTGGGCGTTATGTGAAAGGCACGTCCATCTCGCTCCCTATCGAAACTGTGGATCCCAGCGTGGACACCAGGCATTGCGTCATCAACGTGTCACGAAACAAAAAGGGGAAGCTGGCCTACACGCTCCGGGACGCGCCGAGCAACACCGGCACATTCTACAAGAACGACATCCTGGCCGTGGGCGAACGGGTGCGGATCGAGGACGGCGCCATCATTACCATCGGGGCCACCACCCTGATCCTGCGGGCGGGCAAAGACGATTGAGCTTGTTCATGCAAACGGGATCTCGGCAAAATGGCCACCGCGGCTCTCTCCGCCGGCGAAAGGCTGGCGGCACGCGCCTCGGGGCCGCCGGACGGCGGGGGCGCATTTCATTAACTTTAAAAACCTGAACCGCCATGAAATACAAACTCTTGGTTTTGGATCTGGACGGCACGCTGACCAACCGGAAAAAGGAAATCACCCCCCGCACCCGCGACACGCTTCTGCGGGCGCAGGCACGGGGGCTGAAGGTCGTGCTGGCCTCGGGGCGCCCCACCTATGGCATCGTCCCCTTGGCCGAAGAACTGCAGATGGGGAAATACGAAGGCTTCATCCTGTCCTACAACGGGGGGCAGATTATCGACTGGAAAACCCGGAAGACGATGTACGAGAACGTGCTTGACCCGGAAGTCTACCCCTATTTGCATGAATGCGCCCGGAGGAACGGCTTCGTCATCTTGAGCTACAAGGGGGAATACATCATCTCGGAAGACGCGGGCGACCCTTATGTGCAACATGAGGCGTTCCTCAACAAGATGCCCAGCGTCACAGTGCCCGACTTCCTCGAAGTGATCAACTTTCCCGTCCCCAAATGCCTTATCGTGGGCGACCCGGAGCCGCTCGCCGTGCTGGAGGGGCAAATGAGGCGCGACCTGGAAGGAAAAATGAACGTGTTCCGTTCGGAACCGTTCTTCCTGGAACTCGTCCCCAACGGCATAGACAAAGCCAGAAGCTTGGCCGTGCTGCTGGAAGAACTGGGCATGGAGCGGGAAGAAATGATCGCCGTGGGCGACGGGTTCAACGACCTTTCCATGATCCGGTTTGCCGGGCTCGGGGTGGCGATGGCCAACGCGCAGGAAGTGGTCAGGCAGGCCGCGGACCACATCACGCTGTCCAACGAAGAAGACGGGGTGGCGGCCGTGGT
>CALUNJ010000111.1 GCA_944321975.1 uncultured Paraprevotella sp.
ACCGACATCACGACTTTCCTACCAATAGATGAATCACATAACCACATAAATGATTGAATTTAAAATATTTAATAAATAATATAAAGGATTTCCTTATTAAGCAACCCCCGATAGGGTTCTGCAAAATTAGTCTAAATCCTGAATAACACCAAGAAATCCTTAAATTATATTCCTAAAAATCACTACTTTTGTAACCATAAAAAAGTAAAAATGAAGTTTGACTACGACGTGATAGTAATCGGAGGAGGGCATGCCGGCTGCGAGGCCGCCGCCGCCGCCGCCCACATGGGGGCGCAGACCTGCCTCATTACAATGGACATGAACAAGATAGGCCAAATGAGTTGCAACCCGGCCGTGGGAGGAATTGCCAAGGGACAGATCGTGCGCGAGATTGACGCGCTCGGAGGCGGCATGGGAATCGTGACCGACCGCACGGCCATTCAGTTCCGCATGCTCAACCGTTCCAAGGGGCCTGCCATGTGGAGCCCTCGGGCACAATGCGACCGGGGCAAATTCATTTGGGCCTGGAGAAAAACATTGGAAAACACTCCCAATCTGAACATCTGGCAAGACCAGGTGAAAGAATTGCTGGTGAAAGACAGAAAAGTGACAGGCGTAAGAACCTATTTCGACATAGACATCACAGCCCGCTGCGTGGTCCTCACCGCAGGCACCTTCCTGAACGGACTGATGCACATCGGGCACACCCAACTGCGGGGAGGACGCATCGCGGAGCCTGCCTCATACCATCTCACCGAATCCATCGTGCAGCATGGCATCCGGCATGGACGGATGAAAACCGGCACGCCGGTACGGATCGACGGGAGAAGCGTGCATTTCGAAGACTTGGAGATACAAGAAGGAGAACACGACTACCACAAGTTTTCTTTCATGGGACAAGACCGCAAACTGAAACAACTTCCGTGCTGGACGTGCTACACCAATCCCGAGGTGCATGAAACCCTGCGAAGCGGACTGCCGGATTCACCGCTCTACAATGGACAAATCCAAAGCATAGGCCCAAGATACTGCCCGAGCATCGAGACCAAACTCGTCACATTCCCCGACCGCGACCAACACCAACTTTTTTTGGAACCGGAAGGCGAAGACACGCAAGAATATTACCTGAACGGTTTCTCATCGAGCCTGCCCCTCAAAGTCCAACTCGAAGCCTTGAAAAAAATTCCGGCATTTCGCGATTTAGCCATTTATCGCCCGGGATATGCCATAGAATATGATTATTTCGACCCGACCCAGCTCACACATGCGTTGGAATCGAAAATCATATCCGGATTATTCATGGCGGGCCAAGTCAACGGAACCACAGGATATGAAGAAGCCGGAGGACAAGGCATCGTGGCCGGCATCAATGCAGCCCTGAAATGCCATGGGTGCCAACCGTTCGTCATGCACCGCGACGAATCTTATATCGGAGTGCTCATCGACGACTTGGTGACAAAAGGCGTGGATGAACCTTACCGGATGTTTACTTCGCGGGCCGAATACAGGATCTTGCTCCGGCAAGACGATGCCGACGCACGCCTTACGGAACGCGCTTATCAAATCGGCATAGCCAGCACAGAACGCTACTCGCATTGGCTTTCCAAAAAAGAGAAGATTGAAGACATCGTGCATTTCTGCGAAAACTTCTCGCTGAAGCCTTCACTGATCAACCCGGCGCTCGAAGCCTTGGGGACATCACCACTGAAATACGGGTGCAAGCTCTTTGAACTGATTAACCGTCCGCAAATCACGCTCAAGAACATTTCCGAGCACATCACGCCCTTAAAATCGTTGCTCGAGAGAATCCCGGACCGAAAGGACGAAATCATAGAGGCAGCCGAAGTGCGGATCAAATACCACGGCTATATAGCCCGCGAAAGAATCATTGCCGACAAAATGCAAAGGCTGGAAAGCATCAAGATCAAAGGACGCTTCAACTACGCCGATCTAAAATCCATCTCCACTGAAGCCCGGCAGAAATTGGAAAAGATAGACCCCGAGACTTTGGCACAAGCCGGCCGCATCCCAGGGGTTTCCCCAAGCGATATCAATGTGCTATTGGTCCTGTTGGGGCGATAAGCCTCCAAACCACGTTTCACGTGAAACAACACTTGAATTAATGAACAATAATTTATTGGTTATGAACAATCCAACATTGCTGAAGAACTTAAGAAACATTCCCGACTTTCCTGTTCCGGGCATCCAGTTCAAAGACGTGACCACACTTTTCAAAAGTGCCAAGTGCATGAAGATTATGCTCAACGAACTTTATGAGATCTACAAAGACAAAGGCATTACGAAAGTGGTAGGCATCGAATCCAGGGGATTTGTGCTCGGCGCGGCCTTGGCCGTCAAGCTGGGTGCAGGATTCGTCATGTGCCGGAAGCCCGGAAAACTTCCTGCCGAAACCTTACAAGAGAGTTACATGAAAGAATACGGCAAAGACACGATTGAAATCCACAAAGATGCGATTGAAGAAAAAGACGTGGTGCTCATCCATGACGACCTGCTGGCCACCGGGGGATCCATGAAAGCAGCCTATAACTTGGTGAGGCAGTTTAAGCCGAAACAAATCTACATCAACTTCATCATCGAGCTGACAGGAGAAGGGCTCAACGGACGCGAAGTGTTCGACAGCGACACGGAAATCAGCACCCTCATCCGCATTTAAGCCACATGTCCATCTCACGGCCTACGCCAAAATCCACGAACGGTTTCCTCCGCCCTGCGGGGGAACTTTTGTTTCAAGCCTTATCTTCCCCTCATTTTACCACACCATCATGACCACAGAAGAAAAAGAAAAGCTGGACGCCTACTTGAAAGGCATCGTGTTAAATCTGCCCGACAGCCCGGGATGCTACCAATACCTCAACGAGGAAAAAGAAATCATATACGTCGGCAAGGCCAAGAATCTGAAGCGGAGAGTCTATTCCTACTTTAGCAAAGAACACCAAAGCCGGAAAACAGCTATGCTGGTGAGCAAAATCAGAGACATCAAATACATTGTGGTCAACACGGAAGAAGACGCACTGTTATTGGAGAACAACCTCATCAAACGCTACAAGCCGCGCTACAACGTGTTGCTGAAGGACGACAAGACTTATCCCTCCATCTGCGTGACCAATGAATACTTCCCACGCATATTCAAGACGCGGCACATCGTGCGCAACGGTTCCACCTATTTCGGGCCATACAGCCATATTCCAACCCTGAACGCGCTGCTTGAACTCATCAAGAACCTCTATCCGCTGCGAACCTGCCATCTTCCGCTATCGGCTGAAGGCATCCGAACAGGAAAATACAGCGTGTGCCTGGAATACCACATCAAGAACTGCAAAGCCCCTTGTATTGGCGCACAAAACCGGGAAGAATATCTGGAAGCTATCAGGGAAGCCAAAGAGATCTTGAAAGGAAACACAGCCGAAATCAGCCGGAACATGCTGAAAGAAATGCAAGCACTCGCAGCGGAAATGAGATTCGAAGAAGCGCAAGCCATCAAGCGTAAATACGAACTGTTGGAGAGTTACCGTAGCAAAAGCGAAGTAGTGAGCAACGTGATCCACAACGTCGACGTGTTCGCCATCGAAGACGACGGAGAGTCGGCCTATGTGAACTACCTGCACGTGACAAACGGAAGCATCAACCAGGCCTTCACCTTTGAATACAAGAAACGTATGAACGAGTCAGCGGAAGACCTCCTGGCCCTCGGTATCGCGGAAATGCGCGAACGCTACAAAAGCCTGTCCAAGGAAATCATCGTGCCGTTTCCCATAGACCTCGAAATGGAGGGCGTGACATTCACCGTGCCGCAACGCGGGGACAAGAAAAAACTGCTCGAATTGTCGGTCCTCAATGTGAAGCAATACAAACTTGACCGGCTCAAACAGGCCGAAAAGCTCAATCCTGAGCAGAAAAGCGTGCGCCTGATGAAGGAAATCCAGGAAGTGCTGCACCTTGAAAAGATGCCCATGCGCATCGAATGTTTCGACAACTCCAACATCTCCGGCACAGATGCCGTAGCCGCCTGTGTGGTCTTCAAAAAATGCAAACCGAGCAAACAAGACTATCGGAAATACATCATCAAGACCGTCGCCGGCCCCGACGACTATGCCTCGATGAAAGAAGTCGTCAGACGACGCTACTCACGCGCCATCGAAGAACAAGGCGAACTCCCCGACCTCATCATCACCGACGGCGGACGCGGACAGATGGAAGTGGTGCGCGAAGTCGTTGAGGACGAATTGCAACTACACATTCCCATTGCCGGACTGGCCAAAGACGACCGGCACCGCACCCATGAGTTCCTCTTCGGATTCCCTCCCGTCGTTATCGGGATGAAAACCGACAGCCCGGTATTCCGCCTCATGACCCAGATTCAGGACGAAGTGCACCGCTTTGCCATCTCTTTCCACCGCGACAAGCGCAGCAAGCATCAAACCGCTTCGGCCCTGGACCACATCAAAGGCATTGGGGAGAAGACCAAAACCCTGTTACTGAAAAAATTCAAAAGCGTAAAACGCATCCGGGAAGCCTCTTTGGAAGAACTCACGGCGGAAATAGGACCGGCCAAAGCGAAAACCATCAAAGAAAGCCTTCCTCCAGAAACATGAAAGCAAGCCCCAGCCGGGCGGAGAACACAAAAATTTCCTACCTCGTCCGCTCCCCCGCGCCCAAGGCACCGACACGAGGAACGCACCGCCTCTCCCGGAGCAGTAGAAATGTTCCCGTTTTGAAGGGAAATCTTATTTTATTAATAATCAATGGAATAAAAAGAACCCTGAAACACGCGGATTTTTCTCAAGCGATTCACATTTTTTTTGCTTGAGAAAAAAATGTGAATCTCAAGAGAGAAATTTGCGTGCCTCTTGAGAACGGTTTTTGTCCTATTCCACCACGTTTTTTTTTCCTTCACGAGGCAGTGGAAACGTCTTCCGCTTCAGCACTGCAAACTTTCTGACATCCCCACTATATATCTCTACTGCCCCCTCTCCTTCAAGCATGCCCTTCCCCGTTTTTCCGCCACAGAGTCTGCCCAGCCGGCATTTTGCACCCTTGTTATTCGCCCACCTCAATAAAAAGAACTATTTTTGCGCTTTCATTCATCTAAACACACAACAACATGAAAACCTCTCAACCGCGCCCGAACGAACGGGTTCTGGCTATCGACGCGCTCCGCGGCTTCGCTGTGATGGGCATCGTGCTGTTACACAACATCGAGCACTTCAATTTCTATTCTTTCCCCGAAACCGCCTCCCCTTGGCTCGCCCAATTGGACCAACACATCTGGGACCTGCTTTTCTTCCTTTTTTCCGGCAAGGCATATGCCATTTTCGCCCTCCTCTTCGGTTTCACGTTCTACCTGCAACAACACAACCGCGAAAAACAAGGCATGGACTTCCGCAACCGCTACATGTGGCGGCTCATACTGCTGCTGGGGTTCGGTTTTATCAACGCCTCCTTTTTCCCCGGAGAAATTCTGGTGCTCTACGCCCTGCTCGGCTTCGTCCTGGTGCCCGTGCGCCATTTGCCGGACAAGGCCGTGGCATGGATTGCCTTCTTGCTGATGCTCCAGCCTGTGGAATGGGGCAAAGTCATTTATGCCTGCCTCCACCCCGAAGCCCATCCACAACAAATGATATTCTCGCTCGGCGATGTCTATCCGCAACTTGAAGGGAACTCTTTTGTGGACATGGTGAAAGCCAATTTCATCACGGGACAACTCGCCAGCCTGAACTGGGCTTGGTGCTACGGCCGCGTATTCCAGACCGCTTCGCTCTTCATGATCGGCATGCTGCTGGGCCGCAAGGGACTTTTCCGCCCCACCGGGACAAACCGCGAGAGCGTGATGCGTTTCTGGGTGCGCACGGCCTTCTATGCCCTTCCCACGGCCATCGTGCTCTACTATCTGAAAGATTTCATCTATAGCCAGATTGAGTCTCCCTTCCTCCAATCCACGATGCGCACCATTTGGGATTCCTGGTACAATCTGTCCTTCATGTTAGTGATGGTCAGCAGTTTCCTGCTTCTCTATTGGACCAACGGCGGAAAAGTGCAGCAAGTGCTTGTCCCCTACGGGAAAATGAGCCTCACCGATTATGTGACGCAGTCCGTCATCGGGAGTTTCATCTACTACGGCTACGGTCTCGGCATGCATCTTCATCTCGGCACGACGGCCAGCCTCCTCACCGGCATCGTTTTTTTCCTCGTCCAACTGCTCTTCGCCCATTGGTGGTTCCGCCATTTCAAGCGCGGCCCGTTGGAAACCGTCTGGCACCGACTCACCTGGGTCGGCGCAAAAAAACAGCCTAATGCGCCCAAAACACAAAAAAACTCCGTAAATTTGTCCTGAACAAGCGTACATCAACCAACATGAGAATCGTAATCCAACGAGTCGCCCATGCCTCGGTGACCATCGGACATCAATGCAAAAGCACCATCGGATCGGGCATGCTCATCTTGCTTGGCATAGAAGAAGCTGATAATGAAGAAGATGTGGATTGGCTATGCAAGAAAGCAGCAGCCCTGCGCATCTTCGATGATGACAACGGCGTGATGAACCGCAGCATCCTCGATACCGGAGGAGAAATCCTCGTGGTGAGCCAATTCACCCTGATGGCTTCCTACAAGAAAGGCAACCGCCCTTCCTATATCCGCGCCGCCGGCCACGCCACGGCCGTCCCCCTCTACGAAAGTTTCTGCCGCAAGATGGGCGAAGCCCTGGGCCGCCCCGTGCAGACGGGCGAGTTCGGAGCCGAGATGAAAGTGGAGCTGCTCAACGACGGCCCCGTCACCATCTGCATGGACACGAAAAACAAGGAATAAAAAGGAACAGCACACATGACCATCGACGAAGCACAGCAACAAGTGGACCGGTGGATACGCACCGTGGGCGTGCGCTACTTCAGCGAGCTGACCAACATGGCCTGCCTCACGGAAGAGGTGGGCGAGCT
>CALUNJ010000112.1 GCA_944321975.1 uncultured Paraprevotella sp.
CCGGCTTCCTCGCCATATCCGGCAAAGACGATATGCACGTTGTCCACATAGCCGTCGCCGTCCATGTCGTAGTCCGACAGGTCGGCCTCTTCGGCCGCATGGCGTATGGCTTCCTGGAACAAGGCATAAGGGTTCGCGTCCGCGCCGTTGAGCTGATTCGCGCCGTAATAAGACATGGCGCGCGAAGCACGATAAGGCCCCAACACATCGCTATGAAGCGCAAGCTGCCCGTAGGAAGCCTCCAGGAAATAGTCGTAGACGCTGCCCTCAGCCCCGTCCACCGCATAGCCCGGCTCGTTGAAGAGGGCGTCGAAATCGGCCGTGCTCTTCGTAAAACTTACATCGGCAAATGACATCAGAATCACCAACGCCCGACGTTCTCCAACGACAACCGTACGTTTTTCTCTTTTTCCAACAGCTCTATTTCTGTACAATAGCCTCTTCTTTTGGGATTCTCCCAACATGGGACGCAATCCTTTCGGCTGTTGTGCCAAAAAACGTTTCAAGTCCTCTGAACGATCGGCATCGGCACACAACTTATAAGCAGAACGGACAGCATTCCCCATGCTGTCCGCTTTGGCAAAATACCATTCGTTCCCCGAAGGAAGTAAGGTGTAATTATCTGTGGTCAAAGCCCACTTGTTGTATTCGTCACCTTTTAAGATTACTGTAACTTCCCTATCATTCCCCAACGACAATAAAATCTTATAAGGATAAGAGGGTACTGCTATAACGTTAATACTTATAGCAAGGCATATTACCATCAATCCAAGCAACAACATCACTTAGTTCCTACGAAAGTGGTCATTGTGCCCATTTTATTGGAATAACTTATATTTAGAGTATTGTTTGATACAAATATAGAAATATCTGCAAAACTTGAAGTATTCCTTAAAATATATTGAGAACCGGCTTGTTCTACATTAAATATAGCCCCCGATCCTATGAAATCTGCAACAAGTTCTACTGCTGTAGAAGACACCCTTACTATTTCAACTCTATAAGCATCATCTAAATCAAGCCCCCCACTCTGCAATTTCCCTACATAAACACCGGACACGACATCAGCAAGCTCTACAGATTCATCATCATCATCCTTGCAGCTCGACAAAGAAACCGTGAACAACAGGATAAACATCCAACTCAAAAATTTCAATGTTGTCTTCATAACTTTTATTTTTTTAATTAACAAATATCAAACTGATGCAAAGTTACAAGTTATGAAGCGTTAATTTGAGAAAAAGCCGTAGACAAACCCGCTACGGTTTGTAGACAAATCCGCTACAAATCCTGCCCTTCAGAAAACTCGTCGGTGTAGTATTTGAAGAAGTCGTGGGAGAGCACCATGGAAATGCGGTAGAGCAACAGCGTGTCGATGCTCTCCTTACGAAAGAGTTTGTACACATTGGTGCGGTCGCAATAGAGTTCCTTTGCGAACCACGACACGGAACGCCGCTGACGACGGAGTTCTTGCTCAATCAGTTGGCCTATATGTACCATAGTCTTAGAAACAAAAGAAGCGTGAACCATCCGATGCTTATCGACTGCCTGAGGTACCGCCAAGTAACCCGAAGATTGCACATAAGCACGGATAGTTCACGCCCTTAACGGACGCGAACCCCCAGTAGCTTATTCCTCAATCTTCAAATTTTGGCGGTTTTCAGACAGTAAGAATATAAGCTAAAAGCTCGTTTCACCAAAGCTGAATGGAATCGCTATTCCATGATATATCTTTCCTCCCGGCTTCTGCCCGGACAGGGTTTCTCTTCTCGCTTTTGCCAAGCCAAAGTTAACGTTTTTAAGGCAAATCGCCAAATTTTTTCCGGCAATCCCTTTCCGGCTCACACCGGCTGCAATCCGGAAATCAGCCGCAGGACCTCCACCGCTTCCTTCACCGAATGCACCTCCTGCACGACCATCGAGCGGCGCCCTTTCGCCTCGCGGAGGTTGCTCCGGTGGGCATTCATGCCCACATAGGCGATGCACTGCCCGAAAGCCCGGCTCTGGAAATAAGCGCTTTGGTCGTTCTGCACGAAATAGAGCACCATGCGCCCGGCTTTCAGGAAAATCTTCTCGGCCCCCAGATGCTTGCCCAGGCGGCGGAGCGTCACCACGCGGATCAGCTCCTCGCCCTCCTCCGGGATCTCCCCGAAGCGGTCTTTCATGCGGCGGCGGAAGGCCTCCACGTCTTCGTCGCGCTCCAACCCGTCCAGCTCGCGGTAGAGGAGCATGCGCTCGCTGCTGCTCGGCACGTAGGTTTCCGGGAAAAACATCTGCAGGTCGCTCTCCAGCGCGCACTCGTCCACGAAATTTTCGCCGCCCAGGTCATTCCCCTTCTGGATTTCCCCCGCATAAAGGTCGGCAAACTCATCGTTCTTCAATTCCTTCACGGCCTCGGACAAGATCTTCTGGTAGGTCTCATATCCCAGGTCGGCAATGAAGCCGCTCTGCTCCGCGCCCAGCAGGTTGCCCGCCCCGCGGATGTCCAAGTCCTGCATGGCGATGTGGATGCCCGAACCCAGATCGCTGAAATTCTCAATGGCCTGCAAGCGGCGGCGGGCTTCGGGAGGCAACACCGCCAAGGGCGGGGCCAGCAGGTAGCAAAAAGCCTTCTTGTTGCTGCGCCCCACACGTCCGCGCATCTGGTGCAGGTCGCTCAGGCCGAAGTTTTGCGCCCCGTTGATGACGATGGTGTTGGCATTGGGGATGTCTATGCCGCTCTCAATGATGGTCGTGGACACCAGCACGTCGTAGTCGTAATTCACAAAGCCGAGAATGACCTTCTCCAACTCTTCGGGGGACATCTGGCCATGGCCGACGCACACACGGGCATCCGGCACATGCTTATGCAACAACGCCTCCAGGTCGTACAGCCCCGAGATGCGGTTGTTCACGATGAACACCTGCCCGTTGCGGCTCATCTCAAAATTGACCGCATCGGCAATCAGTTCCGCGCTGAACGTGTGCACTTCCGTCTGCACGGGATAACGGTTGGGCGGCGGTGTCTGTATGACCGACAAATCGCGTGCGCCCATCAGCGAAAACTGGAGGGTGCGCGGAATGGGAGTGGCCGTGAGCGTCAACGTGTCCACATTGACCTTCATCTGCCGGAGCTTCTCTTTCGTGGCCACTCCGAATTTCTGTTCTTCGTCGATGACCAGCAAGCCCAGGTCTTTGAACTTCACGGACTTCCCGATCAGCTTGTGCGTCCCCACAATGATGTTGATTTTCCCGTCCGCAAGATCCTTCAGGATCTGTTTCGTCTGAGCCGCGGTGCGGGCACGGCTGAGATAATCCACCCGCACGGGCATTTCCTTTAAACGCGCGGAAAAGGTCTGGAAATGCTGATAGGCCAGCACCGTGGTGGGCACCAACACCGCCACTTGCTTGTTGTCGGCACAAGCCTTAAAGGCGGCCCGGATCGCCACTTCCGTCTTGCCAAAGCCCACATCGCCGCACACCAGGCGGTCCATGGGCCGCGCACTCTCCATGTCGGCTTTCACGGCCTGTGTGGCTTTCAACTGGTCCGGAGTGTCCTCGTAGAGGAAACTGGCCTCCAACTCATGCTGCAAGAAGCTGTCTGGGCTGAAGGCAAAACCTCTCTCCTGGCGGCGCAAGGAATACAGCTTGATGAGGTCGCGGGCGATGTCCTTGATCTTCGTCTTCGTGCGTTCTTTCAGGCGTTCCCAAGCCCCGGTGCCCAATTTGTTGAGCCGGGGAGGCTCGCCCTCCTTCCCGCGATACTTGCTCACCTTGTGCAGGGAATGGATGGACACAAAGACCACATCATCATTCTGATAGATAATCTTGATGACCTCCTGCGTCGTGCCGCCATTCGGAATGCGCACCAGGCCGCCGAACTTTCCCACCCCGTGATCCACATGCACCACATAGTCACCGATGTTAAACTCCTGAAGTTCCTTCAGCGAAAGAGCCACCTTGCCGCTCCTCGCCTTGTCGCTGCGCAAATTATACTTGTGGAAACGGTCGAAGATCTGATGGTCGGTGAAAAAGCATGCTTTCAGATCGTCGTCGGCAAAACCGGCGTGCACCGTTTTACCCACGGGGGTAAACACAATGCCCGAAGCCTGTTCCGTGAAAATCGCCGCCAGGCGGTCGGTCTGTTTGACGGAATCGGCCAATATATATAAGGTATACCCCTTCGCCAGGTACTCCTGGAATGTCTGGTTCACCAGTTCGAAGTTCTTATGGAAAATAGGCTGCGCCGTCAGGTGGAAACGCACCGTGACCTGCGGAACCCCGGAAGGTTTGTTCCCGGTTTCCACCCGGCAGAATCTCAAGAATCCCTTCATCAAGGCCGAGCCGTCGATCAACATCAGATCCGCCCGGAGTTTCTCATGCTGTTCCGCTTCCTCCATCTCGCTTTGCGCCTGTTCGGCCATCAACGCCTGGGCCGAGAAGCCCTCGGCATACACCTTGTCGGCCACATCGCGCATGTAGCACAGATCCTTCACCACCACCACGGCGTCATCCGGCAAGAAGTCGGTAAAAGGTACCTTGTCCTGCGTCCCGCGTGCCAATTCCGGAACGATGACGACCGCCTCTTGCTTGTCCTTCGACAACTGGCTCTGCACTTCAAAAGTGCGGATGCTGTCGACTTCATCGCCAAAGAAATCCACACGGTAAGGCCATTCGGAAGAATAGGAGAACACGTCGAGGATGCTTCCACGCACAGCGAACTGGCCGGGTTCATACACATAATCCACACGCGAGAAGCCCAACGCATGCAAGGCCTCCCCCACCCGGGTAATCTCCACCTGCTCCCC
This sequence comes from uncultured Paraprevotella sp., assembly GCA_944321975.1. Taxonomy (GTDB): domain Bacteria; phylum Bacteroidota; class Bacteroidia; order Bacteroidales; family Bacteroidaceae; genus Paraprevotella. The sequence goes on from CALUNJ010000112.1 coordinate 4,788, forward strand.
GACCTGCAATGCCAACGTCCGGGCCGCAAGATTCTGGCGCGACACGACTTTCTCCGCCAGCGCGTCGGGATAAGAAACGATGAACAGCGGGCGGTTTCCGGCCGACAAACGGCTGATCACCTCCGTCCGCAAAATCTCATTGGCCGCATCCCGCTGCCCGAACTTCACCGCACGCCGGAAAGAAGAAGGAAAATAGAACACTTCCTGCTCTCCCAAAATCTGTGTCAGGTCGTGGTAAAAATACCCGGCCTCCTCGGCATCATCCAGAACGAACACGAACGGCCGGCCCGCAAGTCCCGGACAAGCCTGCTTCAAACTACTAAACAGCAAAGGAGCCGCCGAGGCACAAAGCCCCTGCACGAAAATCGTGCGCACGGCCTCGTCTTGCAACGCCTTCCCCAAAGCCTTTACCGGCCTATGCCCCGCATAAAGGGCCTGCAATCCTTGTATCTCCATGATTCAATCTGTTGCAAAAGTACAAAGAATCCCTAAAAAAAGGGGGGCGGCCCAAGAAATATTTCAGCTTTCTGCCGGAGTTCGTGATTTTATCCCTATATTTGTCTTACGAAGACAATATAAACCATCTATTCTAAAAAACATCACACTATGCGTGCAGACAGCGTCGTCATCATCCCTACCTACAACGAAAAGGAAAACATCGAAAACATCATCCGTGCCGTGTTCGGGCTGGCACAGCCTTTCGACTTGCTGGTGATTGACGACGGTTCGCCCGACGGCACGGCAGCCATCGTGAAGCACCTCATGGGAGGAGAATTCAAAGACCGGCTCCACCTTATCGAACGCTCCGGGAAATTGGGACTCGGCACGGCTTACATCGCAGGATTCAAATGGGCCATCGGACAAAAATATGATTATATATTCGAAATGGATGCCGACTTCAGCCATAACCCGAACGACCTGCCACGGCTGTACGACGCCTGCGCCAAGGAAGGCTATGACGTGGCCATCGGCTCACGTTACGTCAGCGGAGTCAACGTGGTGAACTGGCCCATGGGACGGGTGCTGATGTCCTACTACGCTTCAAAATATGTACGCCTCATCACCGGGCTGAAGATCAACGACACCACGGCCGGCTTCAAATGCTACCGCCGCCGCGTGCTGGAGACCATCGAACTGGACAAAATCCGTTTCAAAGGCTACGCGTTCCAGATCGAAATGAAGTTCACCGCCAAACAATGCGGCTTCAAGATAAAAGAAGTGCCAGTCATTTTCGTCAACCGCGAATTGGGAACGAGCAAGATGAGCGGCGGGATCTTCAGTGAAGCCGTGTTCGGTGTCATCCGCCTGCGGTTGGACGGCTGGTTCCGCAAATACCCCAAGCCGGTCAAATCATAATATCCTTATCCAAGTCCAAATCCGCGCACACCTGCCCCACCAATCCCTGCGGCAAAGCCAGACGGGCATCGTCTGAATCCGTCCGGAGAGCGGCCAGGAAATGGGGTAACTCCTCACGATACACTTGAGCCATGCGTCTGCCATCCGCCGTGTCCTGCCCGGTGGAGAAACGGACGTTTGCCGCACGGTCGGCCAGCTTGACCAACGGCGCATAAGGCGTGGCGCGGATGCCCGCATAGTACTTTTCTCCTGCCCGCTCGGCCCGCGTGCGCCCTTTGTCGTTCGTCAGGGCATACACGATTTCCGCCGCCATGAAAGCCTGCTCCCCATCCAACCCAAGCCGAAGGGCACGCTTCTTGATGTCATTGTACGTCTGGCGGGCATCTTCTATGCTGTCGTGGAACCACGCCCCGAACAATAGAGGAAGCACATCGGCCTCGCACGTGCAGACTGCACCGCCATGGCAAGCCACCAACCGCGCCACACTATCCAGATGATAAGCATAAGGCAAACCGCCGCCATACGACTGGTTGACGGAGGCATGCAATTCGTGCGCCGCCGTCCTGATGCGTTCCAACGCCTCTGTATTCTCCGCCAACACGCGGGAAAATTCCATTTCTGTTTTCATAGGATCCTGTTTGGGATGCAAAGTAAACAAAAATCCACGGCACGCACAAGATTCACCCCGGCAACCTGCTCCATAATAAGAAGTATTTATTAATTTTGCAAGGCGCATGAAACCACAAGAACAAACGTCATGAGAACAAGAAT
>CALUNJ010000113.1 GCA_944321975.1 uncultured Paraprevotella sp.
TACCCCGACCTGCCCCACGTGGCCACCATCTGCGTCTATCCCTGCTTCGCGCAAATCGTCAGCCAGTCGCTCGAGGTAGAAGGCGTGGAGGTGGCCTGCGTCTCGGGCAGTTTCCCTTCCTCGCAAGCCCTCATCGAGGTCAAAATCGCCGAAACGGCCTTGGCCATCAAGGATGGCGCCACGGAAATAGACATCGTGATGTCCGTGGGCAAGTTCCTCAGCGGCGACTACGAGACGCTGTGCGACGAGATTGCCGAACTGAAGGCCGCCTGCGGCGAACACAAGATGAAGGTAATCCTCGAAACCGGTTGCCTCCAAAGCGCCGAAAACATCAAGAAAGCCTCCCTGCTGGCCATGTACGCCGGGGCGGACTACATCAAGACTTCCACCGGCAAGCTCTCCCCTGCCGCCACGCCGGAAGCCGCCTACGTCATGTGCCAGGCCATCAAGGAATACTACGACGAGACGGGCATACAAATCGGTTTCAAGCCCGCCGGAGGGATGCACACGGTACACGATGCGCTGGTCTATTACACCATCGTCAAGGAAGTCTTGGGCGAACGGTGGCTCACCAACCAATGGCTGCGCCTCGGCACAAGCCGCCTGGCCAACCTGCTGCTGAGCGAAGTCACGGGCGAGGAAGTCAAGTTCTTCTGAAAGGCACCCGCTTCATGAAAAAAACAGATGCCCGCCATTAAAAAAACACGCACAAAAGATTTTTAATGGCGGGCATGATTCTGCCTGAAGGGGAACACGGACTAAAACATCTCCCTCACACGAGAAATGGGCAACCTCAGGACTTGTGAAACATATATTTAAATATTTTTAGTTTTTTTTGCCGCGTGCTTTAAAAAATCACCCGAAAACACATAATTTTGCACAAAACGAAAAAGCATGAAAACCATTAAAAACTACCTTTTCTCAAGCATCACAGCCATGGGATGTGCCACACTGATGTCCATGCTGATGTCATTCACGACCGAAGATAAAACGACGTGCAAATCCACAAAAATAGACTTCTCAAACGTCACGCGCATCAGCCCATCCGAGGGGCGGATTGTGAACTTGGAAACCACAGACGATTCACGAGTCTACGACATTGCCAATTTCAGCGTGTACGAAGACACCTTTGTAATCCGCTCACGCAGCAATTTGCACACCTTCTCCTCAGCCGGCAAACACATCGCCTGCATATTGCAAGAGAAAAAGGTCGCGGACGCGCACGGCATCATATCCAACGTGTTTTTCGAAGACAGGACGGTGGCTGTCCATGATTTCAACCAGAAAACCATTTCGCGATATAACCTGAAAGGCGAGCTCGTGTCGTTCCAGGAATACAAAATAACGGGAGAAGACGTTTTCCCGGTGCACATATATCCATGGAACGGCGGCTACATCGCGACGAACGCCTATGGCGGGGAATCGGTAGAGCGGAAGACGCTATGCTTCGTGAGCCAAGAACTCAACGCCGGCATAGCCATAGAAGGAAGGTCCTTGACCAGCGGGCGTGGAATCAGCGATGACATCTCCATCGACGAACAAGGAAACGTGCTCTATCACGAACTCCTCTGCGACACTTTGTTCACCGTCGAGGAAGGATGGCTCACCCCGTTGCTCGCCTTGGATTTCGGCACACACGCACTTCCGCGCGACGTGGCACAAAAAGATGTGTACGAACGGGAGGATTATGTGGCCGGTTTGTACAAGGAAGGCAGGCCGTTCGCCGGACATCCCGCCTTCTGCCAAAGGATAGACGGCATGATCTATTTCACATGCATGTCCCCTGACTGGAACGTACTTTTGTGCCGATACGATGAAAAGAAAGGAACGACCCGTTTGTTCGCCGTGGACTTCGACCATCCGCAATATATCACACAAGCCCCTTTCTTCGTCAAAGACCACGTGGCCTATTGGCAAATCCGCGACAAGAACAACGCCTCACAAAACCCGTCGCTGTTCATCTTCGATCTCAACCGTTTGAAATAGGGGGCACGGAAGCCCCGCAAGGGCTTCCGCCAAGCCGTCAAGACACCCGCTTCAACACGAAGTCCAGGTAGAGCGACAGGGCCTGGCACACATCTTCCCGCCCGTCCGCGCCCAAAAGGCCGAGGGCGTGGCTGCGGATTTCATCCATCTTCCGGCGGGCATATTCAATGCCGCCCGAACGCTTCGTGAAATCCACCAAAGACTTGATTTCCTCCTCGGAAGCCTTGCCGGCACGCACCTTCAGCGCCAACCCGCGCCATTCTTCCGCACCGGACTGCAACACGGCATGCACCACAGGCAAGGTCAGCTTGCCTTCCTTCATGTCGTTGCCCGTGGGCTTCCCCACTTCGGCGTCATAATAATCGAACACATCGTCGCGGATTTGAAAACAGAGTCCCACGTTGCAGCCGAAATCGGCCAGCTGCCGCACCTTTTCCTCCGGAGCGCCTGAAAGCAGCGCGCCCACTTCGGCACACACGGCAAAGAGCGAAGCCGTCTTGCGGCGGATGACTTCGAAATACTGCGCTTCGCTGATCTCGTCGGACTCCAGGTTGGACAATTGCTGCAATTCCCCGTCGGACAGCGTCTGGCCCAGACGGGCCACCAGGTCCACCACACGCAGGCTTCCCGCCATCGCGGCATGTTTCAAGGAAGTGGAAAGCAGGTAGTCCCCCGAAAGCACCGCAGCCTTGTTGTCCCACAGCGCGTTCACCGACGACTGCCCGCGCCGCTCGTTGCTCTCGTCCACCACGTCGTCGTGCACGAGGCTGGCCGTGTGCAACATCTCCAGGCTCACTGCGGCATGCAGCACCGCGTCGTTGACCTCGCCATAACGTTTGGCTGCCAACAACACCAATATCGGACGCATCAACTTCCCCTTGCGGCTCATGATGTGCTGCAGGGCCATGCTCAAAATGGGATTCTGATGCTGCAAAGTCACCCTGAAGAGCGACTCAAACTCTTTCATCTCGCGCTCCACCGGTTTCCGGATTTGTGCCAATACGTCCATACGATCAGTATATTCGAAGTACAAAATTACACAAAAAACGCCACCCGCTCATATTTTTTCCGTAATTTTACGGAGAAAATCAACAGAATCCATGGACAGACTATTTCTTCTTGATGCCTACGCGCTCATTTACAGAGCCTATTACGCCTTCATCAAAGCCCCCCGCATCAATTCCAAGGGGCTGAACACGTCGGCCATACTCGGTTTTGTCAATACGCTGGAAGAGGTCCTCAACAAGGAGCACCCCACCCACATCGGTGTCGCCTTCGATCCTCCCGGCCCCACCTTCCGCCACGAAGCCTATCCCTTGTACAAAGCCCAACGGGAAGAAACGCCGGAGGCCATCCGCACGGCCGTGCCCATCATCAAGGACATCATCCGGGCCTACCGCATCCCCATCCTGGAAGTACCGGGATTCGAGGCCGACGACGTGATCGGCACGCTGGCCACACAGGCTTCCACGCACGAAAACCTGGAAACCTACATGATGACCCCCGACAAAGACTACGGGCAGCTGGTGGGCGAACGGGTCAAGATGTACCGCCCCAAATACGGCGACAAGGACTTTGAGGTCATGGGCGTAAAGGAAGTCACGGAGAAATATGCCATCGCCACCCCGTCGCAGGTCATCGACCTGCTCGGCCTGATGGGGGATTCGTCCGACAACATTCCGGGTTGCCCCGGCGTGGGAGAAAAGACGGCCTCGAAACTCATCGCGCAATTTGGCAGCATCGAAAACCTGCTGGCCCACACCGACGAGCTGAAAGGCAGCCTGAAGGCCAAGGTGGAAAACAACAAAGAGACCATCGCCTTCTCGAAATTCCTGGCCACCATCAAGACCGATGCCCCGATCGCCCTCGACCTGGAATCGCTCAAGGCAGAGGCGCCGGACGAGGCCGCACTGAAACGCCTGTTCGAGGAACTGGAATTCCGCAGCCTTTCGGAACGCAAGTTCTCCCCCGCCACGCCGCCCGCCCGGAAGGAGGCTTCACAGGGGTCTCTCTTTCCCGAATTTGCGGACGACTCCCCGAAAGCCGGGGAATTTTCAAATCTCAGCCGGTACGAAAGGGGGAAGTTCGACTATCAACTCATTGAGAAGAAAGAAGATAGGCTCCGCATCATAGACTTATTCCTTACAAAAGACTTTCTCAGTCTGGACACGGAGACCACCGGAACCGACCCGCTCACGGCCCGCCTCGTCGGATTGAGCTTCAGCGTGGCCGAAAACCAGGCTTTCTACGTTCCCGTCCCACAAGACCAGGCAGAGGCACAGCACATCGTTGATGAGTTCAGGCCCGTTTACGAAAATGACCACATCTCGAAAATCGGGCAAAACATCAAATACGACTTCATGGTGCTCCAGAACTATGGCATCACGTTGCGCGGGGAAATGTTCGACACCATGATCGCCCACTACCTGCTGCAGCCGGAGCTACGCCACGGCATGGACTACCTGGCCGAAATCTACCTGCGCTACCAGACCATCCACATCGAGGAACTCATCGGGCCGAAAGGGAAGGGACAAAAGAACATGGCCGACCTGCCGCCCGCCCAAATCTATGAATATGCTTGTGAAGACGCCGACGTGACCCTGAAGCTAAGGAATGTCTTCTTGCCGAAACTGCAAGAGGAAGGCTGCCTCGACCTCTTCCGGAACATAGAGATGCCGCTCGTGCCGGTATTGGCCTGGATGGAGCGCAACGGCGTGTGTATCGACACGGAAACCCTGCGGGAGACTTCGGCCCTCTACACCGGGAAAATGAACCGGCTGGAAGAGGAAATCCACGCGCTGGCCGGCGAACCGTTCAACATCGCCTCGCCCAAACAGGTGGGCGAGGTGTTGTTCGAAAAACTAAAGATCAGCGAAAAGCCCAAGAAGACCAAGACGGGACAATACGTCACCTCGGAAGAAGTGCTGGAATCGCTGCGCACGCGGCACCCCGTCGTGGAAAAGATACTGGAACACCGCGGACTGAAGAAGCTCCTGGGCACCTACATCGACGCCTTGCCCAAGCTCATCAATCCCGCCACAGGACATATCCACACGTCGTTCAACCAGACCGTCACGGCCACGGGACGCCTGAGCAGCAGCAACCCCAACCTGCAAAACATCCCCGTGAGGGGCGAGGAAGGCAAGGAAATCCGCAAGGCGTTCGTCCCCGAGCCGGGCTGCGACTTCTTCTCGGCCGACTACTCGCAAATCGAACTGCGCATCATGGCCCACTTGAGCGGCGACCCGCACATGATCGAGGCTTTCCGCGAAGGACACGACATCCACGCCGCCACGGCTGCAAAAATCTACAAGAAAAAAATAGAAGAAGTGACCCGCGAGGAGCGCGGCAAGGCCAAGACAGCCAACTTCGGCATCATTTACGGCATCACCGCCTTCGGGCTGGCCGAACGGCTGGGCATCAGCCGCACCGAAGCCAAGGAACTCATCGACGGCTATTTCGACACCTATCCCAAGGTGAAGGAATACATGCAGCAGAGCATCGCCATGGCACGCGAAAAGGGCTACACCGAAACCATCTACCACCGCCGCTGCTACCTGCGCGACATCAACAGCCACAACGCCGTGGTGCGCGGCTACGCCGAGCGCAACGCCATCAACGCCCCCATCCAAGGCAGCGCGGCGGACATCATCAAAATCGCCATGATTGCCATCTTCCGCCGCTTCCGGGAAGAAGGGTTGCGCTCCAAGATGATCCTCCAGGTGCACGACGAACTGAACTTCAGCGTCTATCCGGAAGAAAAAGAACGGGTGCAGCAGATTGTCATCGAAGAGATGGAACGCGCCTGCCCCATGCAAGTGCCGCTCGAAGCCGACCATGGCTGGGGCGGGAACTGGCTGGAAGCCCACTGACTCCCGCACGCCTCCCAAAGGCGTCAGACACTCCCGGGGAAGAAATGTCCTCATCTTTCAAAACCCGGACTTGAGACTGCAAACCGGCAAAAATCCCTCAAGAGAAACGCAAATTTCTCGCTTGAGAAAAAAATGCAAATCTCAAGCGAGAAATTTGCGTCTCCGCGCCCAAACCCCATTGACCGCCCGCACCCTGGGAAAACCAGGTTTTCCTCAGGCCGATTTTCAAAAAGCGCCCTATTTCCATGAAACGGGACTTGTCCGTTTTTTCCACCCTGCCTGTAAAGAAAACATCCGCAAAGAAAAATGGAAATCTTTGTTGGATGAACAACAAGGCTGCCTGCTGCCGGCCGTTTTCTCCTCATCGGACATCCACAGACATGGTTGCTTGCAAAACAGCGTCGATCGAGGAGGACAAAAGCACCGGCCAAAAAGAATCCTCGCCACATTCCCGCCCACAGACGCCCCCAGGGTTTCTGTTTTTCCAACATCCCTGGCTCTTTTTCTTCCAACGGCTTAATCCTCAAATCCAAATTCGCATTTCTGACAGATTTCATCGGTTATTTCATCCCTTTTTCGTATTTTTGCCCCGTAAGCATTACCCCATGAAGAACAGCCTTCCGCACATCCTCGCCATCCTGTCCGTCTTGCTTGCCGCCCGCTTCTCCGCCGCAGCACAGACCTACACCGCAGAGCCACTCCCCTTCGCACAAGCCTTGCCCTCCAAGGAAATCACCTCGCTCCACCAAGACCGCGAAGGAATGATTTGGGTGGGCACGACATTCGGCGTGGCCCGCTACGACGGACAGGAAACC
>CALUNJ010000114.1 GCA_944321975.1 uncultured Paraprevotella sp.
CTGCCGGTAGAGGGGCGTGTAGAGGTAGTCTGCCTTGAGGCATTTGAGGACATACTTTTTGCCATATCTTGAAGCATGGAACAGGCGCGTGTGCCCGCCCGGCGACACGTAGAATTCGTGCAGGTTGCCGAAGTCGTTTTCCATTTGCAGCCCGGTGGCCGTGTCCATTTCCTTGTCCAGCCCTTCCACGTAGCCCGATGTGCCGGCCGGTGTGTCGTCTTGAATTTCTTCCGCTTTCATTGGCTGATGAGGTTGAGGATGGTCAGTCCGCCGTTTCGTCCGGCCACGAACGGGGCAGTGCGTGCGCCGTTGCGTTCGATGTAGGGCAGATAAAGGGGGTATTTCTTGATGAAGCATCCGGCAATGAACCGGTCGCCGCGAAGGATCTTGCTGTTTTCCGAATAAGTCACCTCGTACCAGCTGTCGCCCAGATAGTGGAGATGCAGCATCCGGTTGGGGCTCCAGCCGATTTCAACGGTCATTCCGGGAGTGAGTTCGCTGCTGGTGATTTGGTTGGCGTTGAAGAATGACGAATTATATTTCACGCTTGTCTTGAGCCACGACTTGAAGGTGGCAAAATCCTTGTGCCCGAGATATTGTGCGAGGATGTCGAGCGTGCAGATGCGCGGCTTGTGGCTGTCGCCCACGTATTCCCACAGGCGTTTCAGCGTGGAGGTGGACAAGTTCCGCCCCGTTTTCCGGGTGATGTGCAGTGAAAATTCCTCAAAGTCGGTGGTCGTGTTCAGCACGCGGCCATACTTCTGTTCGATGAGCAGTTTCAGTTCTTCTGTTTCGGGTGTGTTCATTGGTCTATTCCTATGATATGTTCAAACTGTCCCCAGTTGCGGTCGGCCTTATACCTGTTTACACTGCCTGCGGGGACATGCAGGGTGCAGGTCGAGAACAATCCGGCGTGTGACGTGGTGAACGCGTCTGGATGGCACACCGGGGGATAGGCCGCTTCGACATAGAGATGTTCGAGCGGGCAACTGTCGAAGGCGTAGTCGGAAATTAATTCCGTCCCGCTGCCGAGCCTTATGCAGGACAGGCGGGTGCAGGCCTGGAATGTCGCGGTCGGAATCGCGCGGAGCGTGGCCGGCGTGGCCACTTCTTCCACCGTGCTGCCATAGAACACGCCTTGCCCTAATTCCTTGAGCCCGTCGGGCAAGATGAATTTCGTGATGTGGCAGCCGCGGAAGGCGTAGTCGCCGATGGAAGTGGCGGTGGCCGGGAGGGCGTAGTCGCCGCTTTTGCCCATGGGGAACCACACGATTTCCGACGCGCCGGCATTGAATAGCACGCCATCGATGCTCCGGTAATGTGTGTTTGCCGGGGAGATGCTGATTTCAGCCAGCTCGGTGCATCCGTCGGAAGGAAGCACTTTTTCCGTGTAAACCGGAAGTTCCAGCCGCACGAGTGAACTGCATCCGAGGAATGCGTCTTTTTCTATGCTGACGGCCGAATTGGGCAAGGCCACCTCTTCGAGCCGGTCGCAGCCGGCAAACAGTCCTTGCCCTATGACTTGTTCCTGGGTGTAGTGGGCGTTGTCGTAGCTTTCTCCTCCGTCAACGATGTCGGCATCGATGAGGTTCACGTGCGACAGTTGCCCGTTGGTGGCGGTGCCGTCGGCATTCCTTCCCATCATTCGCCGGAGCAGCCGCAGGTCGTCGCCGTCCATCGGTCCGGCGAAGGACAGCGAGGTGAACCGGTAGAGGTCTTCCCCCATCAGTGCGGAGAGGCCGCCCGGCTCTTTCCAGACGACGGCGTCGCTGGTGGATATTTCCAGAGCCTGGCCTTTCGTTTCGCCCACTTTGCTGGCGGCATATGGCTGGATCTGGTAGGTGGAATTACGTTCAAGCCCGCCGATGTGCAGTTGGCACGTGCCTGTGGTGGCGGAAGCCTGTATTTTTTGGGGCTGGCCCGACGGGAGCCGGCTGACATAGCATCCCGATTCTGTGACTTCTTCGCTGCCTTCGCTTAATATTTCGTAGCTCACGATGGCGCTCACCGGGCCGAGGCTGACCAAGGCGGATTGTCCCATGGCGGGCGGCTCGTCGGGCAGGGTGGCGAAGGCCAGGGTGTCGCTGCTCAGTGTGGTTTTCCCGTTGTCTCCTTGCAGGCAGAACCGGTACGATGTGCCGGCTTCCAGCCCGGTGAGCCGCACCGACACGCGGCCTTCGCTGTCGGCTTCCACGTCCAGGGGCGAGGAGTCCGTGCCCTCCTGCCGGGCATACACGAATCTCAGTTCCGGCATGGGAGTCTCTTCTTCTTTCACGATGCGGCCTGTGAGGGTGGCTTCCGTGCGGGTGATGTCCCGGGCCGTGTCGACGTGGAGCTGCGGAACGTCCTCGGGCAGGGTGGTGAAGGCCAGGGTGTCGCTGCCCAGTGTGGTTTTCCCGTTGTCTCCTTGCAGGCAGAACCGGTACGATGTGCCGGCTTCCAGCCCGGTGAGCCGCACCGACACGCGGCCTTCGCTGTCGGCTTCCACGTCCAGGGGCGAGGAGTCCGTGCCGTCCTGCCGGGCGTACACGAATCTCAGTTCCGGCATGGGGGTCTCTTCTTCTTTCACGATGCGGCCCGTGAGGGTGGCTTCCGTGCGGGTGATGCCGGTGGCCGCGCTGACGTGGAGCCGCGGTATCTCCTCGGGCATGGTCACGAAGTTCAGGGTGTCGCTGGTTAGTGTCACCCGTCCGTTGTCGGCCCGCAGGAAGACCGTGTATGGGGTTCCGGGCTTCAGCCCGGTCAATTGGGCCGACACGTGCCCTTCCGCGTCCGGCACTACGGCCGGTGAGGCCTGGAGCGTGTCGTTCTCCGCGTTGTAGACGAACGCCAGTTCCGGCACGGGGGTGTTGCCGAACACGACGATGCGGCCCGTGATGGTGGCCACCGTGCGGGCGATGTCCCGGGCCTCGCCGATGTGGAGCTGAGGCTCAAAGTTGTCGGGCCGGTCGTCTTCGCTGCAGGCTGCCAGGCCGAGGAGGGCGATAAATATCGTGATGAGTTTGCGCATGGATTTATTCTTTCTGGTTTCCTAATCTTATTCCGACGCCTATTCCTATTTGCCATTGCCGCCCGGCGACGGTCAAGGTCGAGGTGGCCAGGCTGACCCGTTTGACGGAGAATACCAGGCCGGCTTCTGCCGCCATGCCTTTCCGCGAAAGCCCGCCGTTGAGCACATAGCCTCCGCCTTCGCTTTCGGCGAGCTGCCATGCCACGGCCGAGCGCCCGTAGCCGGCTCCGTAGAACACGCTTAGCCACGGCCGCAGGCGATGGGTCATGCCCGCCGTGACGGCATAGCTGGACTGGCGCGTCTTTCCGGTGTAATAGGGCTTGACCGCGCTTCCGGGCAGGAAGCCCTCCCGGTCGCAGGTCTGTGGCGTGGGGCCGGTGCGGCGCAGGTCGCTTTGGCCGTGGACGAAGAAGCCGTGCCGCCGGAACAGGGTCAGCATGACGCCCCACGAGGGGCCGCGTTCGTGCCACGAGGCGGTCAACAGTCCGTGCAGTTGCCAGGGCAGCTTGGGTTTGCGTTGGTCCACGATCACGGTGTCGGTGACGGTCTTGGTGAAAAACACCGTGTCGCGGGTGTAGGCCGGCTCCGGGGCCGGCGTTTCTATTTTCAGTTCATAGGTCACGTGGCTTTCGAGCGGACGGGCGAAACGGTAGTCCCGCCACACGCCCCACAGGGGGTGCTTGATGGTGAGGAGTTTGGTGCCGTGGGGCAGGTAGAGCCAGATTTCGCCCACTTCGTTGACCCTTTTTACAATGCCCAATGGGGTGGAGAAGGCGAACTCTTCCGGCGCCACGACTTTCAAGAGCGCGCAAGCGTCGCCGTTGAGGTCGCGCACGGGGGCGATGAATGCGCTGACGTCGTTGGGCAGTGTCTTGCATCCGGTTATTTTGAATTTTGTCGCCGCCGAATCATTCTGGAGCATCGCCGGGAGGGGGGCGACGCGGATGGCTGCGGCTTCTGTGGCGGGGCATAGTGTGAGCAGGGCAATCAGCAGTGTGCCGCACAGTCCGGCGGAAGGAGTCGTGGCGAAATAAGCCTGGCGGAGAAAATGTTTTACGGTTTTTCTGTGCCGGAAGGTCGTGGGAGCACAACCGCGGGTGGCCGGTGTTTGGGGAAAACACGGCTTGCCACTATGCTTTTGGCCGTAGAAAACGTCTTTTGAGTTTGCCATTTTTTCTCAAGTGATTCACATTTTTTTCTCAAGCGATCAATCTTTTTTTCTCAAGCCGGAATTTTCCGTTTCCCTTGGGGGGAGGGAGCCTTTGCCGTTTCCGGCCGGCGTAGTGGCCCGCCTGGCTTTCGGTTTTCTTGTCATTTCTGGCCTGTCCGGGAGGCAAGTCCCGCATGTGCGCGCGCCTTTCATTGCAGGTTGAAGTCGCTGATGCCGATCACGTCGTCCGCGTCGCGCACCTCGTCGGCCGGTTGCCAGGTCCTGACGTGGATGAGGGGCATGGCTTCGTTGCGGAAGTCCCAAAGCAGGAACAGCCACCCGTCGTCCGAATAGCGGTCGCTGGCATAACGCTGGCGGAGCCGCACGCCGTAGATTCCGTGGGTCGTGGGATGGCGCATGATGCGGAATTCGGAAAACCGCACGTCGACGGTCTTGTTGGCGGCAAACGCGCGGGACAGGCGTGAGAGATATTCGCTTTTCGTGCGCAAGTAGTATTCCACCCGTTCGTTGGCCGCGACCCCGCCGTTTTCGTCCGGGGCGGTTTTCACCACGTTGCCCACGATGATCAACGCCTGCTCGCTGAACACCTGGCGCAGGAAGTCTATGTCTTTTGTGGTGTATGCCGTGCGGAAATGTTCGCAATAGTTCAGGATGACCTGCCGCCTTTCGGCGTCACCCTCGTCCAGCTTCCCCGACAACACTTTGGCGGCTTCCTGATAGAAAGGGTTGTCTTCCTTGAGGTGCCTGAGGCTTTCGCGGTCCAGCTTGCGGGGGTGCGTTTCCTTGGGGCTTGCCGTGCGGGGCCGGGAAGGATGGCCGGTGGCGGCCGGCTTGATTTTCGCGCTTTCGCGTGTGTATTTTTCGTGGCCGACGGGCAAGTCCGCGGGCTGGAAGGTCACGGTGCCCTGCCGGTCGATATGTCCCGTCCGCCCCGTGGCATTCTCGCGGAAGCGCAGTTGCCCGTCGCGGAAGCGCACGTCGAGCAGGCAATTGCGCACCGGCACGTTGAACAGCTTGTGTCCCAAGCTGTCCTCGACGACGTAATACGTGCGTCCCTGCGGATCGGACTTTTCCACCAGTTCGAGACCTTCGTGCAGGCCGAACCGGTGTTCGCGGCACTTATCGGCCACGGGGGCGGGCGCCAGCCATAAGGCTGCCGCCACGCCCCCAAGCACCAGTGTCAATGCCGATAAGACGTATATTGCCGTTTTCATCCTTCCGTTTTACTGCCAGTCTTGTATCTCTCCTCCGATTTCAATCTTCACTTGGTCCGGATTGTCGGATATCACCATATTTACCAGATGCTCCACGCCGGGTTTGAACTGGAACTTGCTTTCATACACGTAGGACACGCCTTTCATGATGACTTCCACCAGCGGCATGCGGTTGTCCACGCGCTGGGGCACGACGATGGCCGCGAAGACGAAGTCGCTTTCCTGCCGGGCCTTGATCGTGGCTCTCGAACCGCGCACATAGCGTGTGGCCACGCCCGCGTTGAGGTCGATGGTGGACGTGGGCACCGTGTTGTGCACGTAGACTTCCGCGTCGGTGGGCATGTCCCCCTCGAAGTCCTCGCCCTTGATGAGGCGTATGGTGAGCTTGCTCATGATGTGGCGGAACGTCAGGGTGACGGGCGCGTCCGACGCGCTGACCCCTCCGGTCTTGGCGTAGAGGAAATCGCTGGCCTCGTAGCCGTCCATGCCTTCGGTGGTGGCTCCCTGGTCCAGGCTGACGCTGAAGGGCAGGTTCTCTATGGACGTCACCGGTTGCTGGTAGGGATAGTAGGCATAAGCGTTGAATGTGCCTTCGTCCCAGTACAGCGTGCGCGGCGTGGTCCAGGCCGGCCCTTCGCAGGTGAGCGGCTCGTTGTTGACCAGGTTCCCCCCGATTTCCAAGGGCGTGTCCGCCGCATGGACGAACAGTCCCACCTTGTCCCCATCCTCAAACGCGTCGTTCATCACCCGGGCGCGTTGCGCCGGGTGGACGATGTGGAACGTCATGGGGGTGTGCCGCGGGTCGGCCGGGGCCGGCTGCGTGTCGTCCTGGCTGCATGCCGGCAACAACCCTGAAATGATTAACGCAAAAGCTGCATAAGTTATTATGTGAATTTTCATTTTTTTCCTGTTTTTAGTGGGTCTGATTTCTTTCTGTTTCTATCTCCTGGACTTTTTCAGCGGGCTTCCCTTGTGGAATTGGGGCGACATCTGATAGGAGTGTATCGTGCGCTCGCTGATGTCCACGTAGCTGCTACGCGCCACGGCACCGGCGTCGCGCTTGTCGTTGGCCACGAACTCCTCGAAGGAGTAGGTCTCTCCGGCGTAACGCTTGATGCGCTTCACGATGCTCTCGCGGCTGATGGTGCTGTAATAGGGGATGTCGTTGTTCATGCAGGAGTTCTGCTCCGAGCGGAACACGCCGCGGTTGTGCATGAAGCCGCCCTCGTAGATGTCCACGATGTCGCTGTAGCGGTC
>CALUNJ010000115.1 GCA_944321975.1 uncultured Paraprevotella sp.
CGGAGTGGAGCAGTTGGTAGCTCGCCAGGCTCATAACCTGGAGGTCGTTTGTTCGAGTCAAGCCTCCGCAACACAAGACAAACGCAATTGACTTTTACGGGAGTTGGTTGCGTTTTTTGTTTTTTGAGGTATCAGTATAAATTGTCATTAACCGAAACGAAACATGAAAAAGAACGTAAACCTTTTGTTGAAAAGCTGTGTGTGGGCATTTTCCGTTGTAAGCCTGTGCCCTGTTTACGGCCAAGACACGGCCTCCGGGCGCATACGGATGACGACGGAAGAGGCACAAGAGAGGTATGAGGAAATCTCCGTGCAGCGCACCAGTGTGCATGACCCTTCGATTGTCTATGATGAGTCCAGCGATTATTATTATGTGTTTGGTTCCCATATCGCGACGGCCAAGACGCGCGACCTGCAGAACTGGACGTGGGTGAACTTGCCGTGGGGCACTGTGGGGGAGGACGGGACGGTCACTTCCGGCGTGCCTTCTTCCGAGGCTTTCCGCACGAATCAGACCCGGGAGGTCACGATCCGGGGCGAGAAGGTGGCTTTCGGCAATTTCGACGCGGCGGGATGGAACTGTGCGCTCCCCGGCGGCGAGGGGCAGGCATGGACGGTGGACGGCAACATGTGGGCTCCGGACATTTTCTACAACCCCGTGATGAAAAAGTGGTGCGAGTATCTGAGCCTGAACGGGCCGGCATGGAATTCCTGCATCGTCCTGCTTACGGCCGACCGCATCGAAGGGCCGTATGTCTACCAAGGGCCGGTGGTGTACACCGGATTCCGCAGCGACACGGACGAGCGCATCTCTTTTCATAAGACGGACTTGGAACTGGTCATCGGCGAACAGCAAAGCCTCCCCGCGCGTTACCGCCAGGAGAACTGGGGCGACTTCTGGCCACATGCCATAGACCCTTGCGTGTTTTATGACGAGGAAGGCACGCTGTGGATGTCTTACGGCTCATGGTCGGGCGGCATTTACATGTTGCAATTGGATGAGGCGACGGGGCTGCGGGATTATGACGTGGATTATCCCGGCGATTTCGACACCAAGGGACGGGATGTCACTTCCGACCCTTATTTCGGCAAAAAGATTGCCGGGGGCTGGTATGTTTCGGGCGAGGGAAGCTATATTGAGCATATCGGGGATTATTATTACCTGTTCATGAGCTACGGCGGATTGAATTCCGACGGAGGGTATGAGATGCGCGTGTTCCGTTCGGAGAATCCCGACGGGCCGTACAAGGATCCGAGCGGGACGGATGCCATCTTCACGGGGGGATGGCGGCTGAATTTCGGACTGAATGCGGACAACCGTGGCGAAAAACTGCTGGGGGCTTACCGTTGGGGGCTGATGGAAGTGGGGGAATGTGCGCAAGGGCATAACTCCGTGCTGGCGGCCGCCGACGGCAACACCTATCTGGTCTATCACACCCGTTTCAACGACGGGACGGAGGGGCATCAGGTGCGGGTTCACCAGCTGTTCCTGAACGCTTCGGGATGGCCGGTGGCGGCTCCGTTCGAATACCATGGAGAGACGGTGGGCGACGGGGAGGTGGCTTCCGCACAAATGTTCAGCGCGGAAGAAATCGCGGGTCCCTACAGGCTCCTCGTACATCGCTATAATCTGGATCATGCCAACAAGGAGGAAGTGGCCCCGGTGGAAATCACGCTCCATGCCGACGGCACGGTGGACGGCGCATATGCCGGCCGTTGGGAGGTGTATGGCGGCAATTCCTATATCACGCTGGAACTGGGCGGCGTGACCTACGAAGGGGTCGTGGTGGAACAGCAGGTGGAACCCACGACCATCAAGGCGATCTGTTTTACGGCTTGCGGGAAGACCGGAGTCAATGTGTGGGGTTACCGGATGGAAGACCCATACGCGCTGGCCTATACCTTGAACACCTATGCCCGGCCGGTGCGGGAAGGGCAGGCTGTGAACAGTCATTTGGATTTGTATGGCATGAGGGTGGAAAGTCCTGTGCAAGTGAAATGGTCGTCTGACCAGCCGGATCTCATTTCCAATACAGGCCGGTATAATCCAGCCGGACTTGCGGAGGATCAAGAGGTGAACCTGACGGTGGAACTTTCTTCCGGAAACTTTTATTGGACGAACGTGTACCGCGTGACGGCCCGGAAGGATTTTGTTCCTTCCGGTGACTGGCGTACGGGCGTGTGTGCTTATTACGGTTTTGACCAGGTGCCTTTCGTTAATCCTTACGATGAGACGGAAGAAGCCGTGCTGCGGTCGCAGGGCGGGGCACGGAAACCTTCATTGGAGCAAGACAGCCTGCGCACGGGGCATATCCTTCATCAGTACTTCGGAGCAAGCGGGAATTGCAGCTATGTGCAGATTCCCAACCCGTTGCGGAATGTGGAGCTGGAGGGCATGACTGTGTCTTTGTGGGTGAAGCGCACCGACGAGGTGCCTTGGGATGCCATATGGTCCTTTTATCATCCTGCATCTGACATGCGTTTGTATCTGACCGGGAACTCTTATGTCGGCTTCAACAATGGAGCCGGTGACTGGATAGACCTGAATCATCCCGGGGCTGTGCTTTCGGATAATATCCCTGTGGGGGAATGGTGTCTGGTGACGTTGACTCTTTCTCGCGAAAACGGGCTGGTGTTGTACATCAACAGCAGCCGGGTGCGGGAATGGGCCTGCGCCGGGACGTGTCATGGGGCGGAGGTTGCCTCGCCGGAAGATTTTGATTATGACATCGTGATGGATTTCATCCAGTCGTGTCCGAACTTCTATTTGGGTTATGGTTCGTTCTGGGGCTCTGTGGACGTGAGGCTGGACGATTTGATTTTCTATTCCCGCGCCTTGGGTTCCAATGATGTGCGGGCGTTGAATACGATGGCCAATCGCGTGACGGACTTCACCAGCCTGGAAGGCGGGGCGTCCGTGGAGGGCGTGAAAGGCGTGGAGGAACGTCGGTCGGACGGCTTGATTTATGATTTGTCCGGTCGTCCTGTGCAACGGATGAAAAAGGGAATCTATATTATGGATGGCAAGAAGGTGCTCCGTCCGTAAGGGGGAATGGCTGTTTCCGGCTGGTGAAAAAGGGTGCATCTGTTCCGATGTCGCGGGGCGGGTGCACTTTTTCTTGGGGGAGTCTTGCGGAGGCGCAGGGGGCCAGGGATTATGCTTCTTTGGTTTCCAACCGGGCCTCAGTCACGTTGATGATGCAGTCGGAGAGTTGTTCGCACTCGTTGATGATGTCCATGTACATGGCTCCGGTCTGATAGCTGTACAGCCCGCGGTTTACATCGGCGAAGTTGAGGTTGCGCAATTGGTTGCGGTAGTTGTTGATTTCCTTTTCGATGTAGTAGGCTGTGGTGGCCTCGCGCGGGGTTTTCCGGGTGAAAAGCAGGGAACGCATTTGTTCCAAGGCTTGTTCCGTGAGTTGGAACATCTGGTGGATGTGTTCCAGTTGGGGTTCCGTCAGAGGTTGGCTGTTGTAGAAATTGCGCCGTGCGGTGTGGGCGATGTGGTGGCAACTGTCGCCGATGCTTTCGATTTCGGCCAGTTCGCGCAGCATGCCACAGATGACGGATCGCAGGTTTTCTGTGACCTCTTCTTCCGCCGTGATGCGGTTCAGGTAGTTGGCGATGTCCGTTTCCATCTCGTCGCTGATTTCTTCGTAGTGTTCCACCAATGCGAAGATGTTTTTGAAGTCGGTCTCGTTGTCGGCCGAAAACAGGTAGCGTGTTTGGGTGAACATCTTGGTCACGGTGTCGGTGTAGTTGATGATTTCTTTGCGTGCCTCCGTGACAGAGGCTTCGGGAGTGTCGAGCAATCCTTTGGTGATGAAGCGCAACTCGCTTTCCTTTTCATCGTTGCCCAAGGGCTTGCGGATGCACCGTGCCGCCCATTGTTCCATGGGTTTGGCCAAGCCGATGAACAGTGCTGCGTTGCAGAGGTTGAATCCCGTGTGGAAAGCGGCCAGCACGTAAGCCAGGTTGTGGTCGGGGGAAGTTTGTCCGGCTGTAGGGTCGAAATGGATGAAACTGCAAAGCCAGTTGATGAAATAAGGGAAGGCGGCGAACATCCAGGTCACGCCAAAGAGGTTGAACACCAGCTGCCCGAAGGCTGTGCGCCGGGCTGGCGTCCCGGCCGAAGAGGCGGCTTGCCACGTGGCGATGGCGCGGCCGATGTTTTCTCCCAGCATGAAAGCCGCGCCGGCATAGGCCGACCAGACTCCCGTGGAACAGAGCACCATGGAAGTGGCCATGATGGCGGCTGAGGATTGCACGGCATAGGTCACGGCGGCTCCGACGAGCAACAGCAGCACGTAGGCGCCGTAATGCTCATGGGAAAGGCCCAGGTAGCCGGCGACAAGGTGCTGGTCGGCAGGAGCCATGCTGTCATACAGGTGGCAGAGCAACCCGAGGCTCAGCAGAATGAAGCAGAAGCCGAAAACCGATTCGCCCAAAGCCGGGCGTTTGCGGTATTGCACCAAGAGAAAAGCCACCAGCATCAGGGGGTAGATGTAGTTGCTGAAGCCGAAATTAAGTTCGGCGGCCATGAGCCAGGCGATGAGCGTGTTGCCCACGGAGGCTCCCATCAGTGCGGGAAGCGCTTGCATGAAAGTGAGCATGCCGGCATGGACGAAGCTGACGGTCATCAATGAGGCCGCGGTAGAGGATTGGATCATGGCTGTGACCAATGCGCCGGTGAGCAACGAGGTGAAGCGGTTGGTAGTCAGCGAGTCGAGAATGTGGCGGAGCCGGTCGCCGGCCAAGTGCTGAAGACTGTCTCCCATCAGTTTCGTGCCATACATCAGCAGGCCGAGGCATCCCAAAAGTTTTAAAAAAGCTAAAACTGCCATACGCTGTCGAAATATAAGTGAACGGTTGTTTGACGTTTCCCGCCCATTGCCTAATTTTAAGGAGCCGTTTGGGTAAAAAACTCCGTAAGTTATGGTACAAGAAGTCAAAATCCGTTGCAAAAATAATAAAAAAAACGTTCTGATCCCCATGGGAAGCACACTTTGGGACGCTTACCATGCGTTAAATTTGCAAATGCCTTATGGGCCGGTCAGCGCGAAGGTCAACAATAAGGTCGAGGGGCTGCATTACCGCTTTTATAACGACAAGGATGTGGAGTTCCTCGATGTGACCTCGCCTTCGGGGATGCGCACTTACACCCGCTCTTTGTTTTTCGTGTTGGTGAAGGCGGTGCAGGATCTGTTTCCGGGCTGTGAGTTGCGCATTGACACGCCGGTGGCCCGTGGATATTATTGTGATTTGCGCATCGGGCGGACGCTGGAGGAAAACGACGTGACCGCCATTTGGCGGCGGATGAAGGAAATCGTGGCGGCGGACCTGCCTTTCCGCCGCATCCAGAGCCCCACGGAAGAGGCCGTCGAGATGTTCCGCCGTGCGGGGATGACGAGCAAGGTGAAACTGTTGGAAAGTGCGGGAACCATTTACACGCATTACTATCGCCTGGAGGACACGACGGACTATTTTTATGGTTCGTTGCTGACGTCCACGGGCGGATTGAAGGTGTTCGACGTGATGAAGTATTACGACGGGTTGCTTCTCCGCATCCCGTCGCGGAAAAATCCGGAGCAGTTGGAGGAGATGGTCCATCAGGAGAAGATGCTGGAAATCTTCCGTGAGCACCATCATTGGCAGGAGATCGTGGGGCTGAGCACGGTGGGGGACTTCAACCGGGCCTGCCAGGAGGGGCATGCCACCGAACTGATCAACGTGGCCGAGGCTCTGCAGGAAAAGAAAATCGTGCGCATCGCCGATGAAATCCAATCGCGCCGCAACTTGAAACTGGTCTTGATTGCCGGCCCGTCGTCGAGCGGGAAGACCACGTTCAGCAAACGGCTTTCCATCCAATTGATGGCTAACGGGATGAAGCCTTATCCCGTGTCCTTGGATGATTATTTCGTGGACCGCGAGCATACGCCCAAGGATGAACATGGCGATTATGACTTCGAATCGCTTTATGCGTTGGACTTGCCTTTCTTCAACCGGCAGTTGCAGGCTTTGCTGGAGGGCGAGGAAGTGGAACTTCCGCGGTTCAATTTCCAAAAGGGCGTGAGGGAGATGAGCGGGAAGAAGCTGAGGCTCGAAGAAAACATGATTTTGATCCTGGAGGGTATACACGGACTGAACCCGGAGCTGACGGCGCAGATCGAAGACCGTTATAAATACCGCATCTACGTGTCGGCCATGACGACGATTCTGCTGGATACGCATAATTACATCCCCACGACGGACAACCGTCTGTTGCGCCGCATCATCCGCGATTATAAGTATCGCGGCTATTCGGCGCTGGACACCATACGCCGCTGGCCCAGCGTGCGGGCAGGGGAAGACAAATGGATTTTTCCCTATCAGGAACAGGCCGACGCCATGTTCAACAGTGCCTTGTTGTTCGAACTGGCTGTGATCCGCAACCAGGCTCTGCCCTTGTTGGAGCGGGTGCCGGAAAATGTGCCGGAGTATTCCGAGGCCTATCGTTTGCGCAAGTTCCTTCGCTATTTCGTGCCCATGTCGGACGACGAGATCCCGCCCACTTCCTTGTTGCGGGAGTTTGTGGGAGGCAGTTCGTTCCAATATTGACCGCTGC
>CALUNJ010000116.1 GCA_944321975.1 uncultured Paraprevotella sp.
GGTTGAGCAGGCAGTCGTTGTTGGTCACGAAGAGCAGGGCGCAGTGGGGGTTGGCCGCCTTGAAAAGGGCGATGAGCTGGCGGTAGTTCGCCTTGAATGTTTCCGGGTCAAACCGGCCGGCGGGCACGTTCGCGTCATTGATGCCGATGCCGAAGATGGCCAGGTCGGGGCGGATGAGCCGTAGGTCCCTGGCCAGGTGTTCGCAGCGCAGCCAGGCCGGCACGTCGGCCCCGTTGATGCCCGTGGCGTGGTAGGTGATTCCGTCGCGCCCGTTTTCGGGCAGGATGCCAGTCAGGGTGAAGCGTCCACTGGTTGGAATCTGGAAGCACAGGGTGGCGGTGTCTTGGTGTTCCGGGAAGTCGATGAGATAGCTCCGTGTGGCCGGTTCGTGCCGTGCCCACAGCGTGTCGCCGTCGTGCAGGGCATAGGGGAGTGCCGTGCTGTCGGTGGCATAGCCCAGCAGGCGCAGGCGGGTGAAGAAGAAAGGCACGGAGTCGCGCAGGTTCAGGAGGAGCGAAAGCGTGGCGCCGGGGTCGCTGGTGCTGACGGCAGCTCCCGCGATGCCGAGGGTGTCGGTGCCGTTGGGCCTGACGCAGCGGGTGCTTTCCCAATGTCCCGTGTAGCCGATGCGGTAGTTCTGCGGCGCGTTGGTGCGCAGGATGCGGAAAGGGAAGAGTAGTCCGCGCTCCGTCATCACGGAGTCGGCCAGGCTGGCCAGGTCCGTGCGCAACTGGTGGCTCAGGTAACCGGCCTGCACGTGGCTTCCGCCTATGTGCAGGACATTGATGTGTCCTTTTCCGAGGCGCAACAGCGTGTCCAGTTTTTGGTATAGCGAGTCGAAAGAGGTCCGGCTTCCGGGAAACAGCAATGTGTTTTCCTCATATCGGATGAACGGGTAGCCCGTAGGAAGGGGCCGCAAGGCGGCCTTGCGTTCGCCGGGCATGGTTTCCGGGCGCATGAGGCAGGAAGCCAGGAGGACAAAAGCTGCCAGGCAGGCGGCAATGTGACGGTATTTTTTCATTTTTTGTGTGATAAGGTGTCGTAAGTCGGTTTTTATGGGTGGCCGGAAGGCGTGACAGAGTCCGGATGCCGTGTGTGCATGGAGTCAGCGCCGGTTCCGGCGGGAGGGTTGGCGTGGGTTATTTCCGTTGCGGCCGTGTCGATGACCAGCTCCGTGCTGTCTGCATTTAGTTTCAGCCGGTCCTTTCCCGTGCGGAAGCGGTAGAATCTGTGGTAGAATTCCAGCGTCTCATAGAGCATCTTGCCTACGTGGCGTGCGCCTTTCGGGGTGAAATGCACGTAATCTGTTCCGGCCAGTTGGCTGTCGACCCATTTCACCATCGAGTTCCGTCCTCCCATGGCCGCATAGAGGTCCCAGTAGGCGATGCCGCTTTCATTGGCGGCTTGTTTCAGCGCCTCCACGATGCGGGGAAGCAGCGGATAGGTCTGCATGTTCCCGTCGACGGACGTGGACATGTCCGACGGGCCTATGAACAGGAAGCGGGTGCCGGCCGGGACGAGTTTCTTCAAGTATTCGATCTGTCTTTTCAACGCCCGTGCGTAAGCGGCGATGCCTTTTTCGTCTTTCAGATAAGGCACGGAGTTGCCCCCATATTGAAGGATGACGAGCCGCACGTTTTGTTGCCGCAGGAATGGGGCGAGCGTAGCCTGGCTGATGGAGGTGAAAATCGTGCCCGAGCAACCTCGCATGGGCACGTTGTCGACCGACACGCCTCCCGTGCCGTCCAGCAGGATGCCGTAGATTTCCGCCTTCCCGTTGACGGTCAGCGTGGCCGTGGTGCGCGTGCCGCCCAGCCGGGCCGTGTAGCAGTAGAACGGCTCGCTGCCTTGCATCCCGCCCAGCGGCAAAGTGTCGTTCCCGATGGTGACACAGGCGTCCACCGGACTTCCGCTCATCAGCGTGATCCGGGCGAAGCGCGAGGCATGGGGGTAGGTGTCGCGCATGCGGGTGGTGAAGACGAAGGTGGCGGTGCCGTCTATCGTGGCGCATTGTCCCATGGGGCCGTAATCGGAGCGGTCTTCCAGCCGCATGCTTTGGGGACCATAGACGAGATGGCGCGTGAGGTCCGCCGGCATGGCGGTTTGCGAGAGGGTGTAGGTGGGGACGGTCTGTATGGCGGGCACCAGTCCCACGCCGCTGCCGCCGAACCGTTCTTGGAACGCTTCGCGCAACACGGAGGTGATGCGGTCGCCCTCCAGTTGGGAGTCGCCGTAGTGCAAGATGCGCATCGGGCGTTCGCCGGCTGTCTCGAGCCCGTCGAAGAACGGGTCGAAATAGGCCACGCTGTCTCCCGGCATGTAGATCCGTGCGGGATTGGTCTGGCAATAGGTGATGAATTCGCTTTCTTTTTCCGCCTTGAGCGCGTCCATGCGCATTTGCATCAACTCTTCCGTGGTGAGGGTGTCCTCCGGGATGGTATCCACTGGGGCCGCCTCCTCTTCCTGGGGAGCGAGCACCTCGGCCAGCGAGGGGAAGCGCAGTTCCGTGCCGCCTAATGCGACTCCCTCTTGCGGGAAAAAATAGGCCACGAGGGCCAGTAAACCGATGACGGAGAAGATAAAACAAACGATAGTCCCGATTTTCATCTTGTTATCTTTTGTGTCCGTATTGAAAACGGGTGCAAAGTTACGCATTAAAAATGAATCGGACCTCTTTTCAGCCTGAAAAGTGGCTGGCTTTATGGGCTTGCGCGCGCCAAGGGTCCGGATGTCGGGGTTCACCGGGCTTTGTGCCCGATGTCGGGGCTTCATGGGCCAACCGCCCGGCAGAAAGGCGATATTAAGGATTCTTAACGTGCAAGGGAGGGCTTGGTCAAGCCGTAATTCATATATTTGCCTTACAAAATCGGTCTTCCGATAAGGGAATTACATTATCTTGGCAATTCGATGCAGGATCAAACGAATCCGATGTGTTGAAAATAATGGGACGGCTCTTTCCCTTGAAGAAATATGGTTATTACTGTATCCCGTCTAACAGTTTTATTGAACGTTGAATTCAATGTTTAATTAAAAAACAGTAATAATTATGTGGAAAAAATGTATCAATGTTTTTGTGGCGGTGTTATGGGCCGTGTGGGTGGTTCCTTACTTTTTTCATGTAGCGATGATGAAAGGGAAGAAGTGCCGGCCATTACGATGAATGCACCCCGGTATGAGTCAGTGAGCGGGAAATATGAAATCACCGATTGGTCTTCTCCTTATGAGAGCATTGAGCTGGGCGCGAGCGGCGACTATCTCGTCATGAAGCGCGGGGCCGACGGCCAGAGGGCTTCGTCCGGGATGAGAAGTTTGTTTTCCAATACGGTGAAGGTTCCTGCGGGCAGGGCTGCGGCGTATGGCAATCTGATTTATGGCTCTTTTACCCAGCTTGACCCTGAGCGCTTTAGCCTGGAAGGTTTTGGAGTCATCCGGCTGAAGGCCGGCGGACAGGGAGTCACCGACATCGTGATCACCCCGCGCGGAGGCAGTGAAATGACCTTTTCGGCAGAGAAGGTTGAAACAATTGGGGATGACGAACTCACCAATGCGTTGTGCCACACGTGGAAGGTGGTAAAGACGCATGAGAAAGGGAAGGACGCCTACGACGGGGAATATGACGAGACTTATACGCCCGACGAGGTGGAGGAAGCGCTTTCGGAAGTCATGTTCACCAAATCGGGCACCTTTTTGAGCCTTTACAATGACTGCGAGATCGAAGCGCACTTCTGGAAATGGGAGAACCAAGGCGCACGCCAGGTCCGTGCTTCATGGGACAACGTGTGGAACAATGGCGGCGATGAAAGTGTTTTCACCGTGGACTTCTCATCGGGCAACCGGCTGGTCATTTACGAGCACTATGTGAATTATGAAACGGATGAATGGTCGGAAACCACCGTGGAGTTGACAGAGAAGACCCCGTCGGGGAATGGCGGGGACGAAGGAGTGGCAAACGTCCCGGCGGACACGCCTCCGGTCGGACGGGTGTTTACGGGAAAACTGGTGGACGAAGTGGACGACCACGGACTGGATAAGTTTGTTTATGAGAATGGTTTCCTGACGCGGGTCTTGTCCGGCGAGGGTGAGGAATATGAAATCACGTTTGAATACAATTATCTGGATCCTGAAAAGTCCGCGTCCGAACCGGACGTCCGCTACACCCAGAGATTTTCCGACGGGCGTGTGAATTATGTGTATGAGGTCTGGTTGGACGAGTCCGGCTTTGCCGGGCGCGTCGATTCAAGGCATTATGAGGAAAACGGGGAACTGGATTTTTCTTTCCAATCCACGTGCGGATATGACAAGGAAGGCCATCTGGTGTATCTGAGCGAAGGACGGGAGGAAAGGGAATACTCTTTGGTGTGGGAAGACGGCGATTTGGTCCATGTAGAGATCCAAGGAAGCCACGCTCGGTCTACGGACTTTATTTATGCGGAAACTCCCAACTCGAATAATCTCATGTTCTTTTATGATGTGTACGACATGGACATTGAAGAACTGAAATACCTCTATTGGGCCGGATTGCTCGGGCGGTCTTCCCGGCATTTGGCCACGATGTCGGATAGTTACGACGAGAACCACCGGTTTAGGTGGGAAGCCGGAAAGGTCTCTTATCGGCGGGATAACGAAGAGGTTTGGAGCGAAGCCGTCCGTTTCTCCTTCGCGGATTAGGGGGCGTGGCGGGATAGGACAAAATCGCCCTCAAAAGGAATGCAAATTTCTCTCAAGCGATTCACATTTTTTTCTCAAGTCAAAAAAATGTGAATCGCTTGAGAAAAATCCATTTGCTTCAAGGGGTTTTCTATTTTCTTGATTTTTAATAAAATAAGATTTTTCCTCGGAATAGGACAATACACGGGAGGGTATGAAGGCCATTCCGCGACGAAAGGAAATGGTTGAAAAGACGGATGCGCCACCGGCACACTTCGTGCGGGCGGCGCATCGTTTCAGTGAAATGAATGAAAAACAGTTACTTGTTGAACATGTATTTGCCGATTAGTTGTTGGATGTCGGCGGCAGGATTCTGGTGAGCCTTGCATACGTCCACGATGTAGTCCGTGAGCCGGTCGGGCATGTCGGTACATTTCTTCCACACATCGTGGCGGTTCGACCATTGCCCGGTGAAGGTGTGCTTGTCCACCAGGTTGAGGTTGCCGTCGCGTCCCATTTCGGTGTACTTGCCATTCTTGAAAGTGTAGGTGCCGTATTCGTGCGGAAGTACTTGGAACTGGCCGTTCTTCAGTTTGACGACTTCCGCGCAGGCATATTCCCCGTCGGGGCGGTACACTTTGATCTGGGTGTAAGTCACACCGCACTTGACTTTGTCCTCGCCTTCAAAATAGAAAGATTCCATGAGCCATACGCCATGCAGGTCTTCGTCGTTCACTTTCTGTTGGGCCATCAGTGTGCCGTTCCATAGGGTCAGCATGGCAGTCAAGAGCCATGTCCCCGCTTTCTTCAGAAGATTTGTTTTCATACGTCATTTGTTTAAAAGGTGAATGGAATAAAATTGTTTCTCACGTTGCAAATTTATTCCACGGCACTTTGTTTTCCAAGAAAACGGGTTGGCAAATATTTGGCATCTTGTTGCAAGCTTGATGCCAAGCCGGGCGGCGGGGCGGGGAGGGAGTTGGCAAAAAGTTGGCAGAAGAAGATAACCGGCTTATAATGAGAAGATGAATTCATCCCATTCCTTCGCACTTCCTTTTTGTTGGAACACCTTTTTATAAAGCCTGCTCCGGATGCTGCTGATGGTGCTGATGTCCTTGCAGAGGACACCGGCCATCTCGGACGGGGAGAAGCGGAGCTTGACGAGCAGGCAGACGCGGTGTTCCACGGCGGACATCTTGCACAAGCCGGACAGGCGGCGGACGAAGTCGGGATATACCGATCTGATTTCCCTTTCCATCTCTTCCCAAGCTTCGGGCTTGAGCATCTCTCCGGCAGCGATGCGCCGTTGCAGGCGGATGAGATAGTCGGACTGGAAAAAGTCCTCTTCCACTTGTTTGAATGCGTTTGCCACGACGGATGGCCTCGCGGCCTGTTCTTCCGTGATCTGGGCCAGCTGCTGTTCGATTTGCCGCTTGCGGCGCGAGAGCCGGTGCAGATAATATAAGGTGAGACAAACGGCCAGTATCAGTGCGAATGCCAGATAGGCCAGCCGGTGGTTCGTGGCCTGCAGTTCGCGTTCGGAGGTGGAGAGCACGTAGCGCATCACTTCGCCGTTGGCGTTCAGGCTGTCTCCCGCGATGATATTGCGGATTTCATTCATGCGGTTTTCGGTCATCCTGTGGTTGCGGTGCCAGGTGTAGAGCCGTCCTTGTCGCTGTATCACCAAGGTGGTGTCGTCCGGAAAGGTCAGCGGTCGCCGGAAGCCGTCCTCGAAATACAGAAATTCATGGTTGCCTTTGTAGATGATGTCGAAATCCCCCTTTCCGGTGGGGATGATGACGATGCCGGAAGGCGTGGAGAGCAGCTGGCAGTCGTAATACGTGGTGTCGCG
>CALUNJ010000117.1 GCA_944321975.1 uncultured Paraprevotella sp.
ATCAAGAAAAAGGCTGCCAAGGCGCAACAAAACCTGCCAAAACTTGCCCGGACGGGGGCTTGGCATTAACTTTGCAGTGTCAATCAGAAGAAAAGACATTGAAAAAGAACAAATAGGTGTTAGGCTCCGTGAGGAGCACGAAAAAGGTAAAAGATTGTTGGATTAAAAAGAAAGGTAAGAAGATTATGACAGGATTAATGATTCTCGCAATTGCCGTAGTAGCTATGGCGGTTGCCAACGGTTCGAAAAAGAATGGTGGGAAGCCGATGAGTTCGAGCACTTCCATGTTCTTTGGAAATCAGAACCTCAATGCCGGTGCGGCTTGCTGAAAAGGCGACGCACCTTAGTTTGAAAACCATTTATTTTTTGAATAACGTAAGGACTTCTCGTGAGAGAAGCCCTTATTTTTTTGAAAAATAGGATCTGAGTGGGGTGGGAGACATCCCTCCGTGCCGGATTTGGAGCCTCGCCACTGCGTGTCAGGATCTTCAATCCGAAAACGCACCGGCCTGGCCACGTCACGAACGCGGACTCCATTTCCTCTGTGCCATGGGTCCCGGTTTCTCCGCCATGGGAGGGCAATAGCCCTCATCGGAACCCCATGCAGCCTCGCCCACGCGCCACCCTCCCCCTTCCGTAACTTCCATTCCACAGTCGATACAGTCCTATTTTTGAAAAAACCTCATTCCATTAGAAATCAACAGATTAAACACCCGTTGAAACAGATGGATTTTTCTCAAGCGATTCACATTTTTTTTGCTTGAGAAAAAAATGTGAATCGCTTGAAGAAAATTTTCGTGCCTCTTGAGAGCGATTTTTCCTTATTCCGCCGCACGCCGTTCTCCCTCACGAAGCAGTGGAAAGCCTTGGCTCTCCAGTACCGCCAAACTTTTTTGCCCATCCCAATCCACGACTCCAGCACCGCCTCTTTTCCGGGGAATGAACCGACCGCCCTTCCAGCCGCCCCGGCCCGCATCGCTTCGCCGTTGACAACAACTCTTCAAGCGCATTTGTGAAATTCAACAAACGAATTTTATTTTTTGCAAATCTCCCAGGATGAAGTCTATTTTTCTCCGATGGACCGGACATCTTCTGACAAAAAGAATGTACCTTTGTGAAATTCATCAGATGATATCATCTTTTCCACGCATCAATCATGAAAATAGAAGGAACCATCCAGAAAAAGTCGTTGGCAGAAGAAGTGGCCGGGCATCTAAGCAAACAGATAAACGAAGGCAAGTTGAAAGAAGGAGAAAAGTTGCCTACGGAACCCGAATTGATGAAACTTTTCGGCGTAGGGCGTTCAACAATCCGCGAAGCCACCCGGATATTGGCCAACATGGGATTGGTAAGCGTGCAACAAGGGCGCGGCACATTTGCCAATCACAGCGGGGAAAACCACGAATCCTTTTCGAACAGGCTGAAGAGGGCTGACATCCGGGAACTGCGCGAGGTGCGCGACATGCTTGAATCTTCAGTGGCAAAATTGGCCGCCTTACGCCGCACTGCCGCAGACCTGGAAGCGATGAAACGCCATTTGCAGGAAAGGCGCAAAGCGTCCGGGAGCGGAGAGGTGGAACAGTGCATCATGGCGGATATAGATTTTCACAAATCGATGGCGCATGCGACTCACAACGAAATCCTGACAGAGCTTTATAATGCCATGACCGTCCACCTGTCTGCAGGCTTCCAATATATATACAAAGACACTTCCCGCTTGTCCGAAACACAAGCTATACACGAAGAGATGCTACACTGCGTGGAGATGAAAGACGCGGACAATGCCATGCGCATTGCAAAATTGTTTTGGACGGACGCCGAGGAGGGCGGAAGCGATGAATAAGTTTATCCAAAAGCCGGATGCCCACCCGCGCCTCACCACAGGGACTGCCTATACGGTCTTGTTCATTATCGGCACATGCCATTTACTGAACGACATGATACAATCGGTCATCCCGGCGCTTTACCCGCTGTTGAAAGACAAATTCGGGTTTACCTTCGCACAAATAGGCATTATCACACTGGTGTTCCAGATCACGTCATCCGTGCTGCAACCTTTTGTCGGACAATATGCCGACCGCCATCCCCAGCCTTATTCCCTGGCGTTAGGCATGGGATTCACGCTCTTCGGCCTCGTGTCCCTGGCTTTTGCCCCGGGATTTCTCCCCATCTTGTTGTCTGTGGCCTTGGTCGGTTGTGGCACGGCCGTGTTCCATCCGGAGGCTTCCCGCGTGGCACAAATGGCATCGGGAGGGAAAAAGAGCCTGGCGCAATCGATCTTCCAGGTGGGCGGGAACGGAGGCAGTGCGGCAGGCCCCCTTCTGGCGGCTCTGATTGTGATGCCTTACGGCCAACATGCAGTGGGATGGTTTGCCATGGCGGCTTTACTGGCGTCCTTGCTGCTCACCCGTGTAGGCGGGTGGTATAAGCTGAAACTTAAGGCCATAAGCTCACGCCCCCTGAACAAGAACGGACTGTGCCAGCTGCCCCGGGAAACGGTGCGCATGGCTTTGTGGATACTGGTGTTGATGATTTTCTCGAAATACTTTTTCAATGCCTGCATGACGAGCTATTTCACCTTCTTCCTCATGGAAAAGTTCGGCATCGGCACGCAACAGTCGCAATATTGCCTGTTCGCCTATCTGGCGGCGTTTGCCATAGGAACCCTGTCGGGCGGATTTATCGGCGACCGCTACGGAAGGAAGTATGTCATCCTGTTTTCCATACTTGGGGCGGCTCCGTTCACACTTGCGATGCCCTACCTCAATTTAGGCTGGACCATGGTCATGGCCATAATGTCGGGACTCATCATCGCCTCCGCCTTTTCCGCCATCGTGGTGTATGCCACCGACTTAATGCCCGACAAAATCGGGATGATAGCCGGCATCTTCTTCGGGCTGATGTTTGGGCTGGGGGGCATCGGGTCGGCTTTCTTCGGGTGGCTGGCCGACGCGACCAGCATCAGGTACATTTTCGAGGTAAGCGCATGGCTTCCGCTGCTTGGCGTCATAGCCGTGTTTCTGCCTGACATACGCCCCGACAAGGCTTCAACGGAATCACGGAATCCGGCAAAAAGATAAGCCCTGTGCAGACGGGAGGGCATATCGGGCAAGTTTTGTTCGATTATTCCAGCGATATTCGCTAACTTTGTGGCGACAACTTGTTTTTTCACACCATGCAACCAGCTCCCGAAATCGCCATCATCGATGCCAACACGCTATCCTGCATCGGGCTGAGAGAACTCATCGAACGGATGATCCCCATCGCCGTCGTGCGCACGTTCAACAGTTTCGAACAATTCGTGTGCGACACACCGGACATGTACTTCCACTACTTCATCTCCTCACAAGTCTTGTTGGAACACAGCCCGTTCTTCATCGACCGGAAAGCCAAGACCATCGTGCTGACCAACGGAACGGCAGGCGCACCGCAGTCCTCACACTTTCACACGCTGAACATCTACCAGGACGAAGACCACATGGTGCGCTCGCTGTTGTTGCTCCAACAAAGCGCGCACGCCCACGGGAAGCACCTTCCGGGCACGCGGCCGGCCACGCAAGAAAGCGACCCCAACGGACTTTCGGCGCGAGAGATCGAAGTGCTCACGCTCATCGTGCAGGGACTGACGAACAAGGAAATCGCCGACCGGTTGTGCATCAGCACCACCACCGTCATCTCCCACCGCAAGAACATCATGGAAAAGCTCCACATGCGTTCCGTCTCCGCCCTGACCATCTATGCCGTGATGAACGGCTACATCGAGGCCGACCGCATCTGAGCCTTCACTTCCCGGTTACCCGGAAATAACGCAATTTCAGGTTCTCAACCTCCCCCACCGGATAATAATATCCCACGCCATTCCCTTCTCCGTCGTAGCCCACATAGCGGAGCATCGTGCGGGCTTCCGTCGAAGAGCCCTCCCTCAAGGTCATAGAATATCCGCGCGTCATGTCCTCACCGAATGGAGCGAAACCGATGGAATCCCCGTCATTTCCGCAGTAAACGCCCATCGCCACATAATCCGCCCCGTCGCGGGGAATCTCCATCATCGCCGTAGCCGTACAGACAAAGTACATCTTATCTGCTGCCAGTCCGAATTCTTCCGCCCATGGACCGAACCGGGCTTTCTCCCAAGCCTTCATGCGGATTTCCTTGGCCCCATACATGGAATCCGGCTCCACATCTACCGGGACAGGATTTTCCCTGCCTCCACTCCGTCGCATATACCCGGCAGCCATCTCATCCACAAACTCTTGTTCCGAGGCATATTGCCGCACTTCCGGTTCCACATACAGCACCGTCCCGTCTTTCATCACCCAACGTTCCTTGTCATCGGAATCCGCACAAGCGACACACAAGCACACTCCCATCCCACAGATCCATTTCCTCATCTTTCCTTTTTTGAAACAAAGTTATCGAAAAACCACGCCCCGGCAAATACCATCCAGGCTTTTAACACACCGTATAAATCCTAATTAATAAGGATTGCGGCTCTCGTGCATTCCGCGTAACTTTGCACCACAAAATAAAACCCGGAATGAACAGACTGATTTTATTAACCACATTACTCTCCCTCACGGAGTTGCAAACGCATGCCTTGCCCGCAGAAGAAAGTGCGGACGACAGCACCCAAGTGAAAGACATCGAAGAAGTGGTCATCGTGTCCGCCCCCAAAGAAACCGGCAAACTGCGCAATCAGCCGACCGCCGTGTCACTGTTCGACGGAACAGACCTCCATGACCGTCACACCTCTTCGCTCAAGGAACTCTCGGCCTACGTGCCCAACTTCTACATGCCGGACTATGGCAGCAGCCTGACCTCGGCGGCCTACATCCGCGGCGTGGGCTCGCGCATCAACACGCCCGCCGTGGGACTGTATGTGGACAACGTGGGCTATGCCGACAAAAGTGCCTACGACATCGAACTGCTCGACGTGGAACGCATCGACGTGCTACGCGGCCCCCAGGCCACCCTCTACGGGCGGAATGCCATGGGAGGCATCCTGCGCGTGTTCACCCGAAACCCGTTCCGCTACCAAGGAACAGACATCCGGCTGGGCACTTCGGTGAAAGACAACGGCTATGAGGCCTCGGCCTCGCACTACGGGAAAGCAGGCCAAAAGATGGCCTATGCCCTGAACGCCTTCTACAAGCGTGCCGAGGGATTCTACCAAAACGAGGTGCGCCACGAACCGGCCGGAGGAAAAGAAACCGGCGGAGGACGCGTGCGGTGGGTCTACCTGCCCGCCGAACGGTGGAAAATAGACTTTTCCACGGACTATTCCTACCGCGAGGACCACGAATACCCCTACCGCTACCTCGGCGCGGTGGAGGGCACGGAAGAAGAACTGGCGGAATACGTGGGCCGCATCGCCTACAACCGCCCGTCGTTCTACCGCCGCAGCCTGCTGAACAGCAGCCTGAACGCACAATACACCTCCCAACGGTTCATCCTGTCTTCTGTCACAGCCTATCAGAACCTGAACGACAACATGACACTCGACCAGGACTTCACCCCGGCCGACTATTTCACCCTCACACAACGGCAACGCATCAATTCGTGGAGCGAAGAGCTGACTCTCAGGAGCCACTCCGGCCAACGCCACGAATGGACCAGCGGACTATATGCCATGCATCAAAGCCTGCACACGACAAGCCCCGTGGCTCTCACGAGGGAATTCATGCACACCGTGTTCGACCGTGCCAACGCGGCCATGGCTCCCCTGGGCATGGGCATCGCCCTCGACATGCCGTCCTCGTCTTTCGTGGCTGACGGGGCATTCAACACCCCGGCCACCGACCTGGCCATCTTCCATCAAAGCACGTTCAATGGCCTCTTCGGAGCCGAAGGGCTGAGCTTCACCGTGGGACTACGTGTGGAATACGAAAAAATGAAACTCGACTACGACTATGGCGGGAAACTGGAATACGGTGTCGAGGTGACTTCGCCCATGATGCCGCTCACGCTGGAGGGGATGTCCGACGAAAGCCGGTTCCGCGGAGGCTTGTCGCACGACTATGTGCAATGGTTGCCCAAAGTGGCCCTGCAATACCATTTCGACCCGCAAAACAACGTGTATGCCAGTTGGAGCAAAGGCTACCGCAGCGGAGGCTACAACGTGCAAATGTTCAGCGACCTCGTGCAAGGCGACCTGAAAAGCCGCATGATGGGCACTGTGCGCGACAAGACGGAGGAGACCCTCTCCGCCCCGCCTTTCGACCGCATGCCGGAAGCCGTGCGCCAGATGATCGTGAACCAAATCCCGCAAGAAGCATTCAACGG
>CALUNJ010000118.1 GCA_944321975.1 uncultured Paraprevotella sp.
CTGTCTGTTGGGTCAGGGCGAAATGCTCGCTGTCCAGTTGGCTGGCGATGAAAAGGTTGACAAACAAGGTGTCGTTTGCCGGGGAATGCGCATAAATGAATTCGCCATATTTGCTGTGGTTTTCCATCCCGGTGCCCACGCAGCACCACATGGCTTGGTTCACTTGTGAATACATGCGGTAATGTTGCGGGCGCATGCTGGTGAAATAGACATAGCCGCCGGTGTGGGGATTCTGTGTCGAGAGAATGTGGTTCAGCATGGCATATTCATAGAAGTCTGCGTATTTTGCATCTTGCCGGTCTGCAAAAAGGTCTTCCGTGAGTTTTAGCATGTTGTTCGTGTTGCAGCTTTCCGGGCCGTCGGGGTTGGTGATATATTCCGAACTGCGGTTGGCGGGCAGGAAATGTTCGGCTATGCTGTTTCCGCCGAGCGCCACGGTGCGGTGTTCCGTCACTTCTGTCCAGAAGTTCTGTGCCGCTGCGCGGTAGGCTGTTGCGGTGCCGTCGTTTTCTTCTTGTGCGATGCGGGCGAAGCCGATGTACTTCGGCACCTGGGTGTTGGCATGTTTGTTGTCGAGAAAGGTCGTGTTGACCGTTTGCATGCCTGTCACCATCAGTTGGTGGGAATAGCGTTTGGCTGCTTCCAGGTATTTGGCTTCGCCTGTCATTTGGTAGGCGTCGGCATACATTTCGTTGATTCCCCCGTGTTCGGTGTCGAGGATGCTTGGCAGCGTGGCATCGTCAATGTTTGAAATGAGATTCACGCCCCAGTCGCAGAGCTTCAGGAAGCAGGCCTTGGCTTTCTCGTTTCCTCCATAGACCCATGCGTCGCGCAGGCCGGCATAAATCTTGTGCATGGTGTAGAGGGGGACGTTGCCGCGTCCGGCGTTATATAGGCCCAAGTCACCACGGTAGATGCCAGTCCAGATGTTGTTGTCGGGGTAGCCTCCGATGTAGCCATATAGCCCGTCCGTGTGGTTGTCGAACACGCGCTGGCATTCGTCCATTTTGTCCACCATGTAGTCCATGCGCGCCTTCAGCTTGTCCCGCATGTCCTCGTCCTTTGAGGCGGCGTAGGCCAGTGCCAGTGCCGAAAGGTAATGTCCGCCCACGTGGCCGTCCAGCCGGAAGTTGCCGGATCCCCAGTTTTGGAAATTCGGGTGTTGTTGTTCCCATTCCGTGAAGCCGGCTTGGCGACAGTAAGGTGTGAGCAGGCGGTCCACGTCATACTCCAGGAGCGTTTTGTCGTTCAGTTCCATGGCTTGTTTGAAGACTCCCTCGTTCAGTGTCACTTCTTGCAGGTCGAAAAGGCGAGGATAGAGTCTGCTCTGGGCGTCGGCAGCGGGCGAAGAAGCGCAAAGCAAATACGCTGAAAACAGCGTGAAGGTTAATTTTCTCTTGTGTTTCATTATTTTTTTTGATAAGGTTTGATGAAATGTATGCAGAAACTCTGATTTTTTCCTCCTGGCAATGCGCTACAAAGATAAGTGATGTTCGTGGCATTGGGGGGAGAGAGAAAGGGCAAACAAGGTGGGAAGTTGTGTTTTGGCGAGTTTTATGCCCCTTTTTGACGAGAAAGCCCCCCTTCGGGGAGGAACTTATTGGAATGCCCGATTCCCGGATTTTGTTTGAAAAAGGCGTTTTGTTTCGGTTTTTTGTTTGCCTGTTCATTCAAATTTCGTATTTTTGTATGGATTAACTTCAATGCTCAATGAAAAACTTGTGTTTCCTTTTTTGCTTGTTCGGATGCATGTCGGGGGGGATGCGTTTGTTTGCCGGCCAAGTGGAGCTCGTGGAAATCCCGGGGCTTCACCGTTTGCCGGTGAATGCCATACACCGTTTGTTCCAAGATAGTGAGGGATATATGTGGTATGGGACGGTGGACGGCTTGTGTCGTGACGATGGTTATCAGGTGCAGGTGTTCCGTTCCGATTTCGGGCATCGCGGATTGTTGGCCAATAATCTGGTGGAATGTGTCGCCGAGGATGCGGACGGGTGCATTTGGTTTGGCACGGACAAAGGGGCTTACCGGATCGACAAGAGGGATTACCGGGTGGTGCCGGTCGAATCCGCAGCATTGGACGGACGGCGGGTTTACCAGATGTATTCGACAAAAGACGGGAGCATTTGGATTTCTGTGGATGGGGCTTTGTTGCGGTTCCGCAACCATCGCCTGGTGAAATCCTACGCGACGTGCAACCGGGATGTGCCCACCCATCTTTCCGGTTTTTGCGAGGGGCGAGACGGGGATATTGTGGTGCTGTTCTCTGATGGGTTGATTCACCGTTTGGATGAAACGCAGGAGCGCCTGGTGCCTTTTCCCGACGGCATGCGGCGTCACAACCCTTGCGCCATTGTGCAGGATGGAGAGGGCGACTATTTCTGGGTAGGCACGTGGGGGGACGGCATCGTGCGTTTTTCCCCCTCTGCGCCGGCCGACTCCATGTATGTGTATCAAGAGGCGGTCTCGGGGCCGGCGGATGAACATACCATATATTATATGGCACGGGATGACCGGAGGGGGCGGATCTGGGCGACCACGCAGGCGGGGCTTTCGGCTTACGATTGCGACGGCGGGCGTCTTGTCCCTTGCGATGTAGGAGCGGAATTGCCGGGCCGCCGCATGATGTTGAACGACCTGGGGTTTGCGCGTTCGGGAGATTTGTGGGTGTCGGCTTTCGATACCCCCAGTTTCATTTTGCATTTTGACGCAGAGGGCCCGGAAGTTTTCAACCTGGAGCGGTTGCGCGGGCTGACGAGCTATCGGCCGGCGGTGATGGCCTTGCACGACGACGGCGAGGGGCGGTTCTGGTTGTTTCAGGAGCGCAGCGGCTTGTTCCTTTTCGACTTTTTGTCCGGGAGGGTTGTTTCCCATGAGGATTTCCCTTCCACGCGCGGACTTACTTTCGGCTTGGTCAAACTTGTGTCGGGCAGCAACATGGCGCATTCCGTGTGGGTGGCACCGGATTTTTCATTGCGCATCTTCCGCTTGTCCCATGAAGACATGAGGATGCGGAAGTCGGACGAAGTGGATCTTTCGGAACATTCCGCTCATCATTTTGTCACGGCGTTGTATGAGAGTGCCGACGGAAGGACGCTTTGGGTGGGCACGGACCGGGGAGTCTTGCGCTACGACTTGCGTGAAAAGGCCGTGCGGCGGGAATATCCTTCGTTAGGGCATGTGTCGGCTTTTTGCTTTTCGCCCCGGGACGGTCTTTGGGCTGCAACGACCGACAGGGGGCTGTATTTGTTTCGTCCCGACGGGACGCTCTGCCGTTACGCGGTGGCATCGGCTTTGTCCACGCTTTCCCAAGGCCGTGACGGGGTGTTGTGGATGGGGAGTGCCGAAGGGGATTTGCTTTCCTTCGATCCGGTCGAAAGGAAAGTGAGAAGCTATAATGGGGCATGCAACCTGAATGGCGACATGGTGAACCAGGTGGTGGCGGATGAGTTCGGCCACGTTTGGGTGGCCACGAATCAAATGGTGATGGAGTTTAACCCGAAAAACGGTTCTTACCGCACTTATCTCACTTCAGACGGCTCGGCCGGTTTGTGGCGTGTCATTCCGACGGCTTCCTGTGTGGGGCGCGACGGCAGCGTCTATTTCGGAGGGATATCCGGGATTTGCCGTTTCGTGCCGTCCAACAGCCTGGACCGTGCGGCCGAACCTGCACGGGTCGTGGTGACGGATGTCAGGGTCGACGGGCGTTCTTTGTTTTTTGACCATGGGGGAGAGGCTTGCCGGCCCGATTCTGTGGTGGATATCCGTGCGGAGGCGGAACGAGTGGCTATCTGTTTTTCTTCCCTGAATCATCGGGCGGCGCATAAAATCCGCTATGCTTACCGGTTGAGGGGGGTGGACCGGTCGTGGCAGTACACGGCCGCGGGGGAAAATGTGGCGCTCTACAACCGTTTGCCCAAGGGGGAACATCTGTTCGAGGTGAAGGCCACGGACGACAACGGGCAGTGGAGCCGCACGACCACGGAATTGAGGCTGTGCCGTGTGCCGGCATGGCATGAAACGTGGTGGGCTTATCTCCTCTGCGCCTTCGTGTGGGTCGGCGGCGTGCTGTGGGCGGTGGCCAGATATGTGGGGAGGCAGAAGCGGAGAAACATTGAATTATGGGCCGACAGTGCGGAGATGTTGCGGATGAAACATTATCTGGACCATACGGTTTCTGAGGGAAAAGGCGCCGAAACGGAGAGCCTGGACCAATTGCTGATGGAAAAGGCCGTGGCGACGGTGGAGGCCCACTTGTCCGATCCGGGGTTTGACGTGCGGAAACTGGCAGAAGCCATGAATATGTCGCGCTCCACGCTCACGCGCAAACTGAAAGCCATTACGGGGGACACCCCGTTGGATTTCATCCGCCACATCAAGATGAAGCATGCGCGCCGTTTGCTGTCCGACAAGGGGCGCAACGTGTCGGAGGCCGCGGCGGATTTGGGCTATCAGAACCGGAAATATTTTACGGCTTGTTTCAAGGATGAATTTGGCATGACGCCGAGTGAGTTTCAGAGATCGGTCGCGTCGGAGGGGTAAGCGGGTGGGAGTGGCGGCGCCTTCCTTGGCATGCCCGTTCTTGTTTCTTGCGTGCGCTCGCCCAAGGGAAATTCCACTCTCCGTGCCCCTTCCGCAAGCTCCCTTCCCAAGTCCATATTGTCCTATTCCGAAGGGGATTCTTATTTATTAAGAATCAATAAAATCCACGTGTCTTGAGACACGTGGGTTTCTCTCAGGCGATTCACATTTTTTTCTCAAGCGATTCGTTGATTTTTCTCAAGAGGAAAAACTTCGTTCCTCTTGAGGGCGATATTGTCCTATTCCGCCGCGTGACCTTTCCCTCACGAGGCGGCAGGAAGCTCTTCCGTTTCAGGATCTCCGGGATTTTGGGCGGTCCGCCTGGAATTCCTGCCGCCGCGCCTTTCGTCGTGCCGCACTTTTTCCCGGTATGGTACGCTTTGAGGCGAATGTCATTTTGTAACATGCTTTGGCCGCAGGCTTGTGAAGGAGTCACACTTGTAACATCTTTCTTTGACGATGTAACATCCGCTGTTTTTTTATGTTTTTTTGTGCGGGTTTCTGTAAATAAAGCCCTATTTTTGCAATAAGTCTTTGGCCTGTTCTTCCACAGGATTCCCATGGAAAATGTTTTTCGAGACGGACACAAGGCAAAACGGCATGAGAATTCATCTTTATTGAAAAATATAAATTTATGAAAGCATTTAAACAAGTTTTAGGAAAGATCCAGATCGTTCCGTGCCTTTTTGCGGCTGTAGCCTTGGGCGGGACTGCGGAAGCGCAGACTCCTGCAGGAGCAGAACAAACCTCGAAGTATGTGTTCCATGGGGCGGGTAATCCTTATCTGCCTTTGTGGGAGCATGTGCCCGACGGGGAACCGCGCGTGTTCGAGGATCCCGACAACCCCGGGAAATACCGTGCTTATATCATCGGTTCGCACGATTTGAGAATGAACAGTTACTGCGGCCCGGACATCCGCATGTGGTCCGCCCCGGTGGAGGATCTTTCGAGTTGGCGTGACGAAGGCCCCATTTTCACTTATTATATCGACAACCAGTGGGACGTGATGTATGCGCCGGACTTGGTGGAAGTCAAAAAGAAGGATGGCACCAAGGAGTATTACCTCTATCCCCACAGCCGCGGCCCGCGCCGCGAGGCCATGGTGGCCAAGGGCAGCCGTCCCGACGGCCCTTTCACGCCGGTCAACCTGACGGAAGACGGCAAGGCCACCTTGCCGGGCAGCGTGCTGGGCTTCGACCCTTCGATTTATGTGGAATATGTGACCGACCCGGAAGACCCCGATTATGAAATCGGCTTCAGGGCCTATGGCTATTGGGGCTTCCAGCATTCTTCCGCAGCCCAGTTGGACCAGAAGACGATGTATTCCGTGCGTCCGGGTACGGAAAGGATTCCTTATTTCATGCCGGCCGGGAAGCGTTATGGCGAACTTCGCGAGCCGGACAAGGAATATCCCTGCATCTATCCGGGGCAGAACCTGGGCGAGTTCAACTTCTTCGAGGCTTCTTCCATCCGCAAGGTGGGCAATAAATATGTGCTGATTTATAGCGGTTATTCAGGCCCCGACTACGGTATGGGCAGCAGCAACTCCACGTTGCGTTATGCTTATGGAGACACTCCGCTCGGCCCGTGGAAAATCGGCGGCGTGCTGGTGGATTCCCGCGCTCCGGA
This sequence comes from uncultured Paraprevotella sp., assembly GCA_944321975.1. Lineage (GTDB taxonomy): Bacteria > Bacteroidota > Bacteroidia > Bacteroidales > Bacteroidaceae > Paraprevotella. The sequence continues at coordinate 6,211 of CALUNJ010000118.1, forward strand.
ACTGAACCGCGAGGGCACGGCCATCCAGACGACCAACGGCGGGCACAACACCCATGGCAGCATTGAGGA
>CALUNJ010000119.1 GCA_944321975.1 uncultured Paraprevotella sp.
TCCGCCACGCCGAAAGGCATCCTCGAGCTGCTGCGCCGCTACCACATCGAGACCAGCGGGCGCAAGTGCGTCATCCTAGGCCGCAGCAACATCGTGGGCAAGCCCATGGCACAGCTCATGATGCAGAAGCAGTACGGCGACGCGACGGTGACCGTGTGCCACAGCCGAAGCCGCGACCTGAAAAAGGAATGCCAGGAAGCGGACATCATCATCGCCGCCATCGGGCAACCCGACTTCGTGACGGCCGACATGGTGAAAGAAGGGGCGACCGTGATAGACGTGGGCACCACCCGCGTGCCGGATGCGACAAAGAAAAGCGGCTTCCGCCTGAACGGCGACGTGAAGTTCGACGAAGTGGCCCCCCGATGCGCCTACATCACTCCCGTGCCCGGCGGCGTAGGCCCCATGACCATCTGCATGCTGATGAAAAACACCCTCTCCGCAGGGAAAAAAGAATTTTATCAGTAGAATATTTGGCAGATCCAAATAAAAAGCGTACCTTTGCATCGCTTTAGAAAAGAAGGGGAGCCTTCCGGATTGAAGCGACAAAGATGGTGACTATAGTTCAGTTGGTCAGAGCGTCAGATTGTGGTTCTGAATGTCGTGGGTTCGAGCCCCACTAGTCACCCCGCAAGGAAAGAGGGATTTCAGCGATGATTTCCCTCTTTTTATTTCCCGGCAAGAAAATGCATGCCCCATGAAAGGAGGTCGGAAACAAGGGGGCAAGAATTAAAAAACAATTCTGCGCGATTAACGTTTTTTTGTCAAACGGCTTATTGCTTTTGGCATGTGTTTTGTATTGTATTCACAATAATATGACTAATTTTGCGATTGAACTTATAAATTTATCGAGCATAGCAATGAACAACCAATTCTCATCAAAAATATCAGAAGTCCTCAATTACAGCAAAGAAGAAGCGCAACGGCTGCACAACCATTGCGTGGAGCCGGAACACCTGCTCCTGGGACTGATGAAAGACGGGGAAGGAAAAGCCGTGCAGATCCTGCGCCTGCTCAATCTGAACTTTAACGCGGTGAAACTGCGCGTGGAACAAGCCATCCAAACGCGCCTCCCTGAAAACATGGGTGAGGAAAACGAAATCTTATTGAGCGAAAAGGCCGCCAAGATCATGCGCCTCTGCCTGCTGGAGGCGCGCATGCTGAAGGCGCAAGTGGCCGACACGGAACATATCCTGCTGGCCATCATGAAAGAAAAGGACAACAATGCCTGCCGGATCTTGGAAGAAAACAGCATACACTATACCGACATCCTGAACCTGCTCACCCAAAAGACAGAAAAATCAGACATCCAGTCGGGATTCGGCTTTCCCGAAGAAGACGAGGAAGACGAATATGACAGCCGGCCCAACGGGAACGCCATGAACGAACGGGGAAACGGCAGCACGCAAACCGCACAATCGCAGCGGAAGTCTGCCAACAACACACCCGTGCTGGACAACTTTGGCACCGACCTGACACGTGCGGCACAAGAAGGAGTGCTGGATCCTGTGGTAGGACGTGAGAAGGAAATCGAGCGGGTGTCGCAAATCCTGAGCCGGAGGAAAAAGAACAACCCCATCCTCATCGGTGAACCGGGCGTGGGCAAGTCGGCCATCGTCGAAGGGTTGGCCCTGCGCATCGTGCAAAAGAAGGTGTCGCGCATCTTGTTCAACAAGCGTGTCATCGCCTTGGACATGGCAGCCGTGGTGGCCGGCACAAAATATCGCGGGCAATTCGAAGAACGCATCCGCAGCATATTGGCCGAAGTGCAGAAGAATCCAGACGTGATCCTTTTCATCGATGAAATCCACACCATCATCGGAGCGGGTTCCGCCCCTGGCAGCATGGACGCGGCCAACATGCTCAAACCCGCCCTGGCACGTGGCGAAATACAATGCATCGGAGCCACGACGACCGACGAGTTCCGGAAAAGCATCGAGAAAGACGGCGCCCTGGAACGCCGTTTCCAAAAAGTCATGGTGGAACCCACCACGGTGGAGGAAACCATCCAAATCCTGGAAAACATCAAAGACCGGTACGAAGACCACCACAACGTGCGCTACACCCCGGAAGCCATCCGGGCCTGCGTGCGGCTCACGGAGCGATACGTGTCCGACCGGTGCTTCCCGGACAAGGCCATCGACGCCATGGACGAAGCCGGATCGCGCATACACATCACCCACTCGCCCGTGTCGAAAGAAATGGAGGAACAGGAAAAAAAGATCGACACCATACACGCCCTGAAAAATGAAGCCGTGAAGAACCAGAACTTCGAACTGGCCGCCGACTACCGCGACCAGGAAGCCAACCTGCAGGAAGAACTGAACCGGATGAAAGCCGAATGGGAGAAGAAACTGAGCCAGGAGCGGGTGACCGTAGACGCAGACCAAATCGCCGAAGTGGTGTCCATGATGACGGGCATTCCCGTGCAACGCATGGGACAAGACGAAGAGCACAAGCTAAAGGACATGGGGAAAAACCTCAAAAAGGAAGTCATCGGGCAAGACGAGGCCATCGACAAGCTGGTGCGCTCCATCCAACGCGGCCGCGTGGGGCTGAAAGACCCCAACAAACCCATCGGGGCATTCCTGTTCCTGGGGCCGACAGGCGTAGGAAAGACTTACCTGGCCAAGAAACTGGCCGAATACATGTTTGGAAGCGCAGACGCCCTGATCCGCATCGACATGAGCGAATACATGGAGAAATACAGCGTGAGCCGCATGGTGGGAGCCCCTCCGGGCTACGTGGGCCACGAAGAAGGCGGGCAACTGACAGAAAAGGTGCGGCGCAAACCTTATTCGATCTTGTTGCTGGACGAGTTGGAGAAGGCACACAGCGACGTGTTCAACATCTTGTTGCAAGTGTTGGACGAAGGGCGGCTGACCGACAGCAACGGCACGACCGTGGACTTTAAGAACACCGTCGTCATCATGACTTCCAACTGCGGCACACGACAACTGAAAGACTTCGGAGGGGGCATCGGGTTCACCAAGCCCGACAACGCCGCGCAAGACAAGGCCTACAGCCGGAGCGTCATCCAAAAAGCCCTGCACAAACAGTTCGCGCCGGAATTCCTGAACCGGCTGGACGACATTATCAACTTCGACCAACTGGATCCGGAAGCCATCAAACGCATCGTGGACATCGAGCTGCGCCCCGTTGCCAAACGGGTGAAGGAGATGGGATATACCCTGCAAGTGGAAGAAGACGCCAAGGACTTCCTCGCCCAAAAGGGCTACGACGTGCAATACGGCGCACGCCCATTGAAACGCGCCATGCAGACCTACCTGGAAGACGCCATTTGCGAACTGGTGCTCAACGACGAACTGCACGAAGGCGAAACGCTCACCGTGCATGCCGACGGGAAGGAAAAACTCCGCGTGACGCATCAATAAGGAGACGGGAAAGAACTGAATATATGTTAAAATGCCAGACGCGGCTGCCGTCTGGCATTTTTTTTGTAACAGTCCCAATGTCCATAACATGGACAAGGAAAGAAACAAAACACATAAAAAACAAACATATCATGCAGAAAGGTAATATTGGGGTAACCACAGAGAACATCTTCCCCGTCATCAAAAAGTTTTTGTACAGCGATCATGAAATCTTCATCCGCGAAATGGTGTCGAACGCCGTGGATGCCACTCAAAAGCTGAAAACACTGGCCAACAAGGGCGACTTCAAAGGAGAGTTGGGCGAATTGAAGGTATGCGTGAAAGTAGACAAAGACAACGGCACCATCACCGTGAGCGACCGGGGACTCGGCATGACGGCCGAAGAAATTGACAAATATATCAACCAGATCGCCTTCTCCGGAGCCAATGATTTCCTCGACAAATACAAGGACGACGCCAACGCCATCATCGGGCATTTCGGCCTCGGGTTCTACTCTTCCTTCATGGTGAGCAAGAAAGTGGAGATCATCACAAAAAGTTACAAAGAAGGAACTGCGGCCGTGAAGTGGAGCTGCGACGGAAGCCCATCCTACGAAATAGGAGAAACGGAAAAAGCCGACCGTGGCACCGATGTCGTCATGTATATCGACGATGACTGCAAGGAATTTCTGGAAAAGAACAAGATCGACGAACTACTCCATAAATACTGCCGTTTCCTCCCCGTGCCGGTGGTGCTGGGCAAAAAGACCGAATGGAAAGACGGCAAACAGGTGGAAACGGAAGAAGACAACGTGATCAACGACACCACGCCGATCTGGACCAAAAAGCCGTCCGACCTGAAGGACGAAGACTACAAGAAGTTCTACCGCGACCTCTACCCCATGAGCGACGAACCGCTCTTCTGGATCCACCTGAACGTGGACTATCCGTTCAACCTCACGGGCGTGCTCTACTTCCCGAAAATCCACAGCAACATCGAGCTGCAGCGCAACAAGATCCAGCTCTACTGCAACCAGGTGTTTGTGACCGACAGCGTGGAAGGCATCGTGCCGGACTTCCTCACCCTGCTCCATGGCGTCATCGACTCGCCGGACATCCCGCTGAACGTCAGCCGGAGCTACCTGCAGAGTGACAGCAACGTGAAGAAGATCTCGGGTTACATCACCAAGAAAGTAAGCGACCGCCTGCAAAGCCTCTTCAAGAACGACCGCAAGGAATTCGAGGGCAAATGGGACGACCTCAAGATCTTCATCAACTACGGCATGCTCACGGAAGAGGATTTCTACGAAAAAGCCAAGAATTTCGCCCTCTTCAAAGACTGCGACGGGAAGTACTTCACCTTTGAGGAATACCAGAAACTCATCAAGGACAGCCAAACCGACAAGGACGGCAACCTGGTCTACCTCTACGCCCAAAACAAAGAAACGCAATACAGCTACATCGAGGCCGCCAAAAACAAGGGATACAACGTGTTGCTGCTCGACGGACAATTGGACACGCCGATCGTCTCCATGCTGGAACGCAAGTTTGAAAAGAGCCGTTTCACGCGCGTAGACGCCGACACCATAGACCGGCTCATCGTGAAGGAAGACGCCCACAAGACGGAGCTCGAAGCCGGGCGGAGCGCCAACCTTTCGGCCATCTTCAACTGCCAGATGCCCAAACTGGACAAAACGGAATTCCACGTGGAAGCACAAGCCATGGGCGAAAACGCCATGCCGGTGATGATCACCCAGAGCGAATACATGCGCCGGATGAAGGACATGGCCCACATCCAGGCCGGCATGTCGTTCTACGGAGAAATGCCGGACATGTACACCCTGGTGTTGAACACCGACCACAGACTGATCAAAGAAGTGCTGGCAGACAGCGAAACGGGCACAGCCGAACAGCTCAAGCCCATTGAATCCGAACTCAAAGGGCTGCACGCGCGCGAAGCCGTGCTCCACCAGCAACAAGACGGCAAGAAACCCGAAGAAATAGACCAGGCGCAGAAAGACGAGCTCTCGAAATGCCACGCCGACATCGAAGCCGAAGAAAAGAAGAAAAACGACGTGTTGGCCGAATATGGCAAGGACAACCCGAAGGTGCACCAGCTCATCGACCTGGCACTGTTGCAAAACGGCATGCTGAAAGGCGAAGCCCTGAACAACTTCGTCAAACGCAGCATCGACCTGATCCGATAACAGCCTCAAGAGAGACCCGCCGCCACGCATGGCGGGCACAAGAAAAAATCGCAACGAGGACGCACCTTTGGGGTGCGCCCTCGTTGTTTGCTTTTAAAGCCAATGTGCCCCACGGGATTCGCGCGCAGGTCCGGCCTGCCCCCGCTGCCACGCAGCACACACGAAATGAACAACTGGAAAAAGCGTGCCTTCACCACCCCGGATCCGGGAACGTAAAGAATCCTTCAAGGAACACAACGCCCATCCCCCCTCTTCTGCCCCACCTCCACACCCTCCACACCCCCACACAAGACCACATCGGGAAACCTCTCTCAAGAGGAACCCGGAATTCCCTCAAGAGAAAAAAACGCAAACCGCTTGAGAAAAAAATGTGAATCGCTTGAGAAAAGACAAGGGAGAAAAGACAATCTGAAATCCGACTGATTATCAACAACATAAAATTCCATTCAAAAAAAACAGGAAAGCCATGCGGAACGCCGGTGCACGCCGAGCGTGCGACTCGGCATCGCCTTGGAAACATAGCCCGGCACTTTCCCCATTCCGTAAAAAAATCTTCTTCCGCTTTGGGAGGCTTTCCTCCCAAGCGGAAGAAGGACGGGCACCGTCCG
>CALUNJ010000120.1 GCA_944321975.1 uncultured Paraprevotella sp.
AAGCGTGGAGCCGACTGTTGCTCGCTCCACGATTCAAAGGCTCTCGCATTGCCCCAGTTTGTCGGAACGAGCAACCTCGAAAGCCCCACGCAGACTATATGCCCATATCCCCTCGAAGCTTGCCGCCTTATAGGTATAAAACGACAAGACACACGCGGGTTTGTTCACAAACCTACTTGGAGCGTCTCCGTTGCTTTGTTTCTGACAAACTGTTTGAACTTGCGAGATTCTTGAATCGTCAAAACAAAAGCGCCAGTAAACGCCTTTTATCCACAAAAACGCCCCTTGATTGCCGCGACACCTACAATGCCTCATGCGTAAAGGGACATTGCAAAAATAAAACTTTTATTTCGATTCAGGCCCACATTAAAGCTAATACTTCGTTACCTGTTAATATAAATTAACTGATTTGCCAAATTCTGCGGCGTGAGTTGATGTTAACCCCAGAATCGGACATGGCAGCCATGGTCATTCGTACTGTTTTTTTACACGGATGCCTTGAAGTGGCTTATGCGAGAATGAAAGAGGGCGGCTTTAAAGCAAACCTATATATAAAAGGTGGGCTTCAAAAACCAGCCACACTTCTCAGCTGCCCCAAAAGCCATACCGCATTACACCGCCGGCCCCGGCCAGAATCAAAACGCATGCAAGAGCCGATGCATAGCCGGAAAAAACAAAGGAAAAAGCAGAGGAGTTATGAAAAAACGACTGAAAAACATTGGGCTTTCAAAAAAAATGCCTTACCTTTGCGTTTGAACTAAAAAGATAGTTGAAAGCATGGACAAACTGACCGAAAAGGAAGAAGAGGTGATGGAACTGATCTGGCAAACAGGCCCTTGTGCGCCCAAAGACGTGCAGGCGGCTTACCCTTGCCCGAAGCCCCACATCAATACGGTGGCCACGATGTTCCAATCGCTCGAGAAGAAAGGCTACCTGTCTCACCGGACATCCGGACGCGGCTACATCTACACTCCCATCGTGGAAAAGGAGGCTTACGGAAGCAACAAGCTGGATGCTTTCATCAACCGGCATTTCGGGAAATCCTATATGAAAGTGGTGTCGGCCTTTGTGCGCGAAGAAAAAGTGACGGAAGAGGAACTGGCCGAATTTCTCAAGAACCTGAAAAAAGACTGAAGACCATGGCTGCATTCCTGATCCACATGCTGAAATGGGCGTTGACGCTCACGCTCTTGTACTCGCTTTACGGGCTTTTGCTGCGGAAAGAGACCTTCCACAGTTTCAACCGCACGGTGCTGTGCGCCATCCTGCTCCTTTCCTTCACGCTCCCCTTCTGCCGGATAGAGACAGGCCGCGCCACGCCCGTCTCGCGCCACATGGCCCGGATGGAAACAGCCGTCCACGGGTTCATGGACACGGGCGAGCCGCGCCCCATGCGGCACACGGCCGGAAACGAAGGCACCCCGGAAGCGGCCTTTTCCTTCTGGCCCCGCCTGTCGGCCGGGATTTATGCCGCCGGAGCGGCGGGATGCCTGGCAGGCTACCTGTTTTCATTAGGCATGCTGGCCAGGACCATCCGGCAAGGGAAAAGGCTGCAGGTGGCCGGCGTGCCGTCCGGCATCCGGATCGTGAGGGGAAAGTCCCTCCCGGCCTCTTGCAGCTGGATGAACTGGGTCCTGCTCGATGCCTCCACGGCAGCCCGGCGGGGCCATCCGGTGCTGGAACACGAGCTGGCCCACGTGCGGATGAAGCATTCATGGGACATGCTGTTTTGCGAGCTTACGGCACGCATGCTTTGGTTCCTCCCTTTCGCCTGGATGCTGCGCAAAGACCTGCGCGACGTGCACGAGTTCCAGGCCGACCGCGCGGTGTTGCGCGCCGGAGTGGAAGAAGAAACCTACCAGCACCTCCTCATCCGCCATGCAGCCGGCCGGCGCGCCCTGCCGGCCGCCAATTCTTTCGACCACAGTTCCGTCAAGAAACGGCTGGTCATGATGTGCCGCCGCCCCTCAGCCCGCACAGCCGCGCTGAAAGCCGTCTACCTCCTGCCCCTGGTGCTGATTGCCATCACCTCTTTTGCCCGCCCCGCCATGGTGCGCGACATCCGGCAGGTGTTGGAACGGGAGGAGTCCGCCGCCCCCTTGATCTCACCGAAAGCATTGCTGGAAAGCGTGGCGGTGGCAACCCGGGCTCCCGGAACCAAAACCCCTGCGCCGGCCGCCGGGGAAAAGGCCCCCTTGCCACCGGAAGAAACCCCGCAAGCCGCCGACAGCCTGCCGGCCGCAGCAGACTTGCCCCCCGTCAAAGACACGGCGGCTGCGAAGGCGGCCGCCCCGCCCGTCCCGGCTCCCAAGACGGAAAAGCCCCAAGAAACGTGCCACGTCACCCTGGCACCCATCACGCCCGAAGAATTCTGGCGCATGGACCGCAACTTCTGGATCGTGCAAGGCGACGAGGAAACTTATGTCACCTACCTGTGGTGTGTGCGCGAAAAAGAAGAACACATCGGAATAGACGGAAACCGCTTCTATCTGTTGGACATGGACTCAGGCGACCGCTACATGTGCCGCAGGATTGAAGGCTATCCCGATAAAAAAGTAGACCTCAAACTGCAAAACCTTCAGCGCACCGTGGTGGAATTCACCCTGGTCTTCCCTCCTTTGGAAGAATCCCTGAAGAGAATACAACTGGTCCATCCGCAGGCACGTTCACAAATGAAGTTCAAGAAAAAGCACGGATATAAGCTCAAAGAAGTGCTCAAACAAAAGTATAAAGTAATCCAATAAAAAAGACCCCAAGATGAAAACACCCCCCAAACAAACCTTATGCCTGGCGCTGTCGGGAGCCTTCCTGTGGGGAAGTTGCGCCACCCACAGGCTGCCGGAGTATGACGAACGCCCCGAAAACAAACCGGGGCTGCTCGTGCGCGCGGCATCGCCCCACTACACCATCGAGGACGACAAGACCTTCCCCGTGTTCAAAGACCCTTACCAACCGGCAGGACTGAGAGGCTATCCGATTGGACGCGGCCTATATGAGCTATACCGCGGAAAGGACGCGACCTACCTCACCTGCAGTTACCGCCTGCCGGAAAACTGGTGGTTTTTCGGGTTCTATTCCGGCGACATGCTGATCGACCGCAAGACCGGCGACCGCTACATGATGCGCAAAGTGGAATATTATCCCACCGACACCTGCTTCTGGATCAGCGGGAAGGCCGGCATGAACGTGCGGTTCGTCATGGAATTCCCTCCACTGCCCAAGAAAGTGAAGAAGATCGACTATTTCCAGGCGGGAGGCCCGTCGCGCTACAATTTCGACGGTTCCCCAAAACGCATAGAGAATTTGCGGGTGAAACACCTGCGTCCCAACATGCCCGCCGGACGCATCATCCGTTAATCCCTCCCCCGGATTCCGACACATGTCTTGAAACACCCGGATTTTTCTCTTGAGATTCACATTTTTTTTGCTTGAGAAAAAAATGTGAATCTCAAGAGAGATTTTTTCGTTCCTCTTGAGCGCGGTTTTGTCCTGTTCCCCCACGTGGCCTTTCCTCGCGAGGCCGGGAAACAGGTCAGGGAAGAAAGCCCTCAAACTCAAGCTCCAGTTGCCGCCATCGGCTTTCTTTCCCGGCCTCCGCCTCTCTCTCTTCTCTCGGGTGCGACACCGTGAGCCCGATCAGCCGGATGGGATGATTCTCATAGTCCACCTCCTTCAACAACGCCTTGGCTTGCGGATAAAGCCGCCCGAAACTGGTGAAGTCCTGTGCCTGCGTCACGCTGCGGGTGATTTGCACGAAGTCGTGGAACTTGATTTTCAACGTCAGCGTATTGCCGGCGAACCCCGTGCGCTTCAGCCTTTCCTCCAGCTCCTTGGCCACGTGGTAAAGCTCGATGATGGCCGAGGAGCGGACGGCCACATCCTTTTCCAAGGTCCGCTCGCACCCCACAGACTTGCGCACCCTCACCGCTTCCACCGGGCGCAAGTCCACCCCGTGCGCAAAATCATAGTAAGCCCGCCCCGCCTTGCCAAACTTCCGGACCAGCGTCTCCAGGCTGTACTGCTGCAACTGCCGCCCGTTGTGGATGCCCATCTCATGCATCCGCTTGGCCGTGACCGGCCCCACGCCCCAGAACTGCTCGATGGCGAGCCGGGCGATGAAATCCAGTGCCTGTGAGGGATGAATCGTGCAAAGCCCGTCCGGTTTGCGGTAGTCCGAAGCCACCTTGGCCAGGAACTTGTTGTAGGACACGCCGGCCGAAGCCACCAGCCCCAGCGACTCGCGGATGCGCCGCTTGATGTCGCGCGCGATGTCCACGGCCAAAGGAATGCCCGGCTTGTTCTCCGTCACATCCAGAAACGCCTCATCCAGGGAAATCGGCTCGACCAGGTCGGTATAAAGATGGAAAATCTCATGGATCTGCCGCGACACCTCCTTGTAGACCCCCATCCGCCCCGGCACGAAAATCAAGCCGGGACACAACCGCTTGGCCCGCTGCGACGGCATGGCCGAACGCACTCCGTAGCGGCGCGCCTCATAGCTGGCGGCGGCCACCACGCTCCGTTCCTCGTCGCGCCCCACCGCCACGGGCTTCCCCCGCAGTTCCGGATGGTCGCGCTGCTCCACCGAGGCATAGAAAGCGTCCATGTCGATGTGTATGATCTTCCGGTCTGTTTCCATGTTGCAAAGATACGCCAGGAAAGGTTACGTTGTACCTTAACCGCCAAAGTCCGGTTCAATTTTTCCAAAAAGCCGGAAGCATTCTCCATGCCCCATGCAATTCTGCCTGTTTTTGGCGGTTATTCCGCCGATTTGTTGTAAGTTTGCAAGCAGGAAACCAAACCACCAGACGAATATGCGCAAAGTCATCGCGATGGGAGAAACCATCATGGACATCATTTTCCACGGGGAACAACCCACGGCGGCCGTCCCCGGCGGGTCTTCGTTCAACAGCATCATTTCCTTGGGGCGGACCGGCGTCCCTGCCGTGTTCCTGGGCGAAACGGGGCGCGACGAGGTGGGGCGGCGCATTGCCGCCTTCCTGCGCTCAAACCACGTGGACGCCCGTTTCCTGCGGATGCGCGACGACATCCAGTCGGCCGTGTCGCTGGCCTTCCTCGACGAGCGGAACGACGCGCACTACATGTTCTACAAACAGCCGCCGCGCACGTTGCCGGACTTCGAACAACCGGAGGTGGAGGCGGACGACGTGGTGCAGTTCGGTTCCTATTATGCACTGAACCCGCACATCCGCCCGCAAGTGAAAGGTTTCCTGCAACACGCCCGCGACCGGCAGGCCATCCTGTATTATGACGTGAACTTCCGCCGCCCCCATGCGGCCGAACTGGAACGCCTGTTCCCCGCCATCCTCGAAAACTACCATCTGGCGGACATCGTGCGCGGCTCGGCGGACGACTTCGAAGTGATGTATGGCCAGCGCGACCCGGAGGCCATCTACCGCCGGCACATCGCCGCCCACTGCCCGCTCTTCATCTGCACCCAAGGCGGCGAGGGCATCACGCTCTGCACCCCGCAAGGCGTGTTCCGCTTCGATGTGCCGCAAGTCCGGACCGTCAGCACCATCGGTGCGGGCGACAACTTCAACGCCGGACTCATCTACGGCCTGATACGACACGCCATCCGCCGCGCCGACCTCCCCACGCTGACCCGCACGCAATGGGAACCGCTCATAGACTGCGGCCGCCGCTTCTCGGCCCACGTGTGCGCCAGCATCCACAACTCCATCGACGAGGATTTCGGGCGGGAGATGGCGGAAGGGTTACGATAAAAAAGCTACAAAAAGGTTTGCGAACCTCCGCGAAAAACCGTATATTTGAGGCGGACAAGCCACCGCACAGGCGGAAAACAGCGACCATAAACCAAACCATTCACTAAAAAACCGTCAAGCCTATGCCGCCATAAGAACCATAGAGGATAAACATAATTAAGGAAGAGCGTAAAGCTTTTGTTCTCTGCACTTGAAAATCTGGACAATTTTCTATGTCATCGAAGAGCAATAGTCTGTACGCCCGCACCCTCAAGGTGTGGGCTTGACTGTGTTCCGATGACAAGGTAGTCCAGAACCTTCAAGGCCGGAATACGCCAAAGTCAGCCCCCGCCTTTTTTATTTGTGTACTTCCCGACCCGAAAAAACGTAAACCCATTTATTCACGTCCGAGGGGTTGCGGACAACCAAAAA
>CALUNJ010000121.1 GCA_944321975.1 uncultured Paraprevotella sp.
GTGTAGGTGAGGTTGATTTCGTCCGATGCCATGACCTTGTCCATCATGAAGGCACTGCGCAGGCGTTCGGTGTCGTAATGCTTCACGTCCTGCGGGTGGCAGGCCGTCTGTACTTTGTAGTTCATTTGGGCGTTTGCCGTGAGGGCGCCGAGGCCCAGGCAAAGTGCCAATGCAATTTTTTTCATGTCTTTCTCCTTTAGGTTGGTTAGTTTGATTTTAATGATGGTTCAATATTTTTTCCGCACGATGGCCCGGCGGTTCAATATGGCCAATCCGAGGGTGCAGGCGATCAGGATGGCCGGCCCGGCGTATCTCACCGTGTGGGTGAGGTGGAAGATGACCCAGGCCAATGGGCTGGAGGCAAAGTCGAGCGCACCGCCTTCGAAACCCGCGGGAATGGCCACGGCCGTGTCCTTGGTGAGGCGGTACACGTCGTGTGCCGCGCTGGTAAAGTAAGGGGCGAGGTTCGTGACAAAATATAACCCGACGGCCATCATGACAAGCCCGATGATGAAAGTCTTCACCACATTGCCGTTCGTGATGGGCAGGATGATGGGGAACACGTAGAACATGCCGGCTAACGAGGCCAGCGGAAGAAACTGGTTGCCTGGCAGGATGACGGCCAAAAACAAAGTGACGGGAATCAGCAGGAGCGACACGACGAGTGTCGTCGGGTGGCCGATGACCAATGCCGGGCTCATGCCAATGTGCAAGCCGGCGTTTTCACCGAATTTGCGGGCTATCATTTTCTGGGTGGCTTCCGATATGGGGCGCAAGCCCTCGATAAACAGTCCCGTGATGCGCGGAATCAGCTCCATGACGGCACCCATCTTGATGCCCAGTCCCAAGATGCCGGGGATGTGGTCCACCAGCTCCTGCCCGTTTTTGCAGGCCAGCGCGCCGATGCCGCAACCCACTAAGACACCGAGAAAGAGCGGTTCGCCGAGAAGGCCGAATTTCTTCTTCATCCCTTCCGCGTCGATATACAGCTTGTTGAAGCCCGGAATCAGGTCGAGCGCCTTGTTGATCAGGATGGCAAAGGGCATGAAGCCTTGGCAGAAAGGTTGCGGGATGGAGATGCCGTCCATCTTGTCGTAGAACTTTTGAAATTTCGGGGCGGTGTAATCCGCGGCGATCAGGGTCAGGATGTAGCAGATAATGGCCGCGAAGAAGCCCCACCAGATGTTGCCCATGGTGTAATAGACCATGGCGCCGATGAAAGCGAAGTGCCAGTAATTCCACAAGTCGATGTTTACGGTTTTGGTGGTTTTGGTGAGCAACATGACGATGTTCACGCCCAGGCAGACCGGGATGATGAACGCGCCCACCGAGGTGTTGTAGGCCACGGCGGCTGCGGCGGGCCAACCCATGTCGAACACTTCGAGGTTGAGGTCGTAAATTTCAACGACCTTTGCCAGTGAAGGGCTGAGGCTGGTGGTCAGCAAGGCGGTGATGACGGAAAGTCCCACAAAGCCGACACCCACGTAAAGTCCGCTTTGGAGCGCTTTGCTGAACTTGATTTTGATACAAACGCCCAGAATGGTGAAGATTATGGGCATCATGACTGCGGCTCCGAGGCCGATGATGTAACCGAAAACTGCTTCCATAGGTTTATTTTTCCTTGGTATTAATTCATTATCAATGATTAGGTTTGGCAAAATTAAGCAAAACAATTGGGAGCGCAAGCAGAATGACGGAAAAAAAAGTGCCTGGACGGATTTTTCTTTTGGGAAAGGGGCTTTTTTTACCAAAGGGCAAGTTCGGGTGCTTCGGGGTATTGCTGGTTTTATGGGGCTGCCGGAAAACAGTGGGGGTGGCATAGGAGTTTTCGGGCTGAAGCGGAAGAGGTCTTTTACCGCCTCGCGAGGGAGAAAAGGGGAGCGGGCGGAACAGGACAAAATCGCTCTCAAGAGGAGCGCAGATTTCCTTCAGGCGATTCACATTTTTTTTGCTTGAGAAAAAAATGTGAATCGCCTGAGAAAAGTCCCCGAGCTTCAGATGTCATGCTTATTCTATTGATTATCTGAAAAATAGGATTTCTCTTCGAAATAGGACCATTTAGGCTTGGGAATGGAACCTGCGGAAGGGAGAAGGGAGACGGTAGGGGCAAGGCTGCGTGGATCCCGTTGGGGCGGTTGCCCTCCCCGCCAGATTTCTATTGCTCCCGAATCTTGGGACGGAGGAGGAACCGGCAAAGACAAAAGAGAAGAGGGCGTGCCAGGTTTCGTGGCGCGCCCTCTTGGGGAATGGGTTGATTCCCTTTTGGGGGGATTTCAGATGAATGTTTCCGGTTCGCGCCGCGCACTGAAGCGCTCGTGCAGCATGGCGGTGTAGGGCGTGTCAAACGTGCGGGCACCCACGGGGCAGGACTTGACGCAGGCGCAGCACTTGGTGCAGCGCGTGATGTCGGTCGTGGAACGCCCGTCCTGCAGGCTGATGGCTCCCGTGGGGCAGAGATCCACGCATTCGCCGCAGCCATAGCACAGGTCGCCCACTACGGGGGCTTGCGGCGTGGAGGGGCCGAGGGTCTTGTAGGGCACGTTCCCCTTCATCGGCGGCGTGCTGACGAGTTGTTCCAAAGGCGCGTCGTACGTCAGGGCGAAGTCGCGGGCGTCCGCCGGGGGCGGCGTGGCGATGCCCAGCTGGCGCGTCAGGCTGGCGTAGGCTTGCCGTCCGAAGGCTTCGGCCTCGCGCAAGTCCTGTGTGTCCGGACGGCCTTCGGCGATGGGCATGCCCGGCCGGCTGTAACTGTGTTCGCCGACGAAGGCTGCGCCGCAGAGCACGGTGAAGCCTTGGCCGTGCAGCAGGTCGCGCAGCTGCACGAGGGCATCCTCGTAGTCCCGGTTGCCATAGACTGCGACGGGCACGGCCACGCTGTTCTCCGCCCGCAGGCGGGCGATGCGGCGTGCGGCCACGGGGGCGAGGAGCCCGCCGTAGACCGGTGCGGCCACGATGCAGACGCTGTCTTTTACCAGGATAGGGCTGTCGCTCCGGTCGGTGGTCAGGTCGTGTTCCTCGCGGCGGCTGATGCCGAAGCCGTCACCCACGGTGCGGGCGACGGCGCGGGAAGTGTGCGTGGGTGAATAGTAGGCCACGCAAAGACGGTCTATCTTCATGCCGGCACCTCCCTTCTATGCTTCCGTGATTTTGTAGCCCTCCTCGGTCAGGACGGCCTGCAATTCCTCTACTGGCTTTGCCTCCCCGTCGAACTCGATGACGGCGGCGGGCGGGTCGAGCGTCACGGCGGCGTGTACGCCCTCGATGCTGTTCAACGCCTTTTCTACGTGCATGCGGCAATGGTTGCACATCATGCCTTCTACTTTATATTCCTTTTTCATATCTGTATTGGTTTTTGAAATGGGTTGTTCTTCTTTTGGATTCAGCCGGGCGTTTTTCAGGCGCAGGCTGTTCGTCACCACGCTCACGCTGCTCATGGCCATGGCCGCCCCTGCGATCATCGGGTTGAGCAGGAAACCGCAAAGAGGATAGAGCGCACCGGCGGCGACGGGCACGCCGATGGTGTTGTAGATGAAGGCCCAGAACAGGTTCTGCCGGATGGTGCGCACCGTGGCGGCGGAGAGCCGGATGGCTTCGGGAATCTTGCGGAGGTCGGACGAGATGAGGGTCATCTGGGCCACGTCCATGGCGATGCCGCTCCCTTGCCCCATGGCGATGCTCAGGTCGGCACGGGCCAGGGCGGCACTGTCGTTGATGCCGTCGCCGGCCATGGCCACGCGGTGGCCTTCGCGCTGAAGGGCTTCGACGAAGGCGGCCTTGTCGGCCGGCGCCACCTCGGCCCGGTAGTGGCGGATGCCTGTCTCGGCGGCGATATGGGCTGCCGTGGCGGCGTTGTCGCCTGTGAGCATGCAGACGTCGATGCCCATTTCCTGCAGGGCTTCCACGGCTTGGCGCGAAGTGGCTTTCACGCGGTCGGTGATGGCTGCGGCCGCCAAAGCCCGGTTTTCGTCGGCAAAGATGACCACGGTCTGTCCCGCAGCGGCCATCCGCCCGGCGGCGGTTTGGAGCTTTTGGCTCATGGCGATGTGGTTGTCCTCCATCAATCTGCGGTTGCCCGCGTAGTATACTTTATTCTCGTAGCGGCATTTTGCTCCTTTCCCGGTGAGGCTTTCAAAGTCGGCCACGGGCAATGCCTGGCCGTTGAGATGGGTGGATATGGCTTCGGCCAGTGGGTGTTCGGACATTTTCTCCAGGCTGTAGAACACATCGGCCGTGTCATTGTCGGTCGCGCCGTCCCACACGATTTCCGTCACCGTGGGGTGTCCTTCCGTCAGTGTGCCTGTCTTGTCTACCACGAGGGTGTCGATTTTGCGGGCGGCCTCCAGGCTCTCCGCGTCCTTGATGAGGATGCCCAGTTCCGCCCCCTTGCCGATGCCCACCATAATGGCCGTGGGGGTGGCCAGCCCGAGGGCGCAGGGGCAGGCGATGATGAGCACGGTGACGAGCGCCAGCAGGCCGTGGGTGAAACCGTTTTCCGGGGCAAAAGCCCACCAGCCGGTGAATGCGAGCAAGGCGATGCCCATGATGGCCGGCACAAATACCGCCGCGATTTTGTCCACGAGCCGTTGCACGGGGGCTTTGCTGCCTTGCGCGTCCTGCACGAGGCGGATGATGCGGGCCAGGGTGGTGTCCGCCCCCACTTTTTCGGCACGGAAACGCAGGGCACCGCGCTGGTTGATGGTGCCGGCGAACACCCTGTCCCCTTCTTCCTTGGCCACGGGGACGGGTTCTCCGCTCAGCATGCTTTCGTCAATATAGGAACTGCCGGAGACGACCGTGCCGTCCACGGCGATGCGTTCGCCGGGCTTGGCCACCACGGTCTGCCCTTTCCGGATGTCCTCGATGGGGACTTCGGCGGTTTGCCCGCTTTCATCGGTGACTACGGTGGCAGTCTGAGGTTGCAGTCCCATGAGTTTGCGGATGGCGGTCGAAGTGTGGCCTTTGGCCCGCTCTTCCAGCAGCCGTCCCAGCAGGATGAAGGCGATGATGACGCTGGAGGCCTCGAAGTAGACATGCGGTTCCACGCCGCGCCGCGTCCAGAATTCCGGGAAAAAGAGGTTGAAGACGCTGAACAGGTAGGCCACGAGCGTACTGTTGGACACCAGCGTGTCCATGTTGGCCGACCCGTGGCGCAGCTGCCGCCAGGCGTTGGCGTGGAAGTCGCGTCCGAACCAGAAGACTACCGGTGTGGCCAGCAGCCAGGATGCCCACCCGGCATAAGTCCAGTCCATGAATCCCATCCCGATGACGGCCACGGGCAGGGCCAATGTGATGGCTCCGATCGTGCGTTGTTTCAGCCGGCGGTATTTCTCGTCGTGCGCCTGTTCCGCGCGGTCTTCCATCTGTCGGCGGTCGCCTTCGATGACCAGGCCGTATCCCGCTTCCTGCAATGCCTCTTGCAGTTGTTCCGGTGTGCAGGCCGCCGGGTCGTACTCCACGGTGGCCGTGGCCGCCGCATAGTTCACCGTGGCCGAGCAGACGCCCGGCTGGCGGTTGAGCGTCTTGTCCACCCGCACGGCGCAGGCGGCGCAACTCATGTCCAGCACGGGGAAAGTCCGTTTCTCCATCTGTTTCTTTTCCGTAGCCATTGCTTTCCTTTCTTCTTTTTCCGCTGCAAAGTTACGCTTTCCCCGCCGGATTTTCTTATAGAATTATGGTTGGTTTTTATATCTTTCTCGGGTTTTTGCCGTCTTGCTTTCTAATTATTGTTAATAGTAGTAGTTCTACTAAATATTTTAGTTGGTTGTCTGGAAAATTTTTCTTAGCTTTGCGGAGTAAACAGATAAAAGGCATACGCGATATGAAAAACCTGACATTGAAAGAAAAAGAGATAATGGAGATTCTGTGGGAGCACGGCCCGATGGTTATCCGCGAGATGTTGGCGTATTACAGTGAGCCAAAGCCGCATTACAACACGGTAGCCACGCTGGTGAAGCTGTTGGTGGAGAAAGGATTCGTGGAGTATGAGGCCGTGGGGAACATTTACTTGTATCGCGCCAAGGTCAGCCGGAAGCA
>CALUNJ010000122.1 GCA_944321975.1 uncultured Paraprevotella sp.
GTGGCCCCGTTGATTTTCCGGAGGGCGATTTCCTTGCGCCGCTGTTCGCAGGCCAGGGTGATCAGCGAATAAACGCAGAAGACGGCTACGCCCACGCACAGGGCGGCGGCGACCCATAGCAGTTTCAGCAGGAGCAGTTCCGACCTCAACTCGCCATCCACCAAATCCGATGCCTTGACGGCTTCCAGTTCCGGGTGTTGCGAAAGAATCCGTTGGCATACCTCGTCGGCGGCTCCGTCCTCCGTCTTCACCTGCACCCGGAAACACCACCCTTGATGTAACTTCTCTTGTCGGGCGAAGGCACTATAACCGGGGCGGAGAATCATGAGGGGAGCTTCAGGCTCAAGCACGCGATGGGAAAAATCACCGATTACTCCGGCCACACGAAACTGGTATTGCTCGAAAACGAACTGTTTTCCCACTGCTTCGTGCCAGCCGAAAGCCTGCCGTGCCGCTTCGTTGATGAGCACCAGTCCTTCTTCTGCTTCGGAGGCCGAGGGGACATGCCCTTCCAGCAGGCGGATTCCCCAAAAGTCCATCCAGGCTTGGTCGCCCCACAGGAAATCAATAAGTATAAAGTCTCTGTTTTCTTTCTTTTCGTCCCATTCCGTGACGGGCAATTTTTGGTAACTGGTGAAGAACGGATGGAAGCCGTACAGGGTCTGTCTGACGCCGGCCATCTTTCGGATGGAGGCCTCCGTTTCCCGCCAATTGTCTTGCCAGGAAGCCCCCATGATAATGCGGTCTTTCGATTCGAATCCTTGGCTTTGGGGCGACCTCAGGTAATGGAGCTGGGCCGCCATGATGCCGACGCAAAACGTGACCAATGCCGTCAGCGTCAGTTGGAACGTGAGGTTGAGTTTGGCTCCTATTCCTATGCGTGAAGCATGCAGGTTGCGTTGCAGTGTGCGGCGGGTGAAGACCACGAACAGCAAGACATAGCCGAGCCACACGGCCAAGGCCGGCAATAGTATGTACATCCACAGGTGGCCGGGTTCCAAAGTCTGGATTTGCGCGTATTCCCTGAATGCGGGAAGCAACAGTTCCAGCAGGATGAAGCCCAGCAGCAGCCCGCCGGCCAGCAGCATCAGGAATTCCGTCATGAGCAGCCCGAACAGCTGGGCGGGCGATGCCCCGCACACCTGCCGGATGGCCATCTCGCGCCAGCGTTTTTGCAGGCGGCTGGAGAAGAAGGCATAGTAGTTGACCAGGATGGAAAGCACGATGAGCGCACTGATGAGCACAAACAGGTTCAGGTAGATGAGTCGTACGGGCATGATGCTTTCGTGGAATGCGGCGCGGTATTGGCTGATGGGCACCAATTGAAACGTCAGGTGGCTGTATGTCCGTTCCTTGAAAGCCCGGGTGATTTTCCCGGCCAGGGCGTGGGGGTCAGCCTTACTGCCGAGGCGCACCAGGCAAAGTTCTCCATAATTCTTGTCTTTCCTGCGTTCCCGGCATTGCAGGAGTCCAAAGTCAAAAACGCTGTGCCCTTTCAGGTCGGCCACCACGGCTCCCACCCGCACCTGCTTTTCTTTGATGGTGAGTTCGCGTCCCACGGCCGGCGAATGGCCAAACAGCCGCCGGGCCACACTTTCGGTCAAACCGACGTAGGACGGATTGCGCAGGAATTCTTCTGTCCCCGCCACGAGCGGCAGGCGGAACACGTCCAGAAATCCGGGGTCTATTACATTGTATGGACAAACTATCGAGTCGTTGAGCTGGATTTGTACATATCCGTATGGGATGGCCGTGGCGCATTCCACCTCGGGAAACCGTTGCGGCACGTCGGTGCAATACTCGTATCTCATCGTTTCATGATAAGTGCCTGTGGTGTCTTGCAAGGCCAGGAAATACATTCGGTCGGCTTCGGGATGCCCGGTGTCGAACGTGTGTTCATAGCGCAGCCAATAGGCGGAGAGGGCCAGGCAGGTGAGTCCCAGTGCCCATCCCACGAGGGTGACTACCGTCTGTACTTTATATTTAAGCAGGTTGCGCCAGGCGATTTTCAGTTCGTGTGTCATTTTATGGTCGTTTTTGGGGAGTTTGACAAAGTTGGATAAAGTTTCGTTCAGTTCATTTCCTTGGTGACTTCGGCCGGGTTGAGGCGGGCGATGCGCACGATGCGATAGACTATCGTCAGTGCCGTGACGGCCATGACGGCCAGGAAGATGCCAAGCCAGAATCCGGGGCCGTAGAGGAAGAAAATGTCATATTTTTGTTTCCACTGTCCCATGAGCCAGTAGAGCAGCGGGAAAGCCGCCACGGCGGTCAGGCTGCCGATCCACAAATACGTGCGGGCGAAGAGCCAGATGATTTGTCTCACGCCGGCCCCGTTGATCTTGCGGATGGCCACTTCCTTGCTTCGCCGCTCGGTGTCGAGCGTGATGGCGGCATAGACTCCCAGCAGCGTGATGACCACGCAGGTGACGGCCAGGATGAAGATGATGTCCTTCAGTCCGTTTTCAAGCCATTGTTCTTTCTTGATGTCCTCCGAGAGCGTGGATATGTGCGGATGGATGGTCGCGGGAAGAGCCTGGCGCAGGAGCCGGCCGACGTGGTCGCGCACTTCTTCCGTCTGCCCTGCGTGGCACTTCAGGTAACAGTGCCCCACATATTGCCGGAAGTCGGACGGTATGAACACGCAACTCTTGCTTCCTCCACCGTTGTAAGCACTCGTCACGAACGGGGGGCAGACGGCTTCCACGCGGTGTCCCTTGTCGTATCCGTAGAACACGCGGCCCAAAGGGCTTTCCCCGTTCTTTTCCTGCGCTTCCCGGACAAAGGTCTCGTCCACCACCAGCCCGTCGCCGCCGTTCGGAAGCCTTCCTTGCACCACGGAAATGTGCATGAAACTGAAGAAGTTTTCGGGCACGCCGATGATATTGGCTTCAAACCACCGGGCATCCGGTTCCGATGACGGCCGGTCGTAGAGCATGTTGCCCGACACGCCTCGCGTGTAGCCGATGTCGGCCAGCAGGCAGTCTTTCACTCCGGCGTGTTTTCGTATGCGTTCCACCAACGCGAGCTTGTCGGCCTGTTCCATGAAAGGATAGTCCAACGGGATGCTCAGGATGTCGCTTTTCTCGCGTGAGGTGAGCGAGCCGAAAAGGGCCGACGTGGTCTTCTCGGTTTGCAGGTAGAGGGCGGCGGCGAAAGTCACGAATATCCAGCAGATGAAATACTGGACGGCCAGCGCGGAGTTGCGCACCCGATGCTTGCCGCGTCCCACGAAAATACCGCGGATGCCCGCCTGTACGGTGTTGTGCCGCAGGTGGGCGACGATGGACAGGCAGACCAGGCCGCTGCATGCCACCACTCCCAACAGGTATTGGGCGCACTCCCATCGGAGGCGCGGAGCCTCGATGGGCACGGCCAAGCCTCCGATGGCTACTTGCAATTCCGGCACCCACACTTCGGTCAGGACGAATACCGGCAGGAAGGCCAGCAGGGCCGTGAGCAAGGCTTGGGTGAACAGCAGCCGGAACAGGCCGGGCTCGCTTCCGCCGAAAACCCGCCGCAGGCTGTACTCGCGGTTGCGCCCCAGGAAAAGCCCGGCTTGGAAATAGAAGAAGTTGAGCAGTCCCACGATGAGCACCAGCGTCCCGATGGCGAAGACCGTCCACATGATGGGAGTCATGGTACTATATTTCCAAAAGTAGTAGCCCAAGGGGTGGAGGCGTATCTGATATTCCCCGCTGAACATGAAATGCGTCAGCCCCCGGCGGTGAATGTCCGCCTCCAGTGCTTCACGTTCGTCCCCGTCGCGGAGCAACACATAGCCAAAGGCATCTGTGATTCCGTCTGCGGCACCGGCTTGCATCCGCCCGTCGCTGTCGTTCATCACCAGCAGGTCGAGCGGGGACATGTAGGAAAGGCTGTTGTTGATGGGGATGTCGGCCATGACGGCCTGCACGGTGTAGGCCACGCCGCCTTTCCGCTTGGAAAACGGCAGCTTCGCCGTGGTCATCATCCGTTTGCCGACGGCTTCGGCATAGTGTTCCCCGTAGATGCGCCGCGCCGTGCTTTCCGACAAGATGATGGCATTGGGCGTCCGTGTGGCTGTTTCCCAGGAACCAGCCAGGATTTCCAGCCCGAACACCTGGCGGAAACATGTGTCGATTTCCATGCAATACAAGGGGGCGAAAGGTAGCATCTCGTCCGGCTTCACCTCGATTTCATAGGAACGGTTGCCGGGATAGGCCACGTAAGTGAAGGCTTCGATGGCGGGTGAATGCATGCCGCGCAGTTTGTCCAGCAGGTCCAAGGGAATGCCGCTGAAGTCTCCATGCGGCCCGTTCAGCACGACTTCGGCGATGCGCTCTTTCTTGGGGAAGCACCGGTCAGTGGCCCACATCAGGCGGCAGACGTAGAGGCAGATGCTGAAGCACAACACGCAGACGGCCAGGCCGGTCATGCTGACGACGCTTTGCACCTTGTACTTCCACAGGTTGCGCCAGGCGATTTTCAAGTAGTGGGTGATCATATATATAAATAGGTGTATTTTGTCTGAATGGATTTTATTCCAGCACGATTTCCTCCACGTCGCCAAACGACTGGTAGCCCGTGACGAGCACGCGGTCGCCGGCCTGCAATCCTTCCAGCAGTTCGTATTGGCGCGGGTTCTGGCGGCCGATGCCGATGTCCGTCCGGTAGGCCCGCGTGCCGTCGGTGTCCAGTTTGAAAATCCAGCGTCCGCCGGTCACGGCGTAGAAGTTGCCGCGTGGCACCACTAAGGTCTTTTCGGGTTGTCCCAGCTCGATTTGCAGGCGGTAGCTCTTGCCCAGCCGCACGTTGTCCGGCACGGAGTCGGTGAACACCAGGTCGACCTCGAAGCTGCGGTCCTTCACTTCCGGCCACACCTTGGCCACCTTCAGCGGGTAACGCCGCTCCTGGTATTGCAGCGAGGCGGGCAGTCCGGCCGTGATGCGGTCCACGTAGTATTCGCTCAGCGCGGCATGGATCTTGAAGCGGTCGAGCACCTTCACGTCGCCCACCCGCTGCCCGGCGCTGATCTGTTGTCCCGGCACGATGTCGGTCAGGCTCAGCTGCCCGGCCACCGGGGCGCGGACCACCAGGTCTTCCATGCGGCGGGCTTCGCGGCGGAAAGCCTCCTCTTCGCGGGCCATGTCGCGCAGCAGCAGTTCGCGCTGGATGGTTCCCATGACCGAGTCGTGGTGCAGGTTTTGCCGTTGCAGCCGGGTGGTGCGCGTCTTGTAGGCGTATTCGTCGGCCGCCACCTCCAGCTCGGCCTTGCTCTTGATGCCCATCTCATACTCTTCGCGGTTCAGGGCGTAGCTTTTCTCCAACCGCTTCAGTTCGTATTCCGCCTGCAGGCTTTGTTGTTGCAGGGTGAGCCGGTTGCGGTCGATTTCCAACAGCTGGCGGCGGTGTTCGATGCGCTGTTTTTCCAGTTCGCCCAGTTTGTCGGCGATGTTGCGTTCCACCTGCGGGTTCTCCAGGACGAGCAGGGTGTCGCCGGGCTGCACCATGTCGCCTTCCTCGCCCACGATGCGGGCCACGCTGCCGCCCTCCAGGCTATTCACCTGCACGGTCATGATGGGATGCACGATGCCTTCCACGTCCACGTATTCCAGGAAGTCGGTGTGCCGGACTTCGGCAATCTGCACGTTCTCCTTGTCCACGCGGAACTTTCGCGGGCCGAGAGCCAGCGTGGCGGCATAGCCCAGCAGGGCGATGAAGGCCAGGGCGGCCAACAGGTAGTAGCGGTAGCGGATGAACCAGGGGCGTTTCTTTAAAGGTATGTCCATGACGATAAGTTTTTAGGGTTCGGGTAAGGTATGGGAGAGGGGTTGCTGCCGGGCGAAGTCATACTGTGTCAGGCTGCGCAGGCCGTAGTAGAGAGCCCAAAACTGTTGCAGGGCTTGGATGTAGCTGCGCCGGGCGGCATCCTTTTCCGACACCGAGGCGTTCCAGTCGAGCACGGTGGACTTGCCTTGCAGGTAGAGCCGGCGCGCCACTTCGTTGCGTTGTTGCGCCGTGCTGTCGGTGCGCCGTGCGATGG
>CALUNJ010000123.1 GCA_944321975.1 uncultured Paraprevotella sp.
CCGGCCGCAAGTGCCGCTGGGCGGCGGCGGGCTCCCGGCTTATTCCAAGGGCTGGTAATAATAATACCACCAATAAGTGTGCCCGTACATCCGGCGGCATTGGTTGGCACGCTCCACCGGATGGCGGTATTGTGCCCCATGGCGGACAAAGTCATTCAAATTGGTCTCCACGGCCGCGTCCCTGTACAGCACGGACGGCGCCGTGTGCAAACGGTCGTACAGCACGACGGCCTCCTTGTAGTGCAAGGGCAGGTTTTCATCAATGGCGTAATACTTCGGGAGGGCGGCCGCAAAGGCGTCGAGGTTCTTGTCCAACAAGTAGGCGCATAGCAAATAATCGGCCACGGATGAAGTCGCGGAAGGCAACCCGGACAACCTTTCGAGGAATTGCGTGACGGACTTCACCTTGCCGGGCTTCCCGCCCAGATGCCTGTACAACAGGTTCGCCCACCCGTGCGCATAGGCCGTGTCCGAACGCTCCGGCACAAGCCCCTCGCTGCCCGAATATTGCGGGTATTCAAACAGCCTCTCGCCAAGTTTCCCCATGCGGTCGAGCGCGAAGGCCCGCATGGCGGTCAGGCTGCGGTCTGCATCCAGCGACTTCCTGCCCACTTCCAGTGCTTCGGCGTCCCGGCCCATGGAGATCATCCTTTCAGCCTTAAGCCGGTAGTGGTAGACATCGGTTGTCTCCGCGACGCTTCCGGCCACGGCAAAGGAAAGGAACAATATGCCCAGGTTGGGCCAAAGATAAGAAAAGAAGTTCGGCCCGCCCTTTTTCACATCCGGAAAATGCAGCACGACCCAAATCAGCGCAAGATAGAGCAACAAAGCCGCGCCGGCCAGCCACCAGTCGATCGCCCAACGCACTTCCCATCCTCCTCCCGGGACCCCCGAAGTGAGCATGCCCAGCAATAAGCAGGAAGGGAAATAGGACAGCGCGCGGAAGCGCGCGGGGAAATGGAACAGCCGGTGAAACATGCCCGGCGGCAACAAGAGCACGAGAGTGATCACGGCCGTTCCCCAAAGCGGGGAATACGACGTTTTCCCTTGCGAGAGCAGGTGTTGTGCCGTGGCCAGCAAGTCGGACTGCATGAAATAAAGGTACAGCACGGAGAAAATGGTAAAAAGGGAACCGCACACCCATGAGACGGCGCGCCCGGTTCCCTTTATCGGAGTTGAATTGTACATTTCTGTCTTGAGTCAATTTTATATGGTTCGAATCCAGGCTCCTCCGGCCGCCGTTATTCCGCAGCCTTGCGCAGCACCATGGCCGAGCGCGCGGGCAAATACAATTTGAGCCATCCTTTCCCGTCTTTTGCCAGCAACTGGTCGTAAATGGTCAGGTGGCGCACGGTGTCGTCGTTCAGCCCGTGGCCGCCAAAATCAGTGGCGTCAGTGTTCAAGGCCACGTCGTAGGCCCCCTGGGGCACCATGAACCCGTAGTCGGTGAAGGAGCGGCCGTAGCTGAAGTTGAACACGAACAGCAGGTCGCCCCGGCTATAGGCCAGCACCTGGTCGCCATCGTTATGCCAGATTTCGGTCACCGGCGTCTTTTGTATGTTCTTTCTGGAACGGAGCAAATGCACCATTGCCTTGTCGAAATCACCTAAGTAATGGTAGCACAGTTCCTTGTTGTCTACCAGGTTCCATTGCCTGCGGGCATATTTGTAACTCCAGCCATTTCCCTCGCGCGGGAAGTCTATCCACTCCGGATGGCCGAACTCGTTCCCCATGAAGTTAAGATAGCCCCCGTTGATGGTGGACGCCGTGAGCAACCGGATCATCTTGTGAAGGGCGATGCCCCGCTCCGCGGCGTAATTCTCGTCTCCCTTCTTGAAGTGCCAATACATGTCGGCGTCAATCAAGCGGAAGATGATCGTCTTGTCGCCCACCAATGCCTGGTCGTGGCTCTCGCAGTAGGAAATCGTCTTTTCATCCGCCCGGCGGTTGGTCACTTCCCAGAACATGCTGCTGGGTTTCCAGTCCTCGTCCTTCTTTTCCTTGATGATCTTGATCCAATAGTCGGGGATGTTCATCGCCATGCGGTAGTCGAACCCGTACCCGCCGCTCTCGAACGGCGCCGCAAGCCCCGGCATGCCGCTCACTTCCTCGGCTATGGTGATGGCTTTCGGGTTCACTTCATGGATCAGCTTGTTGGCCAATGTCAGGTAACAAATCGCGTTGTCGTCCTCGTGCCCGTTGAAATAGTCGCCGTAGTTGCAGAAAGCCTCGCCCAGTCCGTGGCTGTAATAGAGCATGGAGGTCACGCCGTCGAAGCGGAAACCGTCAAAATGATATTCGTCCAGCCAGAACTTGCAGTTGGAAAGCAGGAAATGGAGCACTTCGTTCTTGCCATAATCAAAGCAAAGGCTGTCCCACGCCGGATGTTCGCGGCGGCCGCCCGGATAAAAATACTGGCAGGGGTCTCCGGCAAAGTTTCCCAGGCCTTCCACCTCGTTCTTCACCGCATGGGAATGCACGATGTCCATGATGACGGCGATTCCCATCTTGTGCGCCTCGTCGATCAGCCGTTTCAATTCCTCCGGGGTCCCGAAGCGGCTGGAAGCCGCGAAGAAGCTCGACACATGATAGCCGAAGCTCCCGTAGTAAGGATGTTCCTGGATGGCCATGATCTGGATGCAGTTGTAGCCGTCGGCCGCGATGCGCGGCAGCACGTTCTCGCGGAACTCGTCGTACGTGCCCACCTTCTCCGCGTCTTGCGCCATGCCGATGTGGCATTCGTAGATCATCAGCGGGGACACGTCGGGGCGGAACGTCTTTTTCTTCCACACATAGGGAGTTTCCGGGTCCCAGACCTGCGCGCTGAATATCTTCGTGGCGTCGTCCTGCACCACCCGCCGGCACCATGCCGGGATGCGTTCGCCGCAGCCGCCGTCCCAGTGCACCTTCAATTTGTACAAATCGCCGTGCTTCAATGCTCCCGCACGCAATTTTATCTCCCAGTTCCCGCTATTCTTCAGCCTTTTCAATTTATATTTCGGGCTCTCCTGCCAATTGTTGAAGTCCCCGACCAGGTAAATTTCCGTGGCGTTCGGCGCCCATTCGCGGAACACCCACCCCGTGGCCGTGCGGTGCAGGCCGAAATACAAATATCCCGTGGCGAAATCCGCCAGGCTGCTTTTCCCGCCCCGGGTCAGTTCGTCCATCTTGTCCATCGCGTGCCGGTGGCGCCCGGCGATGGCCGGCTCGTAGTCTTTCAGCCACGGGTCGTTCTTGACGATGCCCAAAGTCTTCGCTGTAGGTTTTACTGCTCTTTTTGCCATAAATTATAGAATTAAGGTGTGACAATCATATTTCCTTTTCCCATACGGGGTCTCGGGCGCGCCCTCCCCCCCCCGGAGTCGGACCGGCAGCCCCGCCTCCGGGAAGCGGGCCACGGCCCCTGTCGCCGGATGCAGACCCGCATAGCCTTTCAAATGAACCAGTTCGCCGGCAATCATGTGCTCAAACTTTCAGTATCCAACGGTCATGTCCTTCCGGCTTCCGTCATTCCCCGCCCAGCAGGTGCTTGTGCTTTCCCAGGACATCCAGGATGTCCCTGTGCACCAGCCCGTTCGAGGCGAACACTTCTTTCGCGTCCAGGCAGTCCGGGTTGCCGCTGAAGTCAGTCATCATCCCCCCGGCCTGCTTCAGGATGACCGCGCCGGCCGCAATGTCCCAAGGGCCGATGAAGGCTTCGATGCGGGCTTCGAAACGCCCGGCCGCGACATAGCAGGTTTCCGCCGCGGCGGCCCCCGCCAGGCGCAGGCCTCCCACGTGCCCGTAAAGGTCGCGGACCAGCCCCAGGGCGAACCCGCGGTAGGCCTCCGCCTTGTAAGGGAAGCCCAGCTCGATGAACGACTGGTCCAGCAAAGCCTCGCCGCTGACGTGGATCTCCTTGCCGTTCAAATAAGCCTTTCCCCCTTCGTGCGCCCAGAACAATTCATCGCGCCCGCACTCGTAGACCACGCCCAGCAATATCCCGCCCCGGCCGCGCAGGGCGATGCTGACGCAATAAGGCGTGTGGCCGTGGATGTAGTTGGTGGTCCCGTCCAGCGGGTCGACCACCCAGCAGAGCCCCTCCCCCGAGGGCGGCGCGGTCCCTTCCTCGGTGACGAAGCCGGCCTCGGGCAGCAACTCGCGCAACCGCGCCACGATGCGCCGCTCAGACTCCTTGTCCACATACGACACGTAGTCGTGCGCCGCCTTCTGTTCCACCCTGGACGGGTCGAAAGAGAGGCGTTCCTCCCGCAGGAACCGCCCGGCTTCCACGGCCACGCGTTTCACTTCCCCGGTCAGCTTTTCCAAGTCCAAGTCCATCCCGCTCATTTCTCATTCCTCCTTCCTCACGATGACCCCGTGGCTGTATTCCCCTTTCTGGGTCACATGGCCGTCGGCGTCCTTCAGGACGAACGGCCCGTCTTTCTCATTGTCCGTGAAATGGCCCTCGAAGCGGGTGCCGTCGGCGTCCACCATGATGCCGAAGCCGTTTTTCTCGCCGTTCCTGAACGTGCCCTTGAACTTGGTCCCGTCGCTCATGCGCAGGATGCCCTCGCCGTCCATCAGGCCGTCCTTCCATCCTCCTTCGTACACGTCGCCGTTGCTCCACACGTACTTCCCCTGCCCGTCCCGCCTGTTGGCTTTCCACGTGCCGGAATAAGACGCGCCGTTGTGCCAGGTGAAAGTGCCCTGCCCGTCCTGCGCGCCGTCCTTGAAATGGCCTACATAGCGGTTGCCGTTGGCAAACGTGAAGATTCCCTCCCCCGTGCGCCGGCCTTGCACGTATTCCCCTTCATAGACGTCGCCGTTGTGGAACTTGTAGACGCCTTTCCCGTGCTGCACGTCGTCCACCCACTCCCCGGAATAGCTGTCCCCGTCGGCGTAGTTGAAGGTCCCCTTCCCGTTGCGCTGGTTGTCCTTCCACATGCCGTCATACCAGGAGCCGTCGTTCCAGTCAAAGACACCTTCGCCGTTTTTCTGGTCGTTGCTCCATTCGCCCCGGTAGGAAGCGCCGTTGGCATACCTGTATTCGCCGTAGCCCTCCCGCCGGTCTTCCTCCCAGTTGCCTTCGTACACGTCGCCATTGTAATAATACATGGTGCCTTGCCCCTGCTGGAAGTCGCGGAACCACATGCCGTCATACTTGTTGTCGTTCATGAAATAGTAGGTGCCGTGCCCGTGCTGCTGGTCCTGGAACCACTCGCCTTCATATTTCTCCCCGTCGGGGAAAGTGTAGACGCCGTGCCCCTGGCGCTTCCCCTTCACGTATTCCCCTTCGTAGACGTCGCCGTTCCCGAAGCGAGTCACCCCCTTGCCGCAAGGCTTTCCCCGGAACAGCTCGCCCTGGTACTCCGCGCCGTCCTTGAACGTGTAGTTCCCTATCTTTATCTCCTGGCCCCATGCAGGGCACAAAGGCCACAAAAGCATCAGGCCCAAAATCTCAAATGCCAGTTTCATCGTCAATGGTTTGTCTTGTGCATGCCAGCGCCGCCCCCCCCTTCCTGCCTGGCCAGGAACTTTTCGGCCCGCTCCAGGTCTTCCGGCGTGTCAATGCCGATGGTTTCCGCCTCGCAGGTGGCCACCTTGATGACATAGCCGTTTTCCAGCCATCTCAATTGTTCTAACGACTCGGCGACCTCAAGTGCGGACTGGGGCAGCGCGGCGATTTCCTTCAACACGCCTGCCCGGTAGGCGTAAAGCCCCACGTGCTTGTAATAGGTGTGCCCCGAGAGCCACTCCGCCTTGTCTTTGTTCCTTTGAAAAGGGATGACGGAACGGCTGAAATACAAGGCCTGCATGCGGCGGTTGACCACCACTTTGGGGGAATTGGCGTTTGCCAGGGCCTCGAAGCCGTCGGCCGCCTTGAAGGGCCTGGCCAGCGTGGCGATCTGTGTCTGCGGGTCGTCAAAGCAGGCCTTCACCGCCTCGACCTGCCGAGGGTGG
>CALUNJ010000124.1 GCA_944321975.1 uncultured Paraprevotella sp.
GACATGTCGGAGTATCAGGAGAAGTTCAGCGTGAGCCGGCTCATCGGAGCGCCTCCGGGCTACGTGGGCTACGACGAAGGCGGACAGCTGACGGAAGCCGTGCGCCGGAAACCTTACTCGGTCGTGCTGTTCGATGAAATCGAAAAAGCCCATCCGGACGTGTTCAACATCCTGTTGCAGGTGTTGGACGACGGGCGGCTGACAGACAACAAGGGACGCACCGTGAACTTCAAAAACACCATCATCATCATGACGAGCAACTTGGGAAGCGGCTACATCCAAAGCCAGTTCGAGAAACTGACCCCGGCCACCAGTCCGACAGCCCGCGAGGCTCTCATTGAGGACACCAAGAAGGGTGTGCTGGAGATGTTGAAGAAGACCATCCGTCCGGAATTCCTCAACCGTATTGACGAAACCATCATGTTCTTGCCGCTGACCCAGGAACAAATCAAACAAGTGGTTCGCCTGCAGATTGCAGGAATCACCAAAATGCTCGAAGGCAACGGAGTGACCTTGCAGCTGACCGATGCGGCCATCGGCTTCCTGGCTCAGGCTGGTTTCGATCCGGAATTTGGCGCACGGCCTGTCAAGCGGGCCATCCAACGCTATCTGCTGAACGACTTGTCGAAGACCATGCTGGCGCAGAACATAGACCGCACGAAACCCATCGTGGTGGATGGCGGAAGCGAAGGATTGACCTTCCGAAACTAAAAAAAAGGAAAGACTGACCAAGAAGAATCCGGCTGATTCATTGTGATTCAGCCGGATTCCTTTTTGGGGCTTTCCCTTTTTGTTTCACTCAATCTTTGGCGGACGTTCCTGCCACTCACGAACCAGACTGCGGCACCCCTCCTCTATATGCGCAGCCACAGCCCGATATACATCCGCCCTTTGCCCACACGGGTCTTCCACCTCTCCATCCCTACCGAAAGCCACCCGGTCAAAAAGCACAATCCTGTCCCAATGGCTATAATCCAGCACACGGGTGACGGCATCGCGCTGTCTTGCCTCAAACACGATGACCAAATCCGCCGCGAACAAGGCCTCGCGGGTCATGGAAGTAGTCGTTCCGGTCAGGGCATACCCCATTTCTTCCGCAACTTGCCGCATATCCGCATCGCGAGGATTCTTCCCCCAGTCCAACGTCCCCATGGAACACACGTTCACGCCGCTCATGCCGCTTTCTTCCAACATGCGGCGCATGACACACTCCGCAAACGGAGAACGACAGGCATTTCCTGTGCAGACAAAAGCTATGCTGAACATGACCCTACCAATCGAATAAAACAAAACCATGATGTTCCCGCCACAGCCTGCACCACGGCAACCGACACGTTTCCGCTCCGGACCTTCGTCCGACACCCCCATCCGGAGGGGGCTACATGATTTACAATTACCATATTCTCAACCCTTCCTTTCATTCTTGCCAAGCCTTTCTATCTCTTCCGGGAAATAAGTCTGAACGATCCTCTCGCCGCTCAAGAGCGTATTCCCCTTGTAAACACAAAAATAATCCGTGCCGCTGATCGGCACAACGTATTGAAAACCGCCGCCATTGAACACATAGCATCCCTCCGTCTTGTAACGGCTCCTGAGAACCCGCTCAGGACGCATACCATCGACCGCTCCCGCCCTGGTCCATGCAGCCAAACGGAAACACCCGTCGGTCATGGAGTCCACCCGCAGCACATGACGCTCGGTGAGGTGGACAAGCAACGGAGCCGCATAGTCCTGCAGCATGCCGTCCATTTGGGGGAACGAACCTTCAAGCTCCTTTTTGTACCGGTTGAACATCTCCCGGCTGTCTTCCGCAAACACCGTTTTTCCCCTATAAGTCATCCGCAAACCCGAAAAACTCAAGTCCCGGCATTCATATTGCAGGTCTTTCGCCACAGGAAACACATACTTTCCGGCAAGGGAGTCGAAAAACCCTCCACCGACGACCCACACCGGCTCGTCGGACTGCCTTGCCGTGTCGGGCGCGTTCCACAAGGCCATCCGGAAAGTGCCGTCACGCATCCGGTCCACTCTCACCAGATGCCGATCGGTCTCGAGCACCTTCTCCATAAATGCAAAATCATGCAAGGAAGCATGCAGGTAATAAGGAGCGCGGACACCGATGTAACGAAAACATCGCCCGTCAAACGCATACACGTCATGGCGGCCGGTCAATCTCATATCCTCATCGGCCACCGGCACATAGAGCCAATTTCTGTCCGGAAGGTAGGCACACATCCACTCCCACCCCTCCCCGTCATTGGCACGGAAATACCAATCGGGAATATCATAACCGATGCCCACGGATTCCGTTGTTTCGCCGTCCCGCTCAAACTTCGGCCCGAGCGCAAAAGTATCGGTCTGCAGGACAGCCGGATATAAGTCGTTGTACCCCTCCGTGCTGGAAGCCTTGCAATAAAAACAAAACAAGTAAACAGGCGGTTTGCCAGGACGATCGGCCATCAGGATGTCTGTGACGGTCAACAACGAATCGTTGCCGAAGAGTGGCAGCCCGTAAAAGCACCTCACCCGGCCTTTCGTGTCACGATATTGGGTCACCGTGGTCCAGAAAGCGCATGTGCCTCCCCCGGAAATCCAGCGATACACCCGGATGCTGCCATCGGGCGATTCCACATAGTCCACGCCCGCACGGGCTGCGTCCCATGTCAGATCCTGCGACAACGTGGCGGTGTCGCCCATGACCCGTTTTATGAAAATCTCTTCGCTGCCCGCTCCTTCCACCAAGCCTGGGCGCCCGGCCTCGTGGCATGCCCAAAGTGCCCCACCGGCCAGGGCTGCCGCCAATATGACCTTTTTCATCGTCAGGGGTATTTATTCCTTTTGGAAATTCCGGTTCCGTTCAAACAACAATTGCTTCCTTCGGCAGAATTCCGTCTCATAATCCGAAGGCAATCCGAGCAAGGCAAATTCTTCCGGCGTCAGACTCCGCATGACACAGTTCAGCCGCGCGGCGATGTCCTCACACCTGAACTGGCCGTTTTTACGGTGCCCGCGCATTTCGGGGACATTCTCACAAGGCACTGAAGGATGAAACACGTAATACAAGGCAATGGCGATGTCCGTGCGGTGCAGCCCCATGGCACAGGCCATATAAAAATCCCCCTCGTCCAACAACGCGAACAGTTTGGGCAAAGCGGCAATGATTTCATGCACATCCGTCTTCTGCCGGTCTATCGGCAAGTGGAAATACTCCAGCCCCGCCTCGGCTACCTCCCGGTCAAAACGGCAGGTATGGTCTTGCGTGCGCAAATCAATGACCACGCGCACCCCGGCATCGCGCACCTTGCCGAGCATCTGCCGGCCGCCGCGTCCCGACAGCGTCCTTCCCCTCACGCCACCTGCATATACGGGAGCAAGATCGGCAATCGGGAGGGAACTCAGATTCTCGTATATCGCATTGGAGCAGTTCACGAATGTGCCGGCAACAGCGTCCTTACTGCGGACGGCCTTGTTCTGTGCGTTCTTTCCCACATGCCATCCGTCGCACCAGGCACATTTGTACACAGAAAAATGCACGCCGTGTTTCCGCCCCATCGCCTCGGCCGCCTTTCGTGCCGCCGCTTTGGACGGATAGGCGATTTTAGGCTGCCCGCTCCTTCTCGAAATATGACTGTATTTGCTGAATATGCCAAAGGCATTGTGCGTGACAAAGACATTGCGCCACGCACCGGGACGAACCAACTGTTCGTACAACGCCCGGAAAAGATTCCTTATCTTCATCGTTTCTTACAAATAGTAAAAAGGGGAGCAGTTGAATGTGGTCAACGGCGCATGGGCATCGTCCAGTTCCGCCATCCGCGAAGGGAAGTCTGCAAAAGGACATTCTCGTCCAGCAATGCCCGCAGACGTTGTGCCAATTTCATGTTTTCCCGATCCAACTCCCCTTGAGTGGTCGCTATATTATAAAGGAGAGCCTCGCTCATTTCTGTGACAATCATCCTGGAGAACAACCCGCGCAACCCTTCGGGCCTGGCAAAAAGGTCGGCATGGCACCACACCGCCACAAGATTTCCGCCATGCCGCCGAAGATGGCAAGCATGAGGATGAAACACCATTAAACGGTCAAACACGTCCCGGCTGTCATCTTTGCGCGAGAACCGCCCTTTGTCTGAACCGTGGCCCAACAACATGACACGCTCATCCTGGGGGATATGTTGCAAAAGGCGGCCCAGCTTGTGGCAGCCGCAACTTTGGTCTATGCGAACATGCCCCACCCCTTCATAGAGGGCGGAAAGCATAACCGTAGTCTTATCATTAGGATGTATGACCCACATAAATAGCTGTATAATTTAAAACTTCCCATGAATGACAGCTCCGCCCATCGGTGCCCCTTGGACATGGCCTTTGTCGCTTGTATGCTCCATCTCAATTCTTCATCCAGAGAAACGCCGAAAGATACAAAAAGTCCCCTCAAGTCACAATGATTCAGTTGACTTTTTTACAAAAAAAATCGATATGATAACAGGAATATATTAGAAATAAGCCACTTGTGAGCTTTTCTCATAGGATGAGGTAATGACTTGGCAACGGTCGCAAATTCCGTGAAATGCGGTGTATTTCTGTCAAACAACTCTGTGCAAAGGTACAAAAATAAAATTAAAGAGAAAGAGAAAACACAAATCTAATTTTATGTGCCGATGTCAGACAGGATTGAACCGATATTTTCGTCAAAGGAGACCCAATTAGTCATTCGGTTTTGTGCATCGGGATAATCTTTATTGATGCGCACCAATGTGATGTTTTTCCTTTGAGCCGCCAGCCGCTCGAAAGGGAAACGGATGATGGTCGGAGTATTATAGCCTACGCCGAGTTCCAACAGAAGCACATTGCCATCGCAAACCTTTTCCATATAGTCCTGATAGCGTTCATAGCTTGCGTACCATTGGTTATCCTGCACAAAATAACGGTCTTTCCGTACATGTACATCCATTTTTCCGCCACACACCGGGCAATGTGGAACAAGCCCGGATGGGATGCGGCAATCCGTTGTCTGCCGCACCATTTTCCTGACGAGATTTTCATTGTAGTACAGCTTCTCATGGCATCCATCAGCACATTGAAGGTAAGCATAATCACCTTGCACGGCAAAAATGCGTTCCTTGTCAAAGCCGGACTTTTCAAACTGCCCGTCCACATTGGTGGTTATTACAAAATAGTCTTTCCCCTTTACGGCATTGAGCAACAGACGGTATAAATCAGTTGCAAGCATATTGTAGCGGTTCATGAGGATGTGCCTTGCCCAATACGTCCACCGTTCCTCCTCCGTCTTGAATGGATAAAACGCAGAGAAATACATATCTGTCAGGCCGTATTTCGCTATGAAGTCCGTGAAGTTGTCCGTGAAACGCTTTCCGCTATATGTAATACCTGCCGCAGCCGAAAGCCCGGCTCCTGCACCGATGACTACGTAATCCGCACGGTCAAGAGCGTTGCGCAGTCTGAGCAACCTGCTCTCATAGCTTTCTTTTACAATCGCCTTATGGCAAAAGTCCTCTATAAATGGATAAATCCTCATCTTTGAATACATTGAATACGACCGTCTGAATATAAGAAGCCGTTTTAAGGCAATCCTTCACTGTTTCCACCGCTATTTGTGCCGCCCGTTCCTGTGGAAAGCCGAACTCTCTCGTGGATATGCAGCAAAAGGCGATGCTTGCCAGTCCGTGTGCGTCTGCCAATGCAAGGCAGGAACGGTAACATGAGACCTCTGCAAAACCTCGCTTGATTTTCGGTCTGATAGAGATCAAGCTAAAGAAGAGCCTTAAAAGGCATAAATCCGTGGAAAATGCGGTTTGCCAGGGCTTCCCTTACCCCTGTTTCCCCCCTTATCTGATGCAATTGGACACAAT
>CALUNJ010000125.1 GCA_944321975.1 uncultured Paraprevotella sp.
TTTAAGGAACCCACCTTTAATAAATTGACGGCAATCGCTTTGAACGATCACCCCACGGGAAGAAGCGGAATATCCCCGAGACATACAGGCCAAAAGACAGCACGGGAAGCCCCCATGGGCAAACATGCACCCCCCAAAAAGCCCCAAAGCCACCCATTTAAGTATTATTATAAGGTATAATAAGCATTATTTCTGCATATTATCGTATATTTGCATAAATATGTCCTTTTTCCCAAACGTCATCACGTTATATGAAAGATTTCGTCAAATATACCTTGGCCACCTTATGCGGACTATTTTTGGCCGGCATTCTGGCCTTCGCATTAGCCATACTGGCCATAGCCGGCATGATGGGCATGGAAAACAACACTCCCGCCATACAGCCACATTCCATGTTACGGCTAACCCTAAATGGCATTTTACAAGAAGATGCCCCTGAAGACCCTTTCGGCGAACTGTTTGGCCAAAGTTACCCCGTGTTAAGCCAAAAGGAAGTCATGACAGCCATTCAAGCAGCCAAAACCGACCCCGACATCAAAGGCATTTACCTTGAAGCCCAAGCTTTGTCGGGAGCCACCCCCGCCATGCTCCAAGAAATACGCGAATGCCTCAACGACTTCAAACAAAGCGGAAAACCCATCATCGCTTATGGCGACTTCTACACCCAAGGGTGTTATTATATATGTAGCGTGGCCGACAAGATCGTGCTGAACCCACAAGGGCAACTGACTTGGTGCGGAATGTCCTCGCAACCTGTCTTCTACAAAGACTTGTTGGAAAAAATCGGGGTTAAGGTACAAGTGTTCAAAGTGGGCAGCTACAAATCTGCCGTGGAGCCATTCACCGGCACGGAAATGAGCGACGCCAACCGCGAGCAAATCACATCTTACCTGAACGACATCTGGCAAACCATGCTGGCCGACGTCTCACAATCCAGAAAGATCCCCCCGGCACGCCTCAACGCCTATGCCGACAGCATGACCGCCTTCCGCCCCGCGCAAGAAATGAAAGAAATGGGGCTGGTGGACACCCTATCCTACATGGACGGGGTCAGCGAAATGCTGCGGAAAGCCACAGGAAAAAAGAAAGGCACGCTGCCTCTCGTCAGCATCAAGGACATGGCCACCACAGCCTTCAACGCCCCGAAAGAAGGAGAGAAAATTGCCATCTACTATGCCTACGGAGACATAGTGGACCGCAAGAGCGAATGGAGCGACCATGTCATCGACACGGAAAGCACCTGCCGCGAACTGAAAAAACTGCGGGAAGACCCAAGCGTGAAGGCCGTGGTGTTGCGAGTGAACTCGGGAGGCGGAAGCGCTTATGCCTCGGAACAGATTTGGCACGAAGTAAAACTGTTAAAAGCCACCAAGCCCGTGGTGGCCTCCATGGGAGGAATGGCCGCATCGGGAGGATATTACATGGCCTGCGCGGCCGACTACATCGTGGCCGAACCGACCACGCTGACGGGGAGCATCGGCATTTTCGGCCTCATCCCCGATGCCAGCCAACTGCTGACCGACAAACTCGGCCTGCATTTCGACGTGGTGAAGACCAACCGGCATGCCGACTTCGGCACCATCGCCAGGCCATTCAACACCTCGGAAGCCCAAATCATGCAGAACTACATCCAAAAAGGCTACCAACTCTTCACGGCACGAGTAGCCGAAGGGCGGGACATCGACATCCACGAAGTCCAAGAAATAGCTGAAGGAAGAGTGTGGACCGGACGACAAGCGGTCCGCATCGGCCTGGTGGACACCATCGGGAACCTGCAAGCGGCCGTAGCAAAAGCGGCCGAACTGGCCCAAATAAAAAAATACCATACCGTGAGCAGCCCTCTCCCCGCGCCTTGGTATGAAAACCTGTTCGACAACTCCAGAAAAGACTACCTGAATTCAACCTTGCAAGAAACATTCGGCACATATTACGTACCGCTCACCAACCTGGTACAAATCCGCCAAATGAGCGGCATACAAGCAAGACTGCCCTATTACCCCAACTTAACCAACTGAAAAAACGCATGGAGGGAGATTTAATCAAAATAAGAGAATGGCTCCTGCCGATAGCCTGGCTTTACGGAATCGGAGTAAGAATAAGGAACTGGCTTTTTGACACCAACATCCTGAAATCAAAAAGCTATGACATTCCCGTCATCTCCGTGGGCAACATCACCGTGGGCGGCACAGGCAAGACCCCCCACACGGAATACCTCATCCGCCTGCTGGAGAAACGCGTCAAAGTTGCCGTACTGAGCAGAGGATATAAACGAAAATCAAAAGGATTCGTCCTGGCCACCGCCGACACCCCCATGCAAAACATCGGGGATGAACCCTTCCAGATGAAAGAAAAATTCCCAAACATCTATGTCGCCGTAGACAAAGACCGACGGCATGGCATCGAAAAACTCTGCGACGGGCAAACAGCTCCGGGCACAGGCGTCGTCCTCCTGGACGACGCCTTCCAACACCGCTACGTGAAGCCCGGACTCAACATTCTCCTGGTGGACTATCACCGGCTGATCTGCGACGACAAGTTGCTGCCGGCAGGCCGGCTAAGAGAACCACAAGCAGGAAAAGACCGTGCGAACATCGTCATCGTCACAAAATGCCCGCCCGACATCAAGCCCATGGGATTCCGGGTCATCAAGAAAAACCTGAAACTCTTCCCTTATCAGGCACTCTATTTCTCCACGCTGAAATACGGCAACCTGAAAGCCTTGTTCGGGACAGACACCCTCCCGCTCGGCAGTTTGAAACACCAGGGGAAACTCCTGCTCCTCACAGGCATAGCCTCACCGGAACAAATGAAAATGGACCTCGAACATCATGGCGCCGACATCGTCCCGCTCACATTCAGCGACCATCACGACTTCACGCCCGGCGACGTGAAACTCATCAACGAGACCTATGCGAGCCTGGCAGGAAGCCTCATCGTGACCACCGAAAAAGACGCCGCCCGCCTGAAAACCCTTCAAGGACTAAGCGAAAAGGTCAAGAAAGCACTTTTCGTGCTGCCCGTGGAAATTGAAATATTGCGCAATCAACAAAAAACATTTAACGAAACCATAACAAACTATGTACACAAAAATTCAAGAAACAGCATCCTGGCTAAAAGACAGGATGACCACCCGTCCTGACACCGCCATCATCCTGGGAACCGGACTTGGCAAATTGGCCAACGAGATCACAGACGCCACCAGCATCCCCTACAAAAACATCCCCAACTTCCCCGTCTCCACAGTAGAAGGACACTGCGGACAACTCATCTTCGGCAAATTGGGCACAAAAGACATCATGGCCATGGAGGGACGCTTCCATTACTACGAAGGATATAGCATGCAGGAAGTAACCTTCCCGATCCGCGTAATGTATGAACTGGGCATCAAGACCCTTTTCGTCAGCAACGCGGCAGGAGGCACAAACCCGGATTTTGAAATCGGCGACCTGATGATCATCACCGACCAAATCAACGCGCTTCCGGAAAACCCGCTACGAGGCAAAAACTTCCCCACCGGCCCCCGCTTCGTGGACATGCACGAGGCCTATGCCCCCCATCTCATCCGTCAAGCCCAAGCCATCGCCAAAGAAAAAGGCATCAGCGTGAAAGAAGGCGTCTACTTGGCCACCCAAGGCCCCACCTATGAAACCCCAGCCGAATACAAGATGTTCCGCACATGGGGAGCAGACGCTGTGGGCATGTCCACCGTGCCCGAAGTCATCGTGGCCAACCATTGCGGCATCAAATGCTTTGGCATCAGCGTCATCACAGACCTTGGAGTAGAAGGAAAGATCGTAGAAGTGAGCCATGAAGAAGTACAAAAAGCCGCAGATGCCGTACAACCGCTCATGGCCGAAATCATGCGCGAGATGGTTAACCGCTCCTAAAGAAACCCGAAATGCAAGAAACGAACAGAACCGAAATATCCACATTGGGCGAATTCGGCCTCATCAAACATCTGACCGAAAACATCCATCCCAAAAACCACACCACAATCCGCGGCGTGGGCGACGACTGCGCCGTGTTGCAATATCCAGGCGAAAAACAAATATTGGTCACCAACGACCTGCTCATGGAAGGCATCCACTTTGATTTGACCTACGTTCCACTTAAACACTTGGGGTACAAAGCCGCCATGGTCAACCTGTCAGACATCTATGCCATGAATGGCATGCCCAAACAAATGGTGGTGTCATTGGCCCTCGGCAAACGCTTTTGCGTGGAAGACATGGAAGAATTCTATGCGGGACTCCAAATCGCCTGCGACGCACACGGTGTGGACATCGTGGGCGGCGACACCACCCCGTCGCTCACCGGACTGGCCATCAGCATCACATGCATTGGAGAAGCCGAAAAAGGACACGTGGTCTATCGCAACGGGGCTAAAGAAACCGACCTCATCTGCGTCAGTGGCGATTTAGGAGCCGCCTATATGGGACTGCAACTCTTAGAACGAGAAAAAACCGTATTCAATCAACAATTACGCGAAAACCAACGCAACGGCCAGCATGCCTCCCGCGAAGAAGAACTACGCCAGGCCCAACCGGATTTCAGCGGAAAAGAATATCTCCTCGAACGGCAACTGAAGCCAGAAGCACGACGGGACATTATCGAAGCACTTGACGCTTCACAAATCCGCCCGACAGCAATGATAGATGTCTCCGACGGACTAAGTTCCGAACTTATGCACATCTGCTCCCAAAGTGGTGTCGGATGCCGCATTTACGAAGAACGCATTCCTCTTGATTACCAAACAGCCGTCATGGCAGAAGAACTCAATATGAATGTCACCACATGCGCCCTAAATGGGGGCGAAGACTACGAATTGTTGTTCACCGTTCCCATCGGCGACCATGAGAAAATCAGCCAAATGAAAGGAATCAGCCTCATCGGACACATCACCAAACCGGAACTCGGATGCGCCCTTATCACTCGCGACGGCAACGAATTTGAACTAAAAGCCCAAGGTTGGAATCCACTGAAGGATTAAGACGAAAACGCACAAAGCACTTAATACCAACCAGATAAAACTATTCTCTCTGCTAATCCCTATGTGATAGAAGGAAACAGAAAGCGTAGTTTTATCTTTTTTTTAAAAAAATCCGC
Organism: uncultured Paraprevotella sp.; assembly: GCA_944321975.1. Classification (GTDB taxonomy): domain Bacteria; phylum Bacteroidota; class Bacteroidia; order Bacteroidales; family Bacteroidaceae; genus Paraprevotella. Next base: position 5,107 of record CALUNJ010000125.1, read on the forward strand.
CATTTATTTTGTACATAAAGAATAAATCGCTAACTTTGCACTCGCAAAACGAAAGGAACATGGTGCCATAGCTCAGTTGGTAGAGCAAAGGACTGAAAATCCTTGTGTCCCCGGTTCGATTCCTGGTGGCACCACCCAAGAAACTCCGAAGTGCTTAGTAATCAAGTGTTTCGGAGTTTTTCTATTTACCGTAAACCGAGAAGTTACCTATAAAGTTACCTATGAGTTGTGCGATTGAATGCTTATAAACGCACTTAAACTACTTTGATTAAATGCCATTAAACGAATGCTTTTAATCCTCAATTTGATGAAAGGTTGGATTAAATCCGCATCTTCAATGGCAGAGACTGCTTCCCCTCTGGTATCTGTATAGTTACGATTCAAAACCATCAGGTCTTTCTGGAAATTCCTTTCTCGTCCATCTCGACCATTTTGTAAATTCCCAAATGTAGAATGATACAATGACACTTTGACATTATTGAACTTTTGACCTTTTCCATGAGAAGTTGAGTTGCATAATCCGTCAAACATGGGTTTCTCGTGAACACGACTTTTATAACCAATAAATCATAGAACCATGAACCAACACATTGAGTTGTCGCATTACCTATGTATCAAACTACTCACAAACATTGAACTTCGGATT
>CALUNJ010000126.1 GCA_944321975.1 uncultured Paraprevotella sp.
CAATGTTTCAGACACGCCGAACATTTCCGCCACCTCGCTGATGGAATAATAAAGTTTCAACTCTTTGTTAGGGTTCAATGCCATAATTCAATTCTTTTATCAGTCGTTTCCAGCCAATTACTTGCAAAAGTAGGCAAAACGGGCTATCTTTGCAAAACTTTTTTGGAAATAGTAACACATAAATAAGAAACAAATGACTGCAAATGAAATCCGTGACTCGTTCGTCAAATTCTTCGAGTCAAAAGGACACCTCATCGTGCCCTCTGCGCCAATGGTCATCAAAGACGACCCGACGCTGATGTTCACCAACGCGGGCATGAACCAATTCAAGGACATCATACTCGGCAACCGCCCCGCTACCAGCAAACGTTGCACCGACTCACAGAAATGTCTTCGTGTGAGCGGCAAACACAACGACCTTGAGGAGGTCGGGCACGACACTTACCACCACACCATGTTCGAAATGCTCGGCAACTGGAGCTTCGGCGACTATTTCAAGAAGGAAGCCATCGGATGGGCATGGGAATATCTGGTGGATGTCCTCAAGATTGACCCGCGCAACCTTTATGCCACCGTATTCGAAGGCTCACCCGAAGAGGGACTGGAGCGCGACAATGAGGCTGCCGGCTATTGGCTGCAGTATCTTCCCGAAGATCATATCATCAACGGCAACAAGCACGACAACTTCTGGGAAATGGGAGCTACCGGTCCCTGTGGTCCCTGTTCGGAAATCCACATCGACCTGCGTCCGGAAGAAGAGAAAGCCAAAGTCCCCGGTCGTGAACTGGTGAACAAGGATAACCCGTTGGTCATTGAAATCTGGAACCTCGTGTTCATGCAATACAACCGTAAGGCCGACCAGTCTCTCGAACCGCTGCCGGCCAAGGTCATTGATACGGGCATGGGCTTCGAACGTCTTTGCGCCGTGATGCAGGGCAAACGTTCCAATTACGACACCGACGTGTTCCAGCCGATTATCAAGGTCATCGGCGACCTGTCAGGCTGCCGCTATGGTGACGACCCAAAGAAGGATGTGGCCATGCGTGTCGTGGCAGACCACTTGCGTACCATCGCCTTCTCCATTGCCGACGGACAACTACCCAGCAACGCCAAAGCCGGCTACGTCATCCGCCGTATCCTGCGCCGTGCCGTACGCTATGCCTACACCTTCCTGGGACAAAAGGAGGCTTTCATGTACAAGTTGGTGCCGGTGTTGGTTCAGGAAATGGGCAAGCCCTACCCCGAACTGGAAGCACAGAAGGTGCTTATCACCAAGGTTATGAAAGAAGAAGAAGATTCTTTCCTCCGCACTTTGGATACGGGTATCCGCCTGCTCGACCGCGTCATGGCCGACACCCGCGCCGCCGGCAAGAAGGTTATCGACGGCAAGGAAGCCTTTACCCTCTTCGACACTTATGGTTTCCCGCTCGACCTGACCGAACTGATCTGCCGTGAAAACGGTATGAGCGTAGACGAGGAGACCTTCAACGCCGAAATGCAAAAGCAGAAAGAACGCGCCCGCAATGCCGCTGCCGTTGAAACCGGCGACTGGGTAGTATTGGGTGAAGGTGAAACCGAGTTCAAGGGTTGGGACTACACTGAATATGAATGCCACATCCTGCGCTACAGGAAGGTGACACAGAAGAAACAGACGTTCTATCAGATTGTGCTCGACAAGACCCCGTTCTATGCCGAAATGGGCGGCCAGGTGGGCGACCGCGGTGTACTCTGTTCAGAATATGAAACCATTGAAATTGTAGATACCAAGCGGGAAAACAACCTGCCGGTACACATAGCCAAGACATTGCCCCAGCATCCCGAAGCCGACTTCATGGCTTGCGTAGACACAGACTTGCGGGCTGCCAGCGAGGCCAACCACACTTGTACCCACCTGCTCGACCAAGCCTTGCGCACCGTATTGGGCACACACGTAGAACAGAAAGGTTCTCTCGTCACTCCCGAATATTTGCGCTTCGACTTCTCTCACTTCCAGAAAGTGACCGATGAACAGTTGCGTGAGGTAGAACGGCTGGTCAACGCCAAAATCCGTGAAGACCTGCCCCTGCAGGATCATCGTGACATGCCGATTGAAAAAGCTAAGGAACTGGGAGCCATCGCACTTTTCGGTGAGAAATACGGCGACCGGGTACGCGTTGTCCAGTTTGGCGACAGCGTGGAATTCTGCGGTGGTTGCCATGCCAAGTCTACGGGACACCTCGGCATGATGAAAATCCTGAGCGAAAGTTCCGTGGCTGCCGGCGTGCGCCGTATAGAAGCCATTACGGGCGTCAAAGTGGAAGAAATGCTCAATGCCATGCAGGACCTGACGCACGAGCTACGAGCCATGTTCAACAACGCACCGGACGTGAAGAGTGCCATCCACAAGGCCATAGAAGAAAACAGCAACCTGAAGAAACAGTTGGAGGAAACCATTAAGGAAAAAGCTGTACAGATAAAAAAGAGCATTATCGAACATGCCAAAGTCATCAATGGAGTCACCGTTTATCGCTACATTATGCCTCTCCCGGCAGACATCGCCAAGGACATAGCCTTCCAGTTGCGGAATGAAACGGAAAATGCGTTAGTCATCCTGGGCAGCGTGCATGAAGGCAAGCCGACCTTGACTGCCGCCGCATCGGACAGCATGGTGAAGGAGCACGACATGAATGTCGGCAAGATCATCCGCGAGGCAGCCAAACTCATCCAGGGCGGAGGCGGCGGACAGCCCCACTTTGCCACAGCCGGTGGTAAGAATCCCGACGGCTTGAGCGCTGCCGTGGACAAGTTCATCGAACTGGCCAATTTGTAAACTGTCCAAAGCAACTGCTTGCAAGAATAGGATAATTTTGAATAAATGCTCCATCATGTTGTAGGGGAGCTGTCGCAAAGCGACTGAGGGGTTTTACATCTACATCGGCACACGTTTGTGCTGTTCTTCTCGTAGATGTGAAACCCCTCAGTCTTATAATAGTTACTTTTATTTGATTTTTATGATTTCCACGGACGCAGCCTTGAATTGGGGCATACACATACCAATGTCAGCTCCGATATACGTGGGGTCGCACACGGTATAGCTTTGCCCGCCGACTATGACGTGATCGCCCTTTATCGGAAAGGGGAAGCGGACGGCAGTAGCCAGATGATTGGGGTAATAAAGGAGTACGGCATCCAGATTCAGAAGGTCGCGGATCAAGTGGAAGTACAAGACGGAACGGTCTTCACAATCGCAGGCTTTATAGAAGAAATTTTCTTCCCCGAAGTTATATTTTTCCCGTCCGAATTGCTGTTGGTCCGTGAGGTATTGGAAGGCTTTCTGCACGAAGTTGAGCAGCATGTTAGCGGCCTCTACCGTACTTTTACCTTCGATAGCGCGCTGCAGTGTGGGGTAAAATTGTCGGACGAACCGGGAATCCAATGGTTGCGAGGCATAATAGCCCCAATCGTTGACTTGTGGGATTTGGTCATAGTATTCCATTAAGTTGAGGTTGACCTCCACTTGACAGTCCATGCCTGCATGGTCAGGTGTGGAAAAGGACTTGCCGTTTGATGGACGGTAAGCCAATGATGGCGTTTCCCGCATGTTCAGGTCCAAGAGTCGCTTGGCATTGCCGTGTGGTTTCCCATAGCTTTTCACTTCTATCGGATTTCCTTGTGCCCCGAAAATGTAGAAAGCCGTGCCGTTGAAATTGTAGTAACTCACACCACAAACGGTTTGCTTAATAGGCACGAGAAGTCCCATTTGGTCTTTCCCTATGCGACAAAGGCGTACATCGTAACCGAATTGAGACAACAGGTAGGCTTGCAGCAAATAGGCTTCATTGTTTGTTTCCATCACGGTACGCGACAGAATTTCAGTGAGTTTGAACAGTCCCCAATCATTGAGCGAAAGTTGTTTGCTGATGTCTTGGCAGTCAGCGAGGAGAGGATCGTAGTCCGGCCCTGACAGACGTTTCCACGCTTCCGACACGTCCCGTTCGCTGCATCCATTCAGGTTGAGCGTGGTTTTGGAACCGATATGGACTTGGAGCTTTGTGCCGTAGAAAGAGCATGTCCGGGTTTTGGTGCTTGTGCCGGGTTTAGGTTCGGGCAACGGAATGTCGTCCGGACGTGTGGGTGTTTTGACGGGATAGTTTTTGATTTGTTTGACGGGCAGTTCAGCCGGAGGCGGCAGTTGGTCAGGAGGCGTGGTTGGCCGGACCGTAGGTTTCACAGGGTCGGGCGACTTGGTGATGTCGAATCCTTTGCGTAATCGATAAGAACTCCACGATTGCGCCAAGTATTCGGCAAACTCCTTGTTCTTTTGTGCCCTGAAGGCTTCCAGTTCGGCTCGTTTGCGGTTGCGGTAATCCTCCAGAGCTTCCCGCTTTTGCCGGCGGAAGTCCTCAAAACGATTTTTCCCTTGCGCCGGAACAATTTCTGGTGCAAGGGAACAACAAAGCAGTATGACAATACGAAGCAATCTCATATCGCAGTATTCTATTTCTCTGCTTCGTAGATTTGCTTGATTTCCTCAGCTGAGAGCTGGCGCGTATCATAGACGCGGAAGTTATCTACGGACATGTTCGTAGCGTTCAACTTGGAGGAATAAAGGTCGATTTCACCGCCCATTACGAATTTGGTGCCGCTGCCATAACTGTTGTTGGAGGTTTCGCCTTCGGTGAATATGTTGGCGTCTTCGGTGGTGACATCCACGGCTTGTCCATCTACATATAGGTTCGTGGTAATCGTGCTATATGTGGTCTTATGGAAGTCGCTGGTGAGCGCGATATGATGCCACTTCCCATCGCTCAGGTCCGGATGCATGAAAGAGCCGGTTTCGTCATATTGGTATTGGTTGTTGTAACGTGTCACAACGAATTTCAGCGCACCACCGCTCATGCTGAGCGTGAACATGCTTTCGTTGTCATGGGAAGACACCATGTGGAATATGCCGCCGTCGCTGAAGTCTTTCCCCCAAAAGCTAATGGTCATTTCGCGGGAGTCAATGATGGGTTGCGGCACCACGAAGGCACTTTCATTGGTGCGGCTGAACTTCACGGCCTTGGAACCGGCGGAAACGCCTTCCACGAAAGAGGGGGAGTTGAGTCCGAAGCCGTTCACCGCATTCTCCGTGGCGTCGTTGAAGTCGCCATCGAATTTGTAATACACGTATAAGCCTTGCGCCACGGTCTGGTCACTGTTGCCGCTTCCGCTGCCTCCATCGCCGCTCCCGCCCGAAGTGTAGGTGGCGGTGACGGTGACGGACTGTGAACCTCCTTCGGTGTTAACATTGATGAAGGCGGCCGGGATGTCGGCAGTCATCTGTGCACGGTCCAGCTTGACGGTGACGGGCTGCGAGGCACCGATGGCCAGGCTACCCGACTTCGGACTGACGGAGAGGCAAGCGTTGGTGGGGGATGAAATGTTCCAATTCAGCGTCCCTCCGGTGCCCACGTTTTTGACTGTGAACTGCAATTCGGTATATTCGGTGCCGAAGTTCAGGGTGGAGGGTGTGACGCTCATCTTGGTGCTGACTTCTTGCGAGTTGACCGTGATGCTGACCGGGTATGAATCGTTGCCGATGTTCACGACCAGTTGGGTGCTGACATCGGATGTGATGGCGTTCCTGTTGATTTTTAC
>CALUNJ010000127.1 GCA_944321975.1 uncultured Paraprevotella sp.
ACATCGGGCTGCTCGGCCCCGCCATCGTCATGGAACGCGTGGATGGCTGCACATTAAAGGAACTCATCGAACGGCACGCCCTCACGAAACCGCTGGCCCGCAAGCTGGCGGGACAGGTAGCCGATGCCATGGGCTACCTGCACAGCCGGCAAACCATCCACCGCGACCTGAAGCCGTCGAACATCATGGTCACCCACAATGGGCACGACGTGAAACTGATTGACTTCAGCCTGGCGGACAGCGACGCATTCAACGTGCTGAAACAACCGGCCGGCACATCGGGGTATATCGCCCCGGAACAACTGCAACCCGGCGCGAAAGCCGACGTGCGGGCCGACATCTATTCGCTCGGCAAGGTGATGGAAGACATGTCCCGTGCCACGGGCGACAGACTAATGGGGCACGTCGCAGCCCTCTGCATGCGGCGCAACGCAGCCAAACGCCCGCCCAACGTGGCCCGACTGAAAGCATTGGCAAGGCAAACCCGCACACAGGCCAGGCTGCTCGCGACACTCTCCGTGCTGGCCGTACTGGCGGGAACCTGTGCCGCATGGGCCTGGCACCACAGGATAGCACAAGTCCAAGAAACCGAAACCGTCCACAACATACAACCGGACGGTAACCAAGCGGCCGACTACACTTCGTGGCCCAAAGTGATGCCACCGGGCACATCCGTCACAGAAACCGGAACAGGATCCCCGGACAAGCCCTGACCGCCACAGACATCTATCCATCTAAAAAAAACAGCGGAACGCAAGCATCCTTTGGGAAAATCCACCAAAAGGCACTTGCATCCCGCTGTTTTTATTTCTGTTCTTTCACCGTCACCTTCGGCGTCCCGTAGTCCACCGAAACCGCATGTGGCTTTCCTCCCAAGATGATGTTTTCCATGCGCACCGGCTCGTTGTAGCCCCGGCCTTTCACGATGCGGCCGTCATCGGCCATGTCCACCACCGACTCAATACCGACGAGGCACAGGAGCGCGCCCCATGTGTAGTTGGGATTGCTGCACACGCGCCCGTTCAGCGTGAAATAGTTCTCGCCGCAGTAACCGGCACCCAACCAGTTGTTCATGAACAGGTGGACACACTTTTGGGCATATTCCGCCTTCAGTTCCCCGGACGCATACCGCTTCACGCCCAGCCAGGTCAGATAAGTCTCAGGCCCCCAAATGTTGCCCGACCAATAACGCTGCCGGTGGTATTCCGGCTCTTTGCGTGAAAGGGTCGGCATGATCCATTCGCCCCAGAACTGTTCCGGGTCGGTCATGATCTGCAACATCCGTCGGGCCTGCTCCTTGTTGGCCGCCCCGGAGATCAGCGGGTAGAAGTTGAGCGGAGCCAGCTTGGTGAGGAACGCGCCCGGAGTGCCGTCTTCGTTGTCGAAGAAACGGCTGCAATAGATGCCCAGTTCCTCGTTCCAAAGTTTCTCGTTGATGCGCCGATTCATAGCCTCGGCATCGCGGCGGTGACGCTCGGCGGCCTCCTTCTCGCCGATGGCATCGGCTATCAGCGAGAGGTAATGCGCATCCATCGCCCAAAGGGCGCAAAGATCCACGGCATAGACATTCATCGTGGTCCCCACCATCTTGACACCTTCCACGCCCGCGAAATGCGGGGTGTCGTCCCATCCGGTCTCATACATGGCATTTTGGAAATCACCGTCCTCACTGCCCCACTGCAACAGGCTGTCCTTACGCGCATTGCGGTATTCCATCCACCATGCGTTCCAAGCCTTCAGGGTCGGATAAGCCTCGCGCAGGAAATCCATGTCCGGACGAAGCAAATGTGCCCGCCAGATGCACATGGAGCCGACTGGGGGCTGGGAGTTGCCCGTGCTCGGCCCCATGGACCAGTGCTTCACGCCGCCAATCATGCCATTGGGCATGGGATTGGAAAGCACGGCACGGAAAGTCGCCCGCGCCATTTCTGGATTGTCGTAGGTGGCCATCAGCCCGTTGAAGAAACTGTCCCAGCAGAATATCGGCCCTTGGTTGGCATGTTTGACCCCGAACGAACGAGACACCGGGATGAACAGCAAGCTGTCGTGGTTGCTGTAAATGCGGGTATTGTTCAGGTTGTCGGTCATTGCCCCCACGATGTCGCCCGAAGGAGCAATTGCCTTGGGGCGATAATTTTCATAATCACGGCGAGCTTGTTCTATAATGCCGTCCACCTTGTCCAATGAAGGCAACGTGCCGAATCCGGCCACGAAACGCGTGGGCGCAAAGCCGTCCCCGATTTTGAACGTCACGCTTTTTCCGTCGAAAGCCACCGGGCTGCTGTTGGTTTTCATCCGCCATTCCACGTCGCCGCCTGCCGTTCTGGCCGTGCCTTTTATCCCATCGGCTTCCAGCTCGTAACGGCTCTCCCAACCCGGCCAGTTTTTCGACAAGTTGAAAACCAACTCCTGCGGCTTGCCTGCTATCATGCGTCCCACAGCCGCATTGCCCGTCTTGGCCCACTCAAATTCCACGATTTCGTTGTTGCTCACTTCAAACACTACGCGATGATAGGAATCATCGGGTGCCACGATGCCAGCATTGTAATCATTGGCCAAATGCGCCTGGGCGAACCCTTCGCCCTTGTCGTCGAAAAGCACAGCCGTGTGTCGGTTGGCCCCCAGGTCGGGATCAATCACAAATGCAGCCGCATCCGACTTGATAAAAGCAATGCCGTTGGGTGCCGAATAATAGAAATTGCCGATGCGTACATCCGCATCCTGCGCCATGACGTGGCCGCAAATGCAAGCCATCGCCGCCACCATAAAAGTCTTTCTGAATCTCATATTATTTCCTTTAATAAATGGTTTATATCTTCTGTTTCCTCTTGAACTTCCGCGAAAAGAACCGGTTTTCAACCATCCTTCCGACACTGCAAAGTTAGCACACAGGCTTTCAAAAGGCATTCACAAACATTTCACATCCATGCAGGCAACGTGCGCACCCATACACGGACGTTGCAAATCCGTTCGTTGTTGATTCATCCCCGGTAAATACTGCTCTTTTCTTGCCCCAAAAGCATTTTTCCGCTAACTTTGTAGGAAAAAGAAAAACATGATAAAAATCATCGGGTTGCTTCTGTTGTTCTGCCTCACACAGGCCACCCACGCACAACATACGCTCTTTTACGACTGCAACCAGATAGGCAGCCAGTCGGTGAACGCCTTCTGCCAGGATGCCGACCGGTTCCTGTGGATAGCCACCAATGACGGGCTGAGGAGATTCGACGGGTCGCGCTTTGTCGTTTATCAACACGACGGGCAGGATTCCACCTCACTGGCCGACAACGAAGTGCTCTCCTTGCTTTTGGACAATGAGGGGAACTTATGGATCGGCACGATAAGGGGACTTCAACGCTACTTGCCCGAAACCGACAGATTCCAAACCGTCAGGCTATATCCCAACGCCACCCACGGCCACATCACCGACATCATCCAAAGGAAAAGCGGAGAAATCCTTTTTGCGGCAAGCGGCATGGGAGTGTTCCGCCTGGACGCGCAAGCCATGACGGCCCGCAAAATGAAACTTTCGAACCAAGGCTACAATGAAAACTACATAAGCTGCATTTTAGAAGACCAACGCCAACGGCTTTGGTTGGGCACTGAACGGCAAGAACTCGTCCGGGTCAACATCCGGACGAGAAAGAAAAAGCCTATCACCTGCCTACTACAGGCCTGAACGACATCACGGAAGGACGGGATGGCACGCTGTATGCCGTGACCAACCATGCCGTCTACGCATGGAACGAAAAAAACGACAGCATCCGTCCCTTGCCCTACCACGGAACAAAGACCGACTTCTCCTTTACGTGCGCCTTGCCGACTTCCGACGGACACATCGTGGTTGGCACCAACAGGCGCGGTTTGGTGCGAATCGCAAAAGGCGGAACGGCCATCACCGACATGCCCCTTTACAACCCGTTCACCAATGCCGACCAAGCCCGTGTGTCCGCCCTTCTCGAAGACCGGGGACACAACCTGTGGATTGGCGATTTGTATCAAGGCATACTGATGAGACCCGCCGCACCCATGCTTTTCCACTTCATGAACAAGCCATCCCAACCATCGGAGACACCCGGGCAAATTGCCGCGTTGTGTACAGACCAAGAAGGGACACTATGGTGTTCGGTAGAAGATGCCGGAATCTACAGGCTCACCCGGGACGGAAAGATTGCCCGCCACATCCCCCTGTCGCATACGGCCAAAAGCTTGTTCGAAGACAGCGAAGGCACACTATGGGCGGGCATCAACGGAAAAGGCTTATATACCCTGAATCCGAAGAGCGGACAGCTGCATCTGGAATACCCACTCCGTGGTGATTACACGGTCAACTGCATCACGGAAGACGCAAACCGGAACCTGTATGCATCCATCCTTGGCGAAGGCATCTTGTGCCGACACCTGCCCACGGGAGAAAGCCGGATGTTCCCCCAACAACTCCAAGCCGGCAACATGGAGGAATTCATCAACGCATGGGCCATCTCCATCTTCTGCGACTCGAAAGGACGAGTCTGGACCTGCCACTATGGCGGCATCAGCTGCTATGACACCCGGGCGCGACGTTTCCTGAAACTCCCCTTCCCGAAATGGATGAACGCCTATTGCGCCGTGGAAGGGAAAGACGGCAGAATCTGGATAGGCACACGGAACGGGCTCATCTGCCACGACCCGGCGAGCGGGCGGTTCACGACCTATACAACACAGCAAGGCATGCCCGACAATATCGTCTATGGCCTGGCAAAGGACAGGCAAGGTGGCTTGTGGTGCAGCACCGCACAAGGCATCGCCCACATCTCATCCGACGGGCTACGGATTACAAACTACTACACAGGCTACGGCCTGAAAGACCTGAGGTATGTGGAGGGATGTTTCGCGCAAGGTCGGAACGGCACGGTGTTCTTCGGAGGGGAAAAGGGCATCACGGCTTTTAATCCGGACAACATCCGTCCCATCAAACTAAAAGAAGCCCCTTGTATCACCGGGATATTCCTGCGCAACCAAAAAGTCACGCCCCAAACTCGTTCCGGCAGTGCTCCTGTCTATGACAAAGACATCATCACAGCGAAGGTCTTCCGCGTGGCTTTTGCCGACAACGACCTCACGTTCCACGTTTCGACCATGGACTACCGCGACGCACGGAACATCATCTATGAATATCGCATGCAAGATCTTGAAAAGGACTGGAACCGGACACAACCCGGTGAAGCCATGCTCCAATACCACCATCTTGCGCCGGGCACCCACACGCTTCAGATACGGGCATGCGAAAACGGCATCCATTCGCCCATCCGCTCCGTGCAGGTCGTTGTAGCCCCGCCTTGGTACCTCAGCACAACCGCCCTCATTGCCTATACCTTGTTAATAATAGGAATAGGAAGCTTGGTTTACATAGCCGTCAAGCGGAAACGGCAGGAACAGATTGGAGAAATGAAACTCCAATTCTTCATCAACATTGCCCATGAACTACGCTCGCCACTCACCCTGATCACCAATCCTTTGGAAAGACTGCTGAAAAAGG
>CALUNJ010000128.1 GCA_944321975.1 uncultured Paraprevotella sp.
TTGCCCGTACCGTTCCAACCGGTGTTCACCAAATAAGCCTTCGCGCCGGAAGCGTTCATCTTCTTCACCAGTTCCTCTGCATACTTCGTGGGATGCAAGCTCAAGAAAGCGGCGCCGAAGCAAGCGGAGAATGTCGGGGTCGGCTCGGTGATACCGCGTTCCGTACCGGCCAACTTGGCGGTGAAGCCAGACAAGAAGTAGTACTGAGCCTGCTGGTCATCCAAGATAGATACGGGAGGCAATACACCGAAAGCATCGGCAGACAAGAAGATTACCTGCTTGGCAGTCGGACCCTTAGATACCGGCTTCACGATGTTCTCAATGTGGTAGATAGGATAAGACACACGGGTGTTCTCCGTCACGCTCTTGTCGGCGAAGTCAATCTTGCCGTTGGCGTCTACCGTCACGTTCTCCAACAAAGCGTCGCGCTTGATGGCATTGTAGATATCGGGTTCAGACTCCTTGTCGAGGTTGATGACCTTGGCATAGCAACCGCCTTCGTAGTTGAACACGCCCTCGTCGTCCCATCCGTGCTCGTCGTCGCCGATCAGCTTGCGCTTCGGGTCGGTAGACAGAGTGGTCTTACCCGTACCGGACAGACCGAAGAAGATGGCCGTGCTGGTGCCGTCCATATTGGTGTTGGCGGAGCAGTGCATGGAAGCGATGCCGCGCAAGGGGTTGAGGTAGTTCATAATGGAGAAGATACCTTTCTTCATCTCACCACCGTACCAAGTGTTCAGGATCACCTGCTCGTTGGTCTTCAGGTTGAACACCGTAGCAGTCTCAGAGTTCAAGCCCAGCTCCTTGTAGTTGTCCACCTTGGCCTTGGCCGCGTTGAACGAAACGAAATCAGGCTCGCCGTAGTTGGCCAGTTCCTCTTCCGTCGGACGGATAAACATGTTCTTCACGAAATGGGCCTGCCATGCCACTTCCATGATGAAACGCACCTTCAGACGCGTAGCCGGGTTGGCACCGCAGAAAGTATCCATCACGAACAAGCGCTTGCCGCTCAGCTGCTTCACGGCCTTGGCCTTCAGGTCAGCCCAAGCTTCCTCTGAGCAAGGTTTGTTGTCATTCTTATATTCATCGGAAGTCCACCATACGGTGTCTTTGCTGGCTTCATTATATACGAAGAACTTGTCTTTCGGGGAACGACCCGTATAGATACCGGTCATGACGTTCACAGCACCCAGCTCTGTCACCTGACCTTTCTCATAGCCTTCGAGACTGTCTTTGGTTTCTTCGGCGAACAATACGTCATAAGACGGGTTGTGGAGGATTTCCTTCACGTCGGTAATACCGTACTTACTCAAATCTAAATTTGCCATTTCCTTAAAATATTTAGTTAGAAATCGATTTGCTGCATTTCCTTTTGCGCTGACAAAATTACAAAGAAATACGCGCCCCTGAAATTTTCGGCATCTTATTTTTCTTAATTCAAAAACATTTTTCCGTTAAAATTCCCAAAAGAGAAACACATGCGCGACATTTGCCACACAGAGTTTACACTTCTGCAAAGTTTTTGTTACTTTTGTCTTACAGACACATCACTTAAAGCTACAACAGACATGAAGATTATCAATTTTGCCGCACAAGAAACAGTCGTAAACAAATACATGGCGGAACTCAGAGAGGTGCAATTCCAAAAAAACAGAGCCTCTTTCCGGCACAACCTGGAAAGAATAGGAGCAACCATTGCATATGAAATCAGCCGGACAATGGACTATGAAACCAAGGAAATCCAAACGCCCTTGGGCATCGCGCCGACAAGACTTTACACGGACAAAATCGTATTGGGCACCATTTTCCGGGCGGGACTGCCCTTCCACCAAGGCTTCCTGGACGTGTTCGACGAAGCCGACAATGCTTTCGTGTCCGCCTACCGTTTTTATAAAGACAAGGAATGCCACGAAGTAGGCATACATATCGACTACCTGGCTACCCCCGACCTGACCGGGAAGACCTTGATCATCGCCGACCCCATGCTGGCTACGGGCGGAAGCATGGAACTGGGATTGAAAGCATTTGAGACCAAAGGAATACCGGCCAAAGTACACCTATGCTGTGCCATTGCCAGCCAACAAGGCGTAGATTATCTTGCCACGGCTTTTAAGGATACAGACTACACGCTTTGGTGTGGAGCCATTGACCCGGAACTGAACGAGCACATGTATATCGTGCCCGGACTCGGTGATGCCGGAGACTTGGCTTACGGGGAAAAATTATAAAAGGGAAGGCGTCCGGCATGCCTTCACATGCGGACGCCTTTCACATAGAATAACATAAGTTTTGGCCTCTCCTTAAGCCTTCACTTCCCAGATGTCATTGGTGTAAAGCAACTCCTTAAAATTGTGATAAGGCTTTTTGGCTTTGATTTCCTCGATTTGCTGGTTCACAGCTTCATCGTAGGTAGGAGCTTCCACGTCGCGAATCACGCCCAATGCCACTGGAAAATCAGGGCCGTCCATCAAAGCCAGCTTCAAATGCAACGTATTGTCCGCACAATGGGCATCATGCACAAGTATATCCTTTTCTGTCACTCCGTTTTCGCCTAATTTCACCACTTTCAATCCGAAGCCTTCCTGCATCAGCCCATATTCCTTGTGCTCCCCAAAAAGCATGGGCTTGCCATGCTCCAAGTAAATAGTATGCTTGGCCCGGCCTTCCTTGGTGTAAACCGACTCATAAGCACCATCATTAAAAATCACACAATTTTGCAAAATCTCACACACAGAAGCACCCTTGTGGGCATAAGCCGCTTTCAGGATTTCCACCGTGCCGGCCGCATCCGTAGCCACAGCACGGGCAAAGAAATGTCCCCGTGCGCCAAAACAGAGTTCAGCCGGGTGGAACGGATCTTCCACCGTCCCGTAAGGAGACGACTTGCTGACGAAGCCTCGTGGCGATGTAGGAGAATATTGGCCTTTCGTCAGGCCGTAAATACGATTATTGAGCAGCACCATGTTGATGTCCACATTGCGCCGAACCGCGTGAATAAAATGGTTCCCGCCGATAGCCAAGCCATCCCCGTCGCCGGAAATCTGCCATACGGCAATATCCGGATTGGCCACCTTGAATCCCGTGGCAATTGCAGCCGCACGTCCATGAATGGTTTGCATGGCATAGGTATTCATATAATAAGGTAAACGGCTGGAGCAACCAATACCGGAAATTACGGCAGTTTTATGAGGCGGCACACCGATTTCTGCCATGGCCTTATGCAAAGAAGAAAGGAAAAAATGGTCACCACACCCCGGGCACCAGCGCGGTTGCCCCTTTTTATAATCTTTTGCTGTATATTCGCTCATCTTTGTAATTCTTATGGAGGTTTGACTTATTGGTTATAAATCTCAGTAAAGGCTGCCACCAATTCGCTCACCACGAACGGTTGCCCCTTGACTTGATTAAACTGGTAAGGCATGAAGCCGTCTACTTTCATCCGCAAATAGGCAGCAAATTGTCCCAAGTTTTGTTCTGCCACCACCACTTTTGGATATTTTTTCAACACTTCTGCCGTGTTGGCCGGCAATGGATTCAAGTAGGAAAAATGCGCCAATGCCACTTTCTTGCCTGCCGCATTCATCTCATCCATGGCCGAATGCAAATGGCCGTATGTGCCTCCAAAACCGACAATCAGCAATTCAGCATCGTCCACACGACCTTGCACTTCCACGTCGGGCACCGGGATCTTAGCTACTTTCTCGGCACGCAAACGACACATAAGGTCATGATTTTCGGGATCTGTACTAATGGCACCCGTGCGGCCGTCCTTTTCCAAACCACCCAAGATGTGCATGAAACCTTCCTGGCCCGGAATAGCCCAATAGCGCACCTGAGTTTCCGGATTCCGCATATAAGGAGTGTAATGCCCAGCCATGTCCGGCGTCACATAGGGCGGTCGGATATCGGGATATTCATCCAAATCAGGCAACTTGAAAGCACCAGAACCATTGGCCACAAAAGCATCGGTCAGCAACACCACTGGAGTCATATGTTCCAATGCCATTTTGCAGGCAAAATAAGCTGCATCAAAACAGTTGGTAGGCGACGTGGCCGCAATCACCGGCATCGGTGATTCACCATTGCGCCCGAACAAAGCCTGCAACAAGTCAGTCTGTTCGCTTTTGGTCGGCAACCCTGTGGAAGGGCCGCCACGCTGCACGTCCAAGACCACCAGCGGGAGCTCGGTGATGACGGCCAAATTCATCGCCTCCGACTTCAGGCAGACACCGGGCCCCGACGTAGAAGTCACCGCCAATGCACCTGCGAATGCCGCCCCCACGGAAGAGGCACAACCTGCGATTTCGTCTTCACACTGCACCGTTGTCACGCCCAAACTCTTGTGCTTGGACAATTCATGCAACACATCCGTAGCTGGCGTGATAGGATATGACCCCAGATAAAGCCGTTTCCCAGCCTTCTCTGCCGCAGCGATAAAGCCATAGGCCGTGGCTTTGTTGCCCATGATGTCCATATATTTACCCGGCTTTTTCGTCTTAGACTCCACGCTGTAAGTATGCGCCACGGAAGCATGAGTATTTGCCCCATAATCATAACCCGCCTGCACGACCTTGATATTCGCATCTGCCACGGCTGGTTTCTTGGCAAATTTCTCACGCAACATATTAAAAGCGATCTCCAAATCCCGGTTAAACAACCAGCAGACTAATCCCAAGGCGAACATATTGCGGCATTTCAACACCGCCTTGTTGTCCATCCCGGAATCCGCCAGACAGTCTTTCACCATCTGCGTGATAGGAGCAGCTATCACATCATTCTTGATGCCCAACTCTTCAATCGGATTGTCCGTAGTGAAAGCCGCCTTTTCCAAATCCTTTGGCTGAAAGCAATCGGTGTCCAGAATGATACAAGCAGTCGGCTTGGCATACTTATATTGCGTCTTCAAAGCAGCCGCATTCATGGCCACCAACACGTCACATTTGTCGCCAGGAGTATAAACCCTTCCCGCACCGACATGCACCTGAAAGGCAGACACGCCCGTCAACGCTCCCTGCGGGGCACGAATGTCTGCCGGGTAATCCGGGAAAGTACAAATATCATTCCCCACCGTTGCAGAAACCGTGGAAAAAATGTTTCCGGCCAATTGCATACCGTCGCCGGAATCACCCGAGAAACGGACCACTACCTGATCCAGCTCTTTTACTTCTAATGGTTCAGCCATTTTTATGGAATTTAATGATTACTATAATATTCTTCCTACCTTAACTCTGCAAATATCGCAAAGAATTATGTAAAAACAAAATATTTCGCAATGAAAAGTAACTTAAATCGGATTTTTATTGCAAAAACGTCAATAAATCTCTTGTTACCCTTGCATTTCATAGTCGTAATCACAATTTAGAGAACAAAATGAGCAACATTTATAAGGCTTGCCCTAAAGGTCTGAACCTCACTCTTCCCCCTGGAAACGGTTTTCCCCCCGCACGGCCAGCCGCTGTGTGGCGGAACCGCGCGGGGGGAAAACCCGCTCCCC
>CALUNJ010000129.1 GCA_944321975.1 uncultured Paraprevotella sp.
GAGCAACAGAAACGCTTTTTCCCGATGCCTGACTACCATATTGACCAAGCGAAAAAGGAAGTTACGGTAAAGATTTACGGGAAACTTATTGACGAGAAGTATTATCGTTTGCTAAAAGCTAATCCTACTTTATCGCTTGATGACTGTATCGCGTTGGATTTCGTTCAAAAGCATGAGCTGATAGACAAGGATGTGGCAACGAGATTAAAGAAGCTACATCTCGTCGAGGGACGTTATCCTAAACTGTTTCTTTCTGAATATGTGGCAAAGACAGCAGATAACGATGAGCTTAAAACGGAGTACATCAAGAACCGCAGCTTCAACGACAGCCATTTCAAGGATATGATTGTTTCCTATCTCCGCTCATTTGGAGGGGCAACAAGGGGAGAACTGAATACACTTCTCAGTTCAAAGCTGTCTGATGTACTAACAGATGAACAGAAGATAAGGAAAGTCGGAAACCTCCTCTCTGCATTGAAGAAGGACGGAATAATTCGGCTTAGCGAAAAGAAGAAATGGATTTTAGTCGAAGTTTAGTCGAACTTTTAGCTGAACTTCGACTAAGAAAATTGATAAATCACACAATATCAATGCTTTATATATTATACAAAGATAAATGTTAGTCGAACCTTCAAATAGGTTTTAGTCAAACTTTAATTAGCTATGTTGCTTGGGAATAAGATAAAACAGTTAAGAAGCGAACACGGAGTGCTGCAACGGGAACTTGCCGCTCTCTTGGAAATAGATATGCCGATGATGTGTAAAATAGAACGTGGCAAGCGGAGAGCCAAACGGAAACACGTAATGATATTGGCCGATTACTTCCATGTGGACGAGAATGAGATGCTTGCTCTTTGGCTCGCAGATAAAGTGTTAAATTCTATAAATGATGAAGATGACGGTGAAATCAAGAACGCAGCTCTAAAAATAGCACAAGGAATAATCAGCTAACTTCTGCAAGCAATGGGAACTTTACGGTAACAAACTATCCAATCTTAGTCAAATATACATTGGTAATCAATGCATTATATTTGTAAAGGTAGGTCAAGCGTGGAACTGTATGCCACACTTCTCAATGTACAGGCCCTGAAAAACCTTTGGAAACAGATGTGGGAATAACAGCCCCACGCATATGCGTGGAGACCATTATATCATCTCTTGTTTCCATTGTTTGAAGGTTCTCAGGCTTCTACATACAAGAAGAAGACATAACGCCTCTTATTTTCAATATGTCTTGGAAAGAGTCTCCTCAATCCAATTACAAAAATAGAGTTTTTTCGGTAATCCCCTATCTTCTAATGTTTTTATTTGCTTTTGGAGTAGATTTTAGAGTACGTTCTATATTTTCAGCCTTTTATCCTGCCTTACAGAAGTAATCCCCAAACCGTTTCTCCATTCATTCGCTTTCTGTCTACACCATTGCACAAGCGGAATGTCATTCACGCATATATGGTATGGTAGTGTCCTTTCCTGTTCTTGTCCTCCTCAAATGAGAAAGCCGCACTTTCGTCATGGAACTTTCGGTTGAACTCGGGTAAATAAAAATCACCTTTCAGCCTTACTTTCTTCAACTTGCACAACTTTTGGATTACCTTTTCAAAGGAAATGTAAGGTGTTCCGGCAGAAGTCAATCAACGGCAACAGCTTTTCCACATGAGGGAAGTAACACTGTATCTTGTCCATATACTCGTTGAACTTGGTGCGTTCTCCCCTATTTGGTTGCAATACTATAAATCAACGAGCTAAACCTTGACAAGCAAACCTACGCAGAACGGCACAAATAAAACGGAGACTGTTAAATCTGCATTTCTGACGGGAACGAATAAGAAACAGTTATCTTTCTCCAATCCGCCTTGGAACGCTTTTCAGTCTTTTGCCCAATTCCGCGATTTTCTCCTAACTGCTTAAATCTCAATTCCTATTGCGTTAATTCGCCGAAATTTGGCGGTTATTCCACAGATTCTCCGTAACTTTGCAGAAAAGCAATCAGATTTCAAACCCATAACCCTACGATTCAAGCCATGTGGATTACCTTGACCATACTCATCCTTTCCGCGGTATGCTTTGCCAGCGGGAAACTCCGTTCGGACCTTGTGGCCTTGTGCGCACTGACCGCCCTCCTCATTTTCCATATCCTCACCCCCGAAGAGGCCCTGTCGGGCTTCTCCAATTCGGTGGTCATCATGATGGTGGGACTTTTCGTCGTGGGCGGGGCCATCTTCCAGACGGGACTGGCCAAGATGATCAGCTCGCGCATCCTGAAACTGGCCGGCAAAAGCGAATTGCGGCTGTTCATCCTCGTGATGACCGTCACGGCCGCCATCGGCGCCTTTGTCAGCAATACGGGCACGGTGGCCCTGATGCTCCCCATCGTGGTCAGCATGGCCGCCCACGCCGGCACCCATGCCGGCCGCCTGCTCATGCCCCTGGCCTTTGCCAGCAGCATGGGCGGCATGATGACGCTCATCGGCACGCCGCCCAACCTCGTCATCCAGGAAACGCTGACCGAGGCGGGTTATCCCGCCCTGTCGTTCTTCTCCTTCCTCCCCGTGGGGTTGCTCTGCGTGGCCGTCGGCATCGCCGTGCTGCTGCCGCTGAGCAAGGCCTTCCTGTCCCGGAAGCCCCGCGAAGACGCCGAGGCACACGCCGGAAAGACCCTCAAGGACCTGGCGCGGGAATACGGGCTGGACGACGACCTGTTCCGCCTCAGGGTGCCCGCCGGGTCCGCAGTGAACGGAAGCACCATCCAGGAACTCGACATCCGCCGGAAATACGGGCTGAACATTCTGGAAGTGCGCCGCGAGAGCGGGAAACAACACCGTTTCCTGAAAACCGTGACCCAGAAACTGGCCGAGCCACACCTGACCCTGCACACAGACGACCTGCTCTACGTGAAAGGCACCGTGGAACAGATCCGGGCGTGGGCCAAGGACTGCGGGCTGGAGCTCGTGGACGGGCACACCACGGAGGAAGCCGGGAATGCCGGCCAATCCCTGGACTTCTACGACATCGGCATCGCCGAAATCGTGCTCATGCCCACTTCGCGCATCATCAACCGCACCATCAAGGAGGCCGGGCTGAGAGACAAGTTCGACGTGAACGTGCTGGGCATCCGGCGGAAGAAAGACTACCTGCTCCAGGGGCTGGGCGACACGCGCATCCTCTCGGGCGACGTGCTGCTGGTGCAAGGCACGTGGGCCAACATCTCCCGGCTGAGCCGGGAAGACGAGAACTGGGTGGTGCTGGGACAGCCCCTCGAAGAGGCCGCCAAGGTCACTCTTGACTACAAGGCCCCGCTGGCCGCGGCCATCATGGTGTTCATGGTGGCCATGATGGTGTTCGACTTCATCCCCGTGGCTCCCGTGACGGCGGTGCTCATCGCCGGGCTGCTCATGGTGCTGACCGGTTGCTTCCGCAACGTGGAGGCGGCCTACAAGACCATCAACTGGGAAAGCATCGTGCTCATCGCCGCCATGCTTCCCATGTCGCTGGCACTGGAAAAGACCGGAGCCTCGCAGTTCATCTCCAACAGCCTCGTGAGCGGGCTGGGGCAGTTCGGCCCCATTGCCCTCATGGCCGGCATCTACTTCACCACCTCGCTGATGACACTGTTCATCAGCAACACGGCCACCGCCGTCCTGCTGGCTCCCATCGCCCTGCAAAGCGCACAGCAGATCGGCGTCAGCCCCGTGCCCTTCCTCTTTGCCGTCACCGTGGCGGCCAGCATGTGTTTCGCCTCCCCGTTTTCCACCCCGCCCAACGCCCTGGTCATGCATGCCGGGCAATACCGCTTCATGGACTATGTGAAGGTGGGGCTTCCCCTGCAGCTCATCATGGGAATCGTCATGGTGTTTGCCCTCCCCCTGCTCTTCCCCTTCTGAGCCGCCCCGCAGGCAAAAGAAAAAGGTGTGTCGTAATGAGCGATGCACCTTCTTTTTCTTTTGTGAGGTCTGCAAATTCTTCAAACAGCCATATTGTTTGCCCAAAGACTTTCCAGACAGACGGAATCCTTCGCTATTGCCCAGCATGGTTGCCGCGCACATTGCCAACATGCCACAGCTGTCTGTTTGGTTTAATAATGTTAACCCCGGGCCATTCCCCGTTAAAATCATTTGTAAAAATCCCAAAAATGCCTATCTTTGCTTCCAACTCAGTTAGCCCGTAGGGGCTTTTGGGTTATTTACTAGTAAAGGACGTTTACGGACGTTATCTTTTGGTCTTCAAATCTCGCAAATTTGACTACCACCGAAAGAGAAACGCAACGAGAACGTCCACGTGGGATGTATTATCTCCCCATGGTCGCACTGCGCCCGTGGGGTTCATAATATGTCACGGCGTGGGCTAACTGCGTTGCTTATCTTTTGGTGGTGGGCAATGCGAGAGCCTGAAGACCGAGATAGGCAGAAGTAGAGACTCCCACGTCTTTTCTTATATCTTAGTCAATCACTTTATTCGGCCTTGCCCGGGAGTTTGCATGGCACATTGTAAACACTAATTCCAATATGGTTAAAAAACTATTTTTGTCTGCAGGCGCGCTCTTTCTCATAGTAGCGTCTGCTTGCGCACGTGTGTCTGTGACTGTTTCGGACACGACCATGACACTTTCGGCTGCAGTGGCGGCTGTTTCGGACACGGCCAAGGCGACCCCAGTTGCTGCGCCGTCAACAGCCCACGGCCACGACCCTTCTGTGAACACTTTGACCGGCGGCTTCGCAATCGACTACCTGACCGATGGCGACTTCAACGGTGTGGGGCTTAACTGGGCCGGCAGGTACTTCGTGGTGGACGGCGGCTACTCTTCCTACAGCGAAGGCGGCATGAGCACATCGTCGTGGAATGTCGGCATCGGCGGCCACTACCGCTACTGGTTCAACAAGTGGCTGTACTGCGAGGGCAACCTCGGCGTGTTTTACGGCAATACCAGCTTCGAGTATGAGGTGGAAGAGGTGCGGACGATGCATTACGACACGCCCGCGCTCGGCGAAGGCGACCGCACCTACACAGCCACGCGCACAGAGGAAGACTCCGATGGCGGCTTCGGTCTGTTCCTCACCCCGCGCCTCGGTGTGAAAATCTTCACACTGAAAAACGGCAACGCCCTAAGCCTCGTGGCCGGCTACAGGTAGAATTTCGGCGACTTCAAGTTTGACAAGGAGCACACCTCAGACTACTTCTCGATAGGCATCGCCGGCGTGTTCTAACCCGACCCTTGCTTTGGCATGGAATATAGATTAAGAGAAAAATGGAAAATATAAGTAGATGTTCATAATTAGTTTATATCATATAGATTTGATACCTTTGCCTCATAATCCTCAAAGCTACCTCT
>CALUNJ010000130.1 GCA_944321975.1 uncultured Paraprevotella sp.
CAAGGCCACGCATGTCACGAGTTATGGGAACGAGGATCTTTCGTTGCTGGACAACGTGACGATTCACGAACTGGTTCGCGGATTCACCGTGGACAACCAGGCCGAAACGCCCGTGAGGGCTTTCTTGGTCAACGACATCGTGGATGCTGAAGATCTGCCCGACATGGTTTACTTCACCGATGACAGGAGCGAGGAGAATGTGGCTGTCGCCACTTCGGCCGTGATGCGCCAAATGAGCGACACGGAATTCAGCGTGACTGTATTGCCTTCTGCGGCAGGATGGAACTATGGTGCCGCGGTCGACCTCACAGCCGGGAAGCAGGCTTTGGTGTCTGTCGTGCGCCAGAGCGATGGCGAAATATTGCCGGTTGACAATTTCTGGCAGACCGACCGCACGTTGCGCGACGGCAAAGATCCTTTGTATGAGTACCGGCTGCATTTTGCCGTGGAGACGGATGCCGAGGAGACTTATTTGCTGACGTTCGAACCCAAGCCGGCCACGGAACTTGCCGTGGAGAGTTTTGCCGGAGTGCCGGAAGACGGCGGGGTGGTGAAGTCGCAGGTGAAGTCTGTCAACGTGACGTTCAACAAACCGATTGATGCTTCCACGTTCACGGCCGATGATGTCAGCCTGGCTTGTCAGGGTAGCAAGGTTGATTTGTCTTCGATGACGATTACCAAAGTCGGAGAGGCGGAATTCACGCTTGGTCTCAACGAGGCCACAGCCGGCGACGGCTATTATGTGCTGACCGTGCAGACGGCTTCCATCACCGATACCGAAGGCTATGCCGGCGCGGACGGGAAGTCCGTGGGCTGGACCCAGTTCGTGGACGGGAAGGTCATGCTCGTATTGGCATCTTCGCCTGAGGACGGGGGCACGGTGTTGCCCGCGTCGGGGCCTGTCGATTATGGCTCGAAGGTCGGGCTGGCGGCTGTCCCCTCCGAGGGCTATGAGTTTGCGGGTTGGAGGCAAGGCGGCGAGCTGGTTTCCGAAGCCCCCGAATGGGAATATACGGCAGTGTCCGACGAAGAGTTCACGGCGTTGTTCGTCCCGAAACATTTCGAGGTGAGCGTGGCCTGCGACGAAACCCGGGGACGGTTGGAAGGCGACGTGGCCGGCATCTATGCCTATGGTACGCCCTTGAGCATGACGGCCGTGCCGGCCGATGGCTTCATCTTCTCCGGCTGGTTCGAAGGGGATGAGAAACTGACGTCCGACTACACTTATAGTTTCGTGGTCAAGGGGCACACGGCACTCGAGGCTCTCTTTGAAGAGAAGAATCCTGTCGGGGTGCGCCAGGAGACTTATGAACGGGATTTTGTCGTCCGCCCGTTGCCGTTGAGCGAGGTGATGTATCTGGAGGGAGATTTCACGACCATCAGGTTGCTCCGGATTTATGGCATCGACGGCACGGTGAAACTCACCGTTTCGGACGTTCCGCGGGGCGAGCCGGTCGATGTGTCGTCCTTGGGCAAAGGCCTGTATATCATAAAGGCCGTGACCGACAAGGGTATGCATGCGAAGAGCGTGCTGAAGAAGTAGGCCTTGGCTGGTAAAGGGAAGGGGAGGGGGAACGTCCTCTTCCCTTTGGCCGAAAGGCGTGGCAGGCATACGGATGAGGCCGCAGACGAAGCAGGCCGGGAAACGATTCAATAGTTTCCCGGCCTGCTTGATTCTTTAGAGAACTTTTGAGGTCAGATTTTTTTCGACCGCACCGATGCTTCGCCGGGTTGCAGTCCGGGCGCAGAAACTTTCACCTTGATGTTCCCGGGGGTGAAGGTCGTCCGCACGGCCACACGCATCATTCCGCCTTCGGCCTGGAGTTCCGGATCTCCCGGGGCATGATATTCGAGTGGCTTGCCTTCCGTGACATAGAAGTTGTAGGAGCCTTTGTACACGCCTTCGCCTTCCACTTCGAAATGTAGCATGTGGTCGGCGAAAGGACACCAGTTACCCTCTTTGTCCACCACGCGCGCCGTGGCGATGAAGGCATCCGAGGCGTTGGCCCGCAGGGTGAACTTCTCTCCGTCGGGTTTGGGCGTCGGTTCCTCGATGGCCACTTCTATGGCATACGGCTCGCCGGCCGAGGCGATTTCGTCCTCGCACACGGGGCGTTTCCGCTCGTCCAGCCCCACTGCCTTCACCACGCCGGGCTCCCACATGATGCGTTTCCACGTGCATCTCCGGGTCTGTGCTTCCGGCTCCGCGATGCCGCGCGATTTCCCGTTGACGAACAGTTCCACATAGGGGCAGTTGCTCCAGGCGTCCACGTCCTGCAACCCCCTGAGGTTCCAATGGCTTTGCAGTGCCACGCCGGGCTTCCGGTCGAAGGGCACCCACACGGCTTTCTCGAAGACCCGGTAGAGCAGCTTGGGGATGCGGTTGCCGTCCATGGCGCACGACCCCAGGCTCTTCTGGTTGCGCATGCCGTTCAGGTAGATGGTGTAGCCTTCCCCGTAGGTTTCCGCCAGCATCCAGTTGATCCATCCGCATGCCCGGTTGGCCCGGTCGTGCAGGTAGTTCTGCACGTAATCCATCGTGAATTCCTTTTCATTGTCGTAGTCGAAGCGGGCGATGCACCAGCTGGGCAGTCCGGACCAGTTCGTGCCGTAGACTTCCGTGTTCCACGACGGGCACCCTTCCACCTTCTCATAGCGGTTGGTGTATCCGATGATCACGGGTTCCGACTTGTCCCATTCAGGAGGGTAGCCGTCGCGGTTCATGACCAGCCGGGGTTGGATGTAGTCCCATTTCTTCACTTCCTCCAGCGTGTAGGAGGGAAGATATTTCACGCCCTCGTAGGCCAGGCCGTTGTTTGATTCCCAAATCACCACGGAGGGATGGTTGCGGAAAGCTATAATCGCGTCGCGGTCATATTCGCGCTTGTAGGTGAGGGCGGGTTCGTCTTTCAGGGACCATTCGTTGTCGCCGCTGTTCAGCACGATCATGATGCCGTAACGGTCGCAGGCATCAAACATTTCCTTGAAAGGAGGCTGGTGTCCCACGCGCAGCGTGTTTCCGCCGCAACGGGCGATGCGTGCGGCGTCTTCCCATTGGAATGCCGCCGGCACGGCCGCGCCGAGTCCGGGGTAGTTGTTGCGGTAGCCGAATCCTTGCAGGAAGCATTTCTCGCCGTTCACGTAGCAGTAGTCCTTGTCCCAGGTGATTTGCCGGATGCCCCAAAGTTTGGACTGTTTGTCGGCCAGTTCTCCTGCCACGTAAACCTCGTTCTCCACCCGATATAAGTAAGGTGTGCCTTCCATGCCCACGGGGTACCACAAGTGGGGGCGTTCGACCACGCCGGTGTGGTCAAACAGCGCGGTCTCCCCCCCGCCGATGGTGCGGGTCGCTTTGAAGGAGAGCACCTTCCGCCCCCGGTCGTCTTTCAGGTAAGTGCGCAGTTCCACTTCTTGGGGTCGGTCGTCTGAGTTTTCCACATTGACCTGGAACCGCACTTCGGCCTTTTCTTTCGTGGCCGAGACCGTGCCGAAGTAGGTGCCCCATTTGTTCATGGGTGAATAGCTGTCGAATGGGATGTGTACTTTGTGTTTTTTGTGCAGATACACGGGGCAGACGATGCCGCCCATGGCTTGCCCGAATCCTTCGTTGGCTCCGAATCCGGGATATGTGTAGAATCCGTCCTTGGCGTTGGAGACCCGCACGGCCAGCTGGTTCTCGGCTCCATAGCGGAGGTAAGGGGTGATGTCGGCCACAAAGGGCAACGAGCTGCCCACGTGGGTCACGATGGCGGGTTGCTTCACCTTGGTGTTGCCTTGGATGGGATGGCCGTTGACATAGACGGTCGTTCCCACATTCACCCCTTGGAATTCCAAGAAGAACTTTTGCCCGCGTTCTTCTTCGGGCACGAGTATTTTTTTCCGGTACCATGCCTCTCCCCGCCAGCAGCGTTCGCCGGTGCTGGCATTCAGGTAGGTGTCGTGCTCGTTGAAACAATGCGGGATGCCCACTGGCTGCCATTGGCTGTCGTCATATGTGTCTTCCGCCATGGCTGCGATGGCGGCCCCGTCTTGTGTGGTTACGGGGGTCACCATGACTTCGCTGAGTGAGGCCGTCTGGCTCTGTCCCTGTTCACCCATGCATTTCAGGCTGGAAAAACGGACGTAGCGCACGTCGCTTCCTACGGATATGGGGAGGTAGGTGTTGGTCACCACTTCCGTGTAGCCGAAATTTCCCGTGCTGCTCACATTGGTGATGTTGCCTTCTTTGTGCAACACGCAAACCTGGTTGTGGCTTCCGTCCGATATTTTTTTCCATGTCTTGCCGTCAGCGGAGACTTCGAGTTGCACGGCGGCTTGTCGTGTCTGGTCGGTTTCAAACCATAGTTTCACGCTTTCCACCGCTTGGGTCTTCTGAAGGTCTATCGTCCACACGTTGCCTTGCGTGCCTGTGGAGTTACTTTTCCATTCCGTGTGAATGTTGCCGTCGCATACCGATGCCACGACTTTCCCGTCGCACAACACCTTTGTGTCCTGTACGAGATTCTTCTCTTCCCGGACAATCTTGGTGAATTTCCATGGAGTTTCCCCCAAGTCAATGCGTTGTGCCGCCTCTTTGGCTTGCATGCCGTTGGCGGCACACAAGAGTGCGGCATACACGCACCATAAGCCCTGTCTTTTCATAGATGTAAAATTATTATTTTTTAGTTATTATAGATTGTTTTACCAATCCAAGCCCTTCCGCTCCATTTCCCTATTTTTATGCCCATGAGAAATGTCGCATCAAATTTGTACAAAGATGGAGATTTTTTAAGAGATAAGCAAGGAAAGGAACAAAATTTAACCACAGATCCATCTGTTTTTTTTATCGTGTTTATGCCTGGTCTTATGTGCGGTTTGGCGGGGATATGGGAAATCCCATGGACAATGCCTGCCGCTGTACGATTCTCTCCTTTCTCGTTCCTTGTGTGTTAAATATTTTTCTTCGGTTGCCCGTAATTTCCCATTTTTTTGATTTCCAGCATGATATGTTGTTCCAAGCAGTGCTTTTGTTTTTCTCGGGCGTTTCACATTTTTTTGCTTGAGAAAAAAATGTGAACGTCTTGAGGGAAATTCGCGTTTCCCCCGGGGGCGTTTTTTTGCCGGTCG
>CALUNJ010000131.1 GCA_944321975.1 uncultured Paraprevotella sp.
TCAAATCAGCTGGATGTATTCCGGGCGCACTTCCACGGAGGCGGCCAGCAAGGAGGGGATTTCCACCAACAGGCGTTTCACCTTGGATCCGCGCGTGGTGACCAACGAGCCTTCGCAGCCGTCAAGGCTTCCGCCGAAAATGCGGACCCGGCGGGAGCGCATGTCCGGAGTGATTTCTTCCGGAAGATAGTAACGGGGGGATTCCACCGACTCCACGGCACGGATGAAGCGTTCCATTTCCTGCCCGCGCACGGTCATCGGCTCGCGGTAGGTGTGACGCAGGAAACGGTATTGGAAGGTGCGTACCTGGGCTACTATTTCATCGAGGGTTTCGCGGGTGTCGTAGACAAAAATCAGGTCGTGCAGGTAGGGTACTTCCCGACGCACCCGTCGGCCATTCACCAGGCAAAGTTTCCACACCATCGGCGTAAAGAAGCGGATGTCCTTCTCTTTCAACATCTGGTAAGCCGGCATCTTGGCGTTGCTCCGCGTCAGATCGCGCATGGCAAACCACTGCGCTCCCCCCTCTTCTGCGCCAAGAGTTTTTGCTTCTGCCACAGATTCACTTTGCCTCTCCATGTCCGTTCGCAAAAAACTAATCCTACCAATCCTGCACGTTATTTCAGAAATCTGAATAACAAGCAGTTACAATCCTTTTCCAAGAAAGCTCTGAACTTTTCAAATTCAGGTTCCCGTTCATTCCCTTTCCCTATTATAAAGGGTTGTCCTCATTCTTCACGACACCTTGCCTGCATCGCTTTGTGGCCTATCTCTTCGTAAGAGATAAGCAACTGTTTGCAAAGTTACGAAAAAGTCCTTGACTTAAAAACCTTTTTCTTGATTTTATTTGACTCTACGATGAAGATTTTTATAAAACCATCGTATCGGTTATTCCTTTGTTGCAACATTTTTTCAAAAAGAGGTTGCCATATTTTGTTGATTTTCAAATATGTTTTCGCCGTAGTCTATCTCTTACGAAGAGATGGGCATTTTTTGTGGGCAGTAGAAATTCTATGGGGGATTGCCCTTCGCGGAGTAACAGGATTTTAGTGGGGAAAGTCTAAAAATTGTGGTGCTAAAACAGAATACTTTTCCACGGCCTTGTAAAGGGAAACACACACGTGGCGGAATAGGACAAAATTGCGCTCAAGAGGCATGCTAATTTCTCGCTTGAGAAAAAAGTGTGAATCACTTGAGAAAAAAATGTGAATCGCTTGAGAAGAAAACACGTCTTTCAAGACATATTTATTTCATTGACTATGAATGGAATGAAAATTCCATTTGGTATAGGACAATATCGACATTTGGAGATGAAGCTTGCGAAAGGGGCGATGTGACCCCGGTAGGACTGCATGCCTAAGCGACGGAACTTCCGTTGCCATTTTTTCCCCACACCCTTCCCCTCCTCCCACGCCATCCTCACCAGCGGGCTTGTGATGTGGATGCCCTGCAACCGCCGGGCTTTGAAAAACCGTCTCCGGGTGTCGTGTGCCAAGGGCTGGCGGCGTTTCTGGTATGACAGCCACGTCGCGCTCGGTTTCTACTCCCCCTCCTCCTGCCCGTCATGGCGCTGACGGGGCTCACGTGGTCTTTCGGCTGGTACCCACTGCGGCCTACCCCCTTTTCGGCGGGACGCCCGCCACAGCGCAAGCCGCAAATGAACAGACGCAAAGAGGAAGCACCCCGCGTGTGGCGCTTCCTCTTTGCGTCTGCCTCCTGCTTTTTCAGGAAAAGAGGAACAACCGGCACACCCGGTCATTCCAAGGTCCCGGTGGCTTTCAGGTATTCCGTCTCGTAAATCTTATACTGCGCCTGCGCCTCGATCAGGTTGCTTTGCGCTTGTTGCCACTGCGACTGCGCGTCCAGCAAGTCGGTCAAGCTACACATCGCGTTCTGGTAACGGTCGCGCATGACGCGCAGGCTCTCGTCGGCCTGGCGGCAGGTCAGCTGCGCCGTCTCCACCAACCGATAGCCGTCCGTCACATTCTGCACGGCCTGGCGCACCTCGATGTCCATCAGGTCGGCATTCTTCTGCAATTCCAGCCGCGCATTCTCCACGTCCAGTCGCGCTTTCTTCATCTTCCTGAAGTTCTCGCCCCAATGGAAAATGGGGATGCTGACCGAAGCCATCACCTGGGCAAAGCCGTCATCGAGACTTTGGGTGAAGACACCGTTCTCCGTCGGGGTCTTCATGTCCACATTGCCATAATAGAGGTAACCGCCCGAGAGGGCCAGTTTGGGCAACATGTCCGCCCGCGCCATCTTCACCTGTTGTTCCTTGGCTTCCACCTGCTTCTGCAACAGTTGCAGTTCCGGGCGCATGGCCGTGCTGGCCACCATCTGGGCGGGTGGCTCCAAGACCAACGCGGTGTCGGTCGGCTCGATTTCCGTCTCCAGCGCACATCCCAGCACGTTGCACAAGGCCAGGCGGCAAAGATTGGCCCCGTTGCGGGCTTTCTGCCACTGGTAGTCTATCTCGCCGCGCTTCGCGCTGACGCGCATCAGGTCGTTTTCCGTGATCATCTCTGCCGCCAGGCTGGACTCCATCTGCGCATAGAGCGTGTCCATCTGCTGCTTATAGGCATCCAGCATCCTCACCTTCCGGTTGACGGAAATATAGTTCCAATAAGCCCGGTCGGCATCGGCAATCACCTCCATGCGCGTCTTCCTGCGGTTTTCCTCGGCACACTCCCGGCCAATGTCGGCCAACCTGTTTCCCGCCATAATCTGCCCTCCGGCATACAGGGGCTGGGTCAGGCTGATGCCGGCCATATACAGTCCGCGCATCTGCAGTTCCATGCCCATCATGTCCATGTCCGTCACGTAACCACCCATGGCCGTGGCATCCACCTTGGGCAGATAACCGGCAAAAGCGACCGCCTTGTCCAGTTCCGCCTGGCGCACGGCATTGTCGGCCTTCATCAAATCCTCGTCATGGGCCAAAGCCATCTTGCGGCATTCCGCCGCGGAAAGCACCAGACGCTCCTGTGCCCCCGCCCCTGCGGCCACGCTCCCGACCGCGACCAGCAGGAACAAACGTCTCGTTCTCCTTCTTATTTCAGTTTTTTTCATGCCAATACCTCCTCTTTGGGTTTACGAATGTGGAACAAAGCCGTGTAGAACAACGGCAACAAGATTAAAGTAATGAGGGTTCCGATGGTGAGCCCGCCCATGATGGTGATGGCCATCGAGCCGTACATCGGGTCGCCCACCAAGGGAATCATGCCCACGATGGTGGTGAGCGAAGCCATCAGCACGGGACGCACGCGGGACACGGTGGCCTCCACCACGGCGTGAAAGGGATGACGGTGTTCCTCCGTCTGCAGGCGGTTGATTTCGTCCACCAGCACGATGGCGTTCTTCACCATCATGCCCAACAGTCCCATCATGCCGATAATCGCCATGAACGTGAAGGGCTGCCGGAAGGCCAGCAGGGCCGGCGTGATGCCGCAAAGCACGAAGGGGAAGCACATCAGGATGAGGATGACCTTCTTCCAGCTGTTGAACAGGAGCAACAGGATGAACAGGACGATGAACAGCGTGATGGGTACGTATTTCATCAGCCCGCCGATGGCCTCGTCCTGCAGTTCCTGCTCGCCCACCCATTGCATGGAGTAACCTTCGGGGAGCGGGATGGCCTCAATGTCCTCCTTGATGCTGGCGAGTACCTTGGCCGGCGTGGCGTCATACAAATCCGTGTTCGGGTCGCACTCGGCCTCTATCGCCCGCTGCCCGTTCACGCGCACCACCATGTTCTCGTCCCACGACAGGTGCAGGTTGTCAGCCACCGAACTGAGCGGCACGCTCTTGAACAGGTCGCGCTGCATCTCATCTGCCGACACGCCGCCGGAAAGCAACGCCTGCACACCGGCATCGGGCGTGCGCACATTCAGGGTGCCCCACACCGGGATGTCGTTCAGGTCGCGGATTTCCTGCCCGTCGGCCTGGCGCACCATCAGGTTGACCACCATCATGCGGTCATCGTCGTTCAACACGCCCACCGGCATCCCGTCCGTAGCGGCCAGCAAGGCATTGCCCACATCGCCCCGGCCTATGCCCGCCCGCTTGGCGTCCGCCTCGCGGAAACCGGCCACCAAGGTCTGCGCCCTCGGTTTCCAGTTGTTCTCCACCGAATAAGGGTCCACATAGGGACAAGCCCGCATGATGTCCTCCGCCTGACGGCTCAAGTCGCGCAACACGGCCGGGTCTGGCCCCAGGAAGCGCACCTCCACCGTATGGGAAGTGGAAATGGAAAAATTATACTTCCGGATGCGGATATAAGCATCGGGATATTTCGCACGGAGGCTGTCGCGAATCGCCGGTGCCTGCTCCAACACCGTGGCATAGTCCTTGCAGTCTACCATCAGTTCTCCATAACAGTCGCCACCGGAAGTCATCGGGCGCACCAGACAGTAAAGGGCAGGTGCACTGCCCATGCTGGCCGCCACACGCTCCACGGCTGGATTCTTCTTCAACAGCCGACCCATGTCCAGCAGTTCCGCCTTCACGCTGTCGGGGTTGGCCTGCGACGGCATGTAGCACTCCACCACGAATTGCTTGTAATCAAAATCCGGAAAAAACAAGTTCTTCACTTTCGTCAGCCCCCACACGCAAACCAGCAGCACCGCCACGGCCACGGAAACCGTCATCCGCTTATGCTCGATGAGAACTCCGATGGCACGGCGCACAAAGCGATGTACGGGGGAATTCAGCACCTGGTTCCCGCCCGTCGCCGCAAGCCGCTCCCGTTTGGGCAGCCACGACTTGGCGCACACCGGCACCTGGACCAACGCGAAAATCCAGCTGGCCAACAGGCTCACGCAAAGCACAAGGAAAAGG
Source organism: uncultured Paraprevotella sp. (assembly GCA_944321975.1). Classification (GTDB taxonomy): domain Bacteria; phylum Bacteroidota; class Bacteroidia; order Bacteroidales; family Bacteroidaceae; genus Paraprevotella. The sequence continues at coordinate 4,840 of CALUNJ010000131.1, forward strand.
TCGCTCGCATACTCTCCCACCGAACCGGGAGAGAGATAGATGCACACGAACGTGGCCGCCGCAATGACCGTGGCTCCCAACAAAGGCCAGGCTGTATTCTTCCCGATGCGGTACAAGTAAGTCTTGGGACCCAGCCCGCGCTTCTTGTCTATCAGGATGCCGTCCATGATGACGATGGC
>CALUNJ010000132.1 GCA_944321975.1 uncultured Paraprevotella sp.
CGCTTTTTATGCACCACAAGGCTTTCGTATGAAGCACAATGGCGGATATACACAGAAAACTGCATCATGACAAATCCGTCCTTCAATAAATTCTTTCTAAAGTCGGAAGCGATTTTTCTTTCTCTTTTGGTTGTTACAGGTAAGTCAAAGAACACAAACAGCCACATGATATGATAGGCATTCAAACGGCACTCACTCATACAAACGAAGGATAAATGACACCGCATTTTTTGTCTTTCAACGCACGGACAAGAGAGGCCGTCGTCATGGACAAGGCAACTTGAAGCGGACGTGTTTGGCCTTTCAGCTTCACGTCTGTAAACAGCACCTTCACAAGCGACTGCTTGACCTCCTTGTCCAAACAAGCCTCTGGCGAATCTTCGAAGAGCTGATATACGGCATAGTCCACAAACGGGCGATAAGGCTCCATGACATCATCGGCCAATGGGAACGCATTGTAACGATTGCGGTGGAACAAGCCAAAGGCCGGAAACAGCCCGGATCCCAACAACGCACGGGCTACCGCCGCACGAAGGATGGCATACCCATAGTTCAACCATGAATTGGGAGCCTCGCCATTGCGGCTACGGTTGAATGGCCGTCCATACATCTGCTGCCAATAGATCTTGGCGGCCAGCCCTTCACGGTTATCACTGTCGCCCGACAGCACATTCATGTAATATGGCTTTAAGAGACTCCCATCGCGGCCTAACAGGTCGAGCAATGCGGCCTGGTTGCGTATCTTATGCTCTATGATTTCTTTCCATATCCTCTTTTTCGTGGGCAAGGAGGCGTCTGTCTGGAGCCTATACACTTCTTGCTGGATGGCATTCGACTCCAAAGGCATCAGCATCGTGTTGGGCATGCATTGCGCATTGCAGAATACCACGGCAACGTTATTGTCGGCCAAGGCATTCAACAATGGGACTGTGAAATGCACCATCTGGTTTTCCACGATGACGACTCCCACGTCTTCTATCGGCCTTGTAATAACCTCCTCCACGTCTTTATACCGTATTTCCATTTGGTTATATTTCAAGGCCAGCGATACTGGAGTCGTAAAAAACAAGGTTTGCTTTATCATCGGTTCTTGAATTTAATTTTCCCCAAATCGTCCATTTCAAAGTCACAGCCTTGCACCAAGGCCTTGAATTGGGTGTGATACAAGGCAATGGCCGGCCTTGTCTGTTCACCGCTTTTATAAGCCCCGCTCTTCATCTTGACCTCTTTTGAAGGCCGGGCCTCCTGATGGAACAACAAAGACAGTGTGCCATAATTGCATCCATTTACGACCATGGAAGACATTCCTGTTATTTTATAAAGCCGCTTGCACAATTCCGCTTCGCCCAGTTCATATACCTCTTCGGGGGTTTCCTCATACAACAACACCATCGTTCCTATTTTGAGTTTCCATCTTAGCGGATAGCCGTTTTTGCTTTCCGCAGGCAGTAGGCCAATGGCTTGTTCCGCGACCCCGCTGTTATAATATCCGACGGCATCCAGGAGGTTGAGCAATTCGAAGTCCCGCTTCTCCTTGCCACTCTTGTTTTTCCCCACATAAATGCCCATCATGTAGTTTGAATCGTTGGCCACATGGAATTTTTGTTTATATTCTTTGGTCGAAAGGTCGCGCTGCAAGCGGATGTGTAACGGGCGTTGGATTTGCGGGGCATAGACTCTTGCTTTGTGGATCGCGACCCCCTTTTCCCTGTTCATCCAAATACCGGCTTCTACGGCCTTTTTCAGATTGCCATATTGCTTTATGGCCGCTTCCACTTTCTCACGGACGGCCTGGTCCACGATATTTCTTACGTTCTTTTCATCCAGCTGCTCCAATGGCTTGCGGACCACATATCTGATTTCCCCGTCACGTGTTATGGCTCCATAATAGGTGTCCTGGTGCAACGAACCGCGGGCCGTGTCGCCTTGCATGTACTGACCGGTGAATTTTCCTGCCCTTCGCTCTTTCTTGCGGGTCCGTTTTCCCTGTTTGTCAGCGGTGTAATGACAGATGAGCAATGTTTCATTAAGCTGCTTCATGTCCTCTGTGAACGTGCGCCATGGTTTGGGAAATTCCGCGCGGCGATCGCTCATTCCCCATTCCCTACGTTCTTCGTCGCGGTAATACTGGGCCAGCCGGTCATACTCGGCTTTGCCGGTACATGCAATGGTAATGGCGTCTATCACATGATGGCAATGGTTCACGCGCTGTTTTTTCTCGTATTCTTCCTGGATTCCCCAAATCTTCCGGAAGTCCGAGGTCGCGATGCCCTTGACCACATAGACCTTCTTGAACACAGACTTCAAGTATGACCGCGCATATTTTGAGATGACGCTTATGTCCACTCCTTGGCGGCGGGAAAAACCTTCGGGAACTTCGGTCATGGCAAACCGGTCATATTTCCCTTTCCAATAGTCGCGTTCCAACATGAGGCGATGGCGTTTCTGAATCATACGGTCTTTTACTTCCTTGTCGCTGATGCCTCGTGTGTTGATCCGGCGTATTTCTTTACCCAGATTTTCTATTTTCTCTTTCCAGCCGGCTATCCTTTCCATGATTTGTTCATGGTTGGCCAATTGCGCCGGGAGCTGCGCCCGTTTGACCTCGCGGTTATAGCGGCTGTTGCAGACCGTCAGGTTTTCGTCAGTAGAATCGCCGCCCACACTCTGGGGAATGGTGTGTTCTATGTCATATTTATTGGCATCAAAAAGGTCTGCAAGATTTATGGTTTCCCCGGTATAGAGACACTCGTGGTTCTGTTCTTCCCATAGCAGATATTTGCGTACATCCGTAGATGAAGGCTCATAACTGTTTCCAAAATGCTCTCTGATTCTTTCCGCGGCCTCTTTGTGCTGCTTGTTGCGCTCGTTCTGCCATTGGCGTATCGCCGCGCGTCGGTTTGAATCGTTGAGTTCACGCGCGAACTCAATGCGAATCGTGGTGTCTTCATCTATCTTCCCTTCTTTTAACAAGGCATTGACAACGTGGCGAAGGCGGAACAAAGAATGCATCGCCATCGGATTGCGCATGCTGCCGGTCCGGGGCGAACCTAATTGATAATAACCTCCGGCAGTTCGCTGGCGCACCTTGGGGAACGTCTCTATCATCGACGGATGGTAAAGGTTCTTCAACTTGCGCTCTTCCTTCTCGTCGAGGTCGTATTTATAGGCGACGTATCGTTTCACGTATTCTTCCTGGGTACGGATGGCTGACGTGGCAGGGTCGTAGTCGTAGAACGCCTTCACAATATCATCCGCCTCTTCACGCGGCAACATAGGCAACAAGGCATCTTTATCCACCTTGCAGGGAACTACGCCGGGAAGATTGGCCAGGAACACGGCATGGGAATAAATCATGCCATACGTCTTCATGTAAGGAAGAATCTTCCTGATGGCTTTCAAGGAAAGCGACGCGTAGCCCGATGGCAGATGTATCTTACTGAATAAACAAGCATGTTCCTCATCCATTTGTAGCTTCTCTCGGGCAAACTCTTTTAGTTTGTCCTCGCTATCAAAAAAGAACAATACATGCCAAACGTCGTTCATGATTTCATAACGGTTCTTCCCGGAACCGCGTGTATAGACTTCGCAAGCCCTTTCCAACCATTCATCTATCTGGTCTTTTACATCAAATGCTTCAGATAGTTGGGCAATAACCGGACAACCGCTGACCAAGGTATCCATATAATAATTGAAGCGGTACGCACGCTCTGCCCGGTCCTTGTAGTGACAGAAGTCCTTTTTGCTGTTTGAAAGTTTCTTCGCTATCTCCTCAAACTTGAACTCTTTCTTGGATTTCCTCAGGAACAAAGGAATGATGGCCTGTATCTCTTTTTCGGTCAGTGCCCTCAGTTCATCGTCAACGGGACCTTGCATTTTGATGTTGTTGATAAAGGCAAACAAGCGGTATTGTTCATACAGCGGATGGGATATCGGACACCTTGGCTTGGAAGGTTCATATACACATCTCCCCACCGTGTGTTTTTGTGACTTTAGGGGGCGTTGCGTGATGATTGTCTGGCGAAGCTCCTGGGTCAGTTCTTCAGACAGGCCTTGTTTCCGGCAGATGGCAAGCAACTCTTTTTCACAGTCCATCCGGCTGGTATATTGGGTTCGTATTTTCCCACCTTTCTGATACAACCGATAAAAATATTCCCCCAAATACTCTGTTTCACAATCCCGCATGGATTGGGCCAATGCTTCTATCTCTTGTTTGACTTTCCCGTCGCTTTCCTTGGTATTCTCCTTGCGGTTGCTTAAAAAACCTCGCCTTTGATTCAGGTGATAGAGGGCACGGCCTACGATATAACGATTCTTCGGATTTGAGAAATCCAACTTTTCGGTAAGACAGAGATAACGGAAATAATAAGGATTATCGCCTGTGTTGTCATCAGTGCGTTGCCAAGCCATAAACGCCTCGTTCAAAGGGTATTTTTTTTGTGAACGCCATTGTTTCAGTTCTTCCATGGACAACGGAGGGCACAAATGGTTCTTCACAAGAATCTTAAGCAACCTTATTTTTCGCGTTTTCCTGCGCCAGTAACCGACACGCTGGTGCTTGTACCCGGTGCGTTCAGATGCTTTTGACGACTCTATGCCTTTTTCTATCTTTACACCTTCCTGAAAGACATTGCAACCTTTGTCTATCAAGGTATATTTGCTTTCCGACGCTTCGTCGTCATAATCCACAATCGCCCACCCTGTGCTGTTTGTGCCGGTATCAATGCCTAAAATTCGGTTTTCCATAATGATTTATGATTAATGGTCTGAAAATATTCTAACTCTTGTTTGCAAAATTAGGAAAAAAGAATTATCTTTGCAACATAAGATATTCTACATCTTATCACAATAAGGCCTCCGGGCCGAAGGGTAAAACCTATACTCCCGCTTCGGTGGGAGTTTTTTTATGGCATTTTTTGACGCAGTAGAATCTTCAACGTTAAACTTAAAGGGGGCTGTAGATTCTTAGTGGGAATCATCCGAATGTTTGCAGTGCTGAAGCGGAAGAG
>CALUNJ010000133.1 GCA_944321975.1 uncultured Paraprevotella sp.
GGGTATGAATCGTTGCCGATGTTCACGACCAGTTGGGTGCTGACATCGGATGTGATGGCGTTCCTGTTGATTTTTACCATGACGGCCTGTGTGCTTTTGGCACTGATTTGCGCGGAACTCGGCGAAATCGTCAGGTAGGCCGGATAACCGGAAATGCTGTATTGCAGCGGGCTGTTACTTTGGTTTTTTATGGTGAACGAAAGTTGTTCGTTGTCCGGCCCGAAGCTCAGTGCGAGCGGTGAAATAGTCACGTTTGTATGTCCGGGGCTCAGCTGGAAGTCGGCCGTGGCCACCTGGCCGGCATAAACGGAGACCGACTTGCTGTCTTCCTGATAATTGTCGGCCTTGATGCTGACGGTGTATGTTCCCGGTTCTATTTCGGTGAACTCATATCGCCCGTCGCTCCCGGTGGTTTTGCTTAATCCAGTGGGCGACAGGGTGACTGTGGCACCGGCTATGGCCGTGTTGGCATTCGTCATGTCGGAGACCAAGCCCGCAATGGTGCCGGTCATGACTTCTTCGTCTTTGGCGCAGTTGCTGAGGCACAGCAAAGCGGTCATACAGAGGATGATGTTGAAAAAGTGTTTCATGTTGATTTGTTTTTTAATTTTCCATAATGAAGTCTTATGTTTGGGCGTTAGAACGTCCAAGCCAAGGACATTCCCGTGCAGGATGGCGACATGACGGGGTGCAGGGAGAGGCTTTGGCGCACTTTTCTGACGACTACCCTGCGCGCCCCTTTGGCCGCCACGGCGTCTATCAGGTTGTACACATAGAGGGCTGCAGCCGCCCCGATGCAGATGTTGCGCCCCGATTCCCAGTTGTCGGCCTTGGAGTTATAGGTTTTGGCGTGGCGCGGTTGTTCTTTCATTTTCTTGTGGTACGATGCGCGCTGGTTCTCGCAAATCACGATGCCCACGGCGCAGGCGGCTTCCCCACATAGGATGGTGGTGCCTTTGGCTACGCTTCCTTTATATATCTGTCCCCATCCGGGGATGATGGAGCGCACCAGTCCCTTGGCACCATACGACGTGGTAAGCGAGATGTGGTCGTCGTAGCTGCCGGCTTGCGCGAGGTTGTGGTCTGCCACCGTGTAGAGCACGTGGCAGGTGTATTGTCCGTTCCGCTCTTCCCAATATTCATCGATGACGCGGCATTTCATGTCTATCCGTTTGCCGGATTCATGTGCCGTCATGGCAAATTCGCGGCGGGACGAATAAGTCGATGCGTTTCCCTCGCGGTGTTGCACGGAGCCTGCACTGACTGTGGTCTCTACTACGATTCCCCGTTCGTGTTCCAAGCGTGTGGAGAGGTTCACGAGTGCCATTTGCCGGGCGGCCTCCAAAGAGGCTCCCATGCCCTCGGCGTTAAGGAAAAAATAGGATGGCGACCGGCTTTCGGGCAGTTTGCGCGTAAGCCATTGTGGCTTGAGTCTGTCTGATTTGTGCGTCTGTGCCGGGAGGTTGCCTGCCAAAAGGAAACAGAGCGACAAAAGTATTATCTTCTTCATTTCTTTATGGGATGATTAGAGCTGGCTCTGCTTTTGCTGGCGGTATCGTTCCAGTTCTTCCTGGTAAGATTTCCGGAATTGTTCGGCATCAAAGCGTACGCCTAATTTCGCGTCTTCGCTCAACACCGCTTTTTCGATGTCCTCGGAGGCTGATTGCACCATGCTGACGCAGACCGCGCATTCATAACGCCCGTCTGAAAGCCGGTAACGTTTGGAACAAGTGATTGTCGTGCGGCTGATGACCTCTTCGGCGATGGAGATGATGTCTTGTTGGCGGTCGGCCTCTGACGTGCTTACGTTGTTTTTCGTCGTGGTGGCGCGATAATTCTTGAATACGTTGGTAACCAAAGCCTGGATGTCGCTGGCCATTTGTGCCCGTGCGTTGGCCACGGCCGACTGCCGGGCAAAGTCGCGGTCATAATCGATGGCCGAACCGTATGCCCTGAGTAAATCTCCTTCCATCTGCAGGGATTCTTTTTCGCAGTCGTCCAGCTCTTCTTCCACTTTGTCGTTGTGTGGCATTTGGGCCTGTGGGACATTGGTGTAGTTGGGATAAGGGGCATAAACTGTTTTGGTGCGGCAAGAGGGGAGCAAAAGCCCCACGCATGCCAATGCGGTAAACATACCGTAGGCAAAGTTCTTTTTCATGTGTAATTGTATTTAAAAGTTTATAAGTGCAAAGATAGCATAAAAGGGTCTTGTGCTCATGGAAACACTGTTTCCGATTTTTATACTTATCCGTATCCAAAATGGAACCTTTTAGGCACGGTTCCCGTGTTTTTCGTAGATGTAGTCAACCTTCTTGTTCTTGCTTGAATGCTTGGGAGAAATCCAAGAAGAAGTCATGCTGTAGGATTTGTGATATGCGGAACATGAGTGCGCTGTCTATGCTTTCTTTTTGGAATATTTTATAGACATTGGGACGAGTGCAACACAATTGCCCTGCAAACCACGTAGTGGAGCGTCCTTGCTCGCGAAGTGTTTTTTGGAGTAGTTTACCGAAATGAATCTTCATAAGGATAGTCTTTCGTTAAGGCTCGTCCCCTATAGCCATTGTGTGTTTCTTAGATTTGCTGCTTGGAGGATACAAAAAGCGAGGACCCATCACATTGCTCATCTTTGCTTTCAGGCCTTCACACTGCCCATCCCAAAAGAAGAGCAACGCAAAGGCCCACGCTTATAGAGTAGTTACAGTGTACCCCTCGTTGGTACACTGTAACCATACATCTCATGTGGACGTTTCGTTGCTGCTGTCTTACTTGGGATTGTTCAAGGTTGTGAAGTTTGAAAGCCCTAAGACAAACGCTGTTAACGTCTTTTTGTATGTCCTCCCCTTTTCTTAAATGTCCCCGCAAGAACAATCGAAGAGGCTCTGGCTGCAAAGATAAATAAAAAAAAGAAAACAAAAAGCGTTTTTGTGTCTTTTCCTCTAAAAAAGATAATATAACTGATTAAGTACTGTGCCGGAGTCAGGAAATATCCGGACACGTCGTTTTTTCATATCCGACTGAAATCCCTCTGCAAACCCATAAATAGCCCGATACTGTTATCAATATTCCTTTTTCTTCAAAAAAAGAACAATACATTTTTCCTTCACTTCATTCATACTGATTGTAAAGCAACAAATTATGGTGAAACATGCCCGACTAAAATATTAAGATTACAGATGGCATAAGGTGAACCTTACGTGAACTTGCCGTGAACCTTCCGTCCTACCACCCTTCACCCTTAGCTCCTGTTTATCAGTCAGTTTGAAGGAGCGAACAAGAAAAACAAAAAACAGCATAAGGGCGAATATATTTCCACTGGAAAGATATTTTTCACGTGCCGCAAAGCAGTAAATTTTCTTCCGCAAGAAATTTATTTTTCTTGCGGAAGAAAATCTGTCGCTTTGCGCAAGAAAAAACGCTCATGCCCGACAATCAAAGGGCCACTCCTTTTTATTTACACCTCCATCACTGCTCCGTCTGTACTTCGGGCCAGTTCACCAGATAAAGTGTCTCCGTGGCACGGGTGAATGCCGTGTATAACCAGCGGAAATAATCGGGCGTAAGCATCTCTTCCGTGACGTACCCCTGGTCCACAAAAACCCGTTGCCATTGTCCGCCTTGCGCCTTATGGCAAGTCACGGCATAAGCATATTTCACTTGCAAGGCATTAAAATAAGGATCGGACTTGAGTTTCTTCATCCGCTCCCGCCGCACACTGATATCCATGTAGTCTTCCTCCACGGCATGAAACAGCCGGTCCGACTGCTCCCGCGTCAAAGCCGGTGCCTCACTCTGCAAGGTATCCAACAGGACAGTGGCTTCCACCTCCACATCATCATAATCCGGGAAACGTAACAGGATGTCGGCAAAACGGAACCCATACAGTTCGCGTTCCCGCCGCACACGCCGCACTTCGGCCATATCCCCATTGGCCAGAAAATCGAAAGGCCGCCTGTCACCCTCAACGTTCCAATAATAATTGTTCTTGGCAATCAGCAGACAGTCGCCACCGGTCAGTTCCTCCTCCCGTCCGAGAATACGTCCCCTTATACCATTATTATATAAGTTAGCCCGCTTGTTCGAACGGGTCACCACAATGGTCTGGTCCGTTCCGCAACGGGCATAAGCCTCCTCCAAGGCCTCTATCAATTCATTACCGGGCAAGCGACGTATATCCGGGAAGCCGTTAAACCGAACCATCGGCCAACCATTGCCATCACCCGCCACAATCCAGCGACGCAAGCGGGTGGCATTCCAAAGAATACCGCTCTCGTTTCCCTGACGCACCACCTGAGTCAATTCGGCTTCCCAAACATGCAAGCCATAGGCAGACAATATCTCCGGCGAAAGAGCCGGACTTTCTTCTTCCCCTACCGGAGGCAGCTGTGCCGCATCCCCCACCAGCATCAGCCGGCATCCCTCACCGGAATAGACGAACTGCACCAAATCGTCCAGCAAGCGCCCCGTCCCGAACCCGACGCCGTTCCCGGCCGCAATCATGGAAGCCTCGTCCACGATAAAAAGCGTGTGCTTCATCAGATTCACATTTTGTGAAAAATTATCCATCTCGCCGGAAAAAGCCTTCTGCCGGTAAATACGCTTGTGGATCGTGAAAGCCGGATGCCCGGCATGAAGCGCAAACACCTTGGCCGCCCGCCCGGTAGGAGCCAGCAGCACCGTGCGCCTTCTCAACCCCTCCAAGCTACGCACCAAAGCGGCCAGCAACGAAGTCTTCCCCGTGCCGGCATAACCGCGCAGAAGCCCCACCGCGTCCCTGTCGGACGAAAGCAGGAAACCGGCCAGCATGGCCACCGCCTCATGTTGCCCTTCGGTGACGGAGAAAGGGCATTTCGCTTCAATAAAGCGCTCCAAATCCTTTTTTATCATAAATCCGAGAGAAAAAGTTTGCTGAAATATCGGATATTAAAATAATTTATCTTACTTTTGCGATGCGAATGTAACAAATAAAATTATAAATGTATCATGAAAAAAGCGATTAATGTCATTT
>CALUNJ010000134.1 GCA_944321975.1 uncultured Paraprevotella sp.
GAGTCGTGGACAAAAAGTTCTTTCTCTTCAGAATCGCTAAGCTGTATGGCTATCCCCACTAAATTTCTACTGCCCCACGAAATGACATTCACCGTCACAGGCATCGGACATCGCGCTTTCGCCTATTCAGAACTGACCGGAATCCATTTTCCCAAAACCCTCACGTTCATCCAAGACTATGCTTTCGAGTACACCCCGCTCCGATCCATTTCCATTCCGGACCACGTCACCTCAATCGGGGAATTCCTTTTCACATCCTGCCAAGAACTGACCGAAGTGACCTTGCCGGACGGATTGACACGCATCCCGGACAGGACGTTCCGCTATTGCAGCAAACTTTCCGCCCTGGCCATTCCCGCCGGAGTGGAAACCATTGGCGATTGGGCCTTCGACGGATGCACGTCGCTCCGTGCCATCAGCCTGCCGGACAAGTTGACGGAAATCGGGCAGAGAGCCTTCAAGGATTGCGACTCCCTGACGGCAATCACGATTCCCGCCGCCGTCAAAGCCATCGGCACTGAAGCCTTCGACGGATGTGCAAACCTGACGTCCGTGACATGGCACACGAACCAGGTCACCGGCCTTGACGGCACGTTCGGCCGTTGCACCAACCTTCAACACATCGAAATCCCGAACGGGGTCACCTTTATTAATAGTATTTTCACGGGATGTACCCGCCTGAAGTCCGTCCTGTTGCCAGAGACCCTCCAATCCATCCGACAAGACACCTTTGAGGGTTGCGACAGCCTGACCTCCCTCACCCTCAATGCGCCCACTCCGCCTGAATTGATTTACACCGCATTCCCGATAAGTGCCTACCTGAACACCACGCTGCGCGTCCCCAAGGACTGCAAGCCGTTGTATGAGAATGCCGAGAATTGGAGCAACTTCCAGCACATCGTCGAGACCGACTACGTGCCGACCACCTTCTGCCCACTCACGGCCAAGGCTTCCGGCCAAGGCACCATCAGCTTCGGGAGGGAGAGCCTCAGCAACGGGACGGCCACCTGGAGCGTCCCGGCCAACGCCACCACCCTCCTCCGCATCCGGCCGGACTACGGCTATACGGCCACGGTGACCATCACGCAGGCCGACGGCAGCGAAACCACGGCGGAAGCCACGGACGCGCTGGAAGTGGAAGTGGGCACGGAGCCGCTCACCGTGGAAGTCACGTTCGAAAAAATCATCCTCTACCTCACCATCCAGCAGGCCGGGAGCGGATGCGTGGAAGTGGAGGCCGAATATGGCAAGACACGCACCGTGCGCATCACCCCCCACGAAGGGTGGCGCATCCACTCCGTCACGCTCGACGGCACGGACTACACCGCCCGCCTGGATGCCGACAACCGCTTCACCACGCCGGAACTCCTGGAAGACGCGTTCCTGAACGTGGCCTTCGAGCAGGACGGCAGCCGCGTGCGCGGCTTGCAGGCTGACGCCACGAAAGTCTACGCGCAGGACGGGAGGCTTGTCGTCGAACAGGCCGGAGCCGGCACCGTCGTGCGCGTCTACGACGAGGGCGGGCAGCTCGTGCGGTCGCTCGCGGCTGACGGCGGGCGCATGACCGCCACCTTGCCACAAGGGCACATCTATCTGGTGCGCACCGCACAGAAGACCGTCAAGATTAAATTGTAAACTCCTCTCCCCAGAAAACGAGGGCACGGGCGGGATCCGCCACGTGCCCTCGTTTTTTACGATTCAACCCAAATCGGTCATTAGAGATTTTAGCAAGCAAAATGCGATAGGAACTTCTTCTTACAACTTAAAATTACGGCATATTGCTTAACTCTTGTCGTAAAAGACCCATATTTCATGCAAAAAGGAAGCGAATTTTTCTAATGACCGATTTGGGTTCAGATGAGCGCAAACGAGACTGCCCCCGGCCCCGCCCATGCGACACCACTTCGCCACGTATTTCGAAGACCTACAAAAAAATAGCTCATAACCAAACACATACAAACACCACGAAAAACGACTTTTTTTCTCAAGCGATTCACATTTTTTATTCAAGCAAAAAAAATGTGAATCACTTGAGAAAGGACGCTTCCCTTGCCCCAACCGCCAAACGCCTCCAGAGCAGGCAGGGGGGAAACGTGCCGCCCCGCCCCAAAACCGGGAACGGTTTCTTAAATATTATTAGAAAAGGGCACAAGATTGAAAATTAATCCCTAACTTTGAAAAAAGAAGAAGAAGGACATCATGCAACACCTGAAAAAATACTGGCTACCGGCAGTGTGCTTGCTATGCTTGGCCATGCCCGCACAAGCCCAAACGAAAAACGGGACGAAGCCCACCGTTGAAGAGTACATGGACCACTACCAATTTGATGAGGCCGAAGAACTCCTCAACCAGGACATCAAAAGGCTGACCCGCCGAAGAAAACCCACGACCGCCGAAGAAGAAAAGCTGCAGGCCCTGCGAAAAATGCGTTCTGTCATGCAAGCCACGGAACGCTTGACCGTGATAGACAGCCTGGTGGTGGACAAGAAAACGTTTCTGGACCACATCCGCTTGAGCGAAGAAAGCGGAACGCTACACCCCTATGCCGCCTTCTTCAATCGCCCTGACACCAACGGCTGCACGGTCTATCGCTCGGAAATCGGCAACAAAATCTATTTTTCCCAACCGGACCAAAACCACCGCCTAAGACTCTACACCAGTGACCTCGTGGGCGGACAGTGGAGCACAGCCCATGAATTAAGCGAGCTGGAAGGCGACGAAGCCCAAAACTATCCCTTCATGATGTCTGACGGAGTGACGCTTTATTACGCCGCCAAAGGAAGCGAAAGCATCGGCGGTTATGACATCTTCGTGACCCGCTATGACATGGACGAAAAAAAATTCCTCTACCCGGAAAACATGGGCATGCCCTACAATTCGCCGGCCAACGACTACATGCTGGCCATCGACGAATTCAACAACCTGGGATGGTTCGTGTCCGACCGCAACCAACCGGCAGACAAAGTGTGCATCTATGTGTTCATCCCCAATGAAATCCGTAAAGTGTACGACACCAATATCTATCCTCCCGAGGACTTGGCCCGCCTGGCCCTGTTGAACAGCATCGCGGAGACATGGGGCGACCGAGGGGCCGTGCAGGAAGCGCGCCAACGCCTGCAAGTCGTGCGGAACACTCCCCCTAAAGTGAAAAAAAGAAAGGATTTCGAGTTTGTCATTGACGACCATGCCACATACACCGTACTAAACGACTTCCGTTCGGACGAAGCACGCCAACGCATGGCCTCGTGGCTGAAAAACAAACGCCAAATGGAACAACGCCAACATCAGTTGCAACTGTTGCGCGACCAATACGCCGCGTCGGAAGAAGGAAAACGCCAGACTATCGGCCACCAAATCCTGCAGGCAGAAGCCTTGTGCGAAAAAGAAGCCGCAGCCCTGAAAGCGGAAGAAAAGCACATCCGCAATCTGGAAATCTCCCGATTGAGACAAGAATAAGGAAAAAACATAAACGCCAAACAAGAGAAACTTATGAAAAAATATTTTGCCCCCTCCGAACTGATTATCAACGATGACGGCAGCGTGTTCCACCTCCACGTGAGACCGGAACAGCTGGCCGACAAAATCATTCTCGTGGGTGATCCGGGACGCGTGCCCGTGGTGGCCGCACATTTCGAGCAACAGGAATGCGACATCGCAAGCCGCGAGTTCAGAACCATCACCGGCACCTACCAGGGGAAACGCCTCTCGGTCATCTCCACCGGCATAGGCTGCGACAACATCGACATCGTGATGAACGAGATTGACGCGCTGGCCAACATCGACTTCGCGACCCGCACGGAAAAAGACACGCTGCGCTCACTCGAGATTGTGCGCATCGGCACCTGCGGCGGCCTGCAGCCCTACACGCCGGTGGGCACGTTCATCTGCTCGGTGAAGTCCATCGGCTTCGACGGCCTGCTGAACTTCTACGAAGGGCGTAACGCCGTGTGCGACCTCCCGCTGGAACGCGCCTTGCTGGACCATCTCGGATGGACGGGCAACCTGTGCGCCCCCGCCCCTTACGTCGTCGACGCCCACCCGGAACTGGTGGAACGCATCGCCGGAAACGACATGGTGCGCGGCCTGACAGTGGCCTGCGGCGGTTTCTTCGGCCCGCAAGGACGGCAGCTCCGCGTGCCGCTCGCCGACCCGCAGCAGAACGAGAAAATAGAAAGCTTCTCCTACAATGGCTTGTGCATCACGAACTTCGAAATGGAAAGTTCCGCACTGGCCGGACTTGCCCGCCTGATGGGACACCGGGCCACGACCTGCTGCATGGTCATCGCCAACCGCGTGGCCGGAGAAGCCGATCCCGGATATAAAAACAAGATTGACGACCTCATCCAGCTGGTGCTGGACCGCATCTGATTCTTTCTCCAGCCTATGGAACAGCATTTTTATCCCACGGAGGAGAAGGACAAAAAGACCCGGTATGAGGAATTCCTCACGCAATACGCGGGCCTCATCGAGGGAGAGAGCAACGCTGTGAGCGTGATGGCCAATACGTGTGCCGCACTGAAAGAAGCGTTCGGCTTTTTCTGGGTGGGTTTCTACCTGGTGGAAGGCGACACCCTCGTATTAGGTCCTTTTCAGGGCGACGTGGCCTGTTACCGCATTCGCAAAGGACTCGGCGTGTGCGGGACGGCATGGGCGGAAGGCCGCACGCTGGTAGTGCCGGATGTCGATGCCTTTCCCGGACATATCGCCTGCAGTTCCTTGTCCCGCTCGGAAATCGTCATACCTATTATATATAATGAAGTAATAAAAGGAGTATTGGACATAGACAGCGACCAGCCGGACGACTTTGACGACACCGACCGCGAGGAGTTGGAACAAGTTGTCCGCCTCATGGCTGAAACGCTCTATACATAGCCCTCAAAAAAACTACATGTACGCACAAGACACCATCTGCGCCATTGCCACCGCACCGGGCGGGGCCATCGGCATTATCCGCGTTTCCGGGCCTGACGCCCTCAATGCCACAGACCAGAT
>CALUNJ010000135.1 GCA_944321975.1 uncultured Paraprevotella sp.
AAAAAAGGAAAAGCACAAGATGGCAACCAAACAACCACCTCATGCCTTTCCCCTTGTGCGCCCGATAGGACTCGAACCTACACGCCGCGAAGCACCAGATCCTAAGTCTGGCGTGTCTGCCAATTTCACCACGGGCGCAAAATTCAGATGGCTGCAAAGATAGGAATATTTATCGGGGCGGCCAAATTATTGTTTCAGAAAATCCCTCGCGGTTTCTATCATGGTGTCTTCGCCACGCATCACGTCGTCCCACTCCAGCGACACGCGGACATCCGGCTCGATGCCGAACTCGATCTGCCCCATCCGCGCATCGTACATCGGACAGGCCGAGAAACGCACAGACCATCCATTGGGCAGTTCGGAAGAAAACGGGAGTCCGGAACCGCCGCCCGTGCGGTCGCCCATAATGGTGACCAAAGGACATTCATGCATGTCCCGCACAAACGTATTGGTGGCACTGTAACAGGAACGGTTGGCCAGCACGACGGCTTTCTTCTGCCAGCGGATGCCTGAAGAAGGCTCAAGATATTCAGCCTCCGGCGTAGAGAAGTCACCATGCCCCGCGCCTGTCTTATGGGCAATGTAGCCCACAAGGAGCTTCTCGTTCGTGAACCGCTCCGCCAGCCGCTCGGCATAGGTCAGCGTGCCGCCGGTGTTGTTGCGCACATCCACGATCAAGCCGTCGCAAAGGCGCAGATAGTGCATCACCTCGTCCAGATTCCCCTCGCCGACGGCGGAAGTGAAACTGCCATAATAGATGTAACCAATGTTGTCGTCCAATATTTTATAATAGATGCCGGCCGCGATACGATAATCCGTGCCCAAATAACGGCGGTGTATGCTATCGCTGAAGTTGCTGGGATAATCCTCATGCCAGCTCCAGTAACGCCCCATGTCGGAAGCCGAATAAAGGTTGACATGCCCGTCGCGCAACTCAGACAACATGTCGCACAACACTTCGAAAAGCTGCGACGAGGACATGGCGTCGCTGACGCGCGGACGGTATTTGGCATAGACCTCTTCCCACGGCAGGCATCCTTCCTGCACTTTGTATTCGTGAAAACAATATTGCGTGTCGATGATGCGCCACAAGGTCTCAAAGTTGTTCACCGGCGTGTCTTCGGGCGACTCTTCACGGATGCAACCGTGGAAAAACAACGGCAGCAACAAGACGGACAGCTGTAAGAGGAAATGTTTCATGTCGGCAAGCAAGGTAAGAATTACAAAATAAACGAACGACGGCGGAATTCCTTGCGCTTGAAGAAGCCAAAATGCTTCACATAGCCTATCATGAAACTATGGTTCCAAATGTGGCTCCGCAACCCGTTCACCCGGCTCTGGCGGATGTCACAAAAATAACCCGCACGGAATGTAAACCCGCCAACGGGGAAATCAAGGGTCAGGAAATGGCGCATGGACGGCGCATTGCCCGGATAAGTGAAACACACGTTGTGGTCATAATTTCCCAATGACATTTCATAATAGGATTGCCCGTAACGGGGAGAAAACATTCCCCCGACAAGCGGAATGCCGGCCTGATAACGCGCCGTAAAGAGCTGGCGCCGGATGCGGAACGGATAAACGGCCGCCAGCGACGCGCCAAGATCCAACTCGGCCTTGGCCTGCACGGGATTGTTGGAATTCCGCGTGTGGTAGATCGCCCCCAGGCCGGCGTGGAGTTCCCCGCCCGCCATCAGGCGCAACCGCCCCGCCAGCCAGTTGTAGTGCCAGCCGACGGAATAATTCACCTTGCCGGCCATCTCGTTAGAATTCCCGGCATGGTTGGAAGCATAGCTGAAGAAACCGTCCAACACACTTTGCGTGGTGACACGCCCGCCGGCCCAATGGGTCCTCCGCAAGGACTCATGCAGGAAACTCACGTGAGGCCCCACATAAGTGGAAGGCGACAGGTAGGTGTCGTACAAACTGCTGCGCCCCACGCCAAAGAGCGTGGCATGCGTGGTAAAGCGGTTTGCAGGAAGCGCGTCATCGGCTTCCTGCGCACAAGCCATGCAGGCCGCACAGAAAGCGGAAAGCATCAGCCCCACTCGCCGCCCACCGTCCAAAAGGAGCCTCAGGACACCATCGATGACAGCCACAAGCCGCATGCTCATTCGTCTTCAAACAATTTCATCTGGCCGGTAATCTCATCCACGATGTCGGCCTGGCTTTTCCCGGCATCAGGATCCAGGTTCTCCGGTTCCGCAGGCTCAACATCTTCCTCCCCCGGCTCACTCCCGACCGGTTCCGGACGGCGCAAAAGTTCCAATTCCACGATGGCGGCCGTTTCGTACGTGGTGAGACGTTTGCCCTTGGCCTTAAAACTTTTCAACCCGATGAAAGCCTCCGCATCGACTTCCGACGGACTGCGGAAACTGTCGTGTCCGCCGAACTGGATTTGAAGGCGGGGACAAGGCTCATCGGTGAGCAACACCAAACGGCTGTCTTTGTTGTCGCCCAAAAAACTTTGCGGCTTGCGGCTGGATTCAAAAGTGAACCGTTTCACGTAAGGGTAGTTCTGCTGGTCTGCATCATAAAGGACCGCACACCAGTTTTTGGCCGGCACAAATTTTTCCACCCGCAGGATTTCCTCGTCATAATGATTGTTCAGGTCAAAGTTGGTAGTATAGAATGTGCCTTCCTTCGTGATGACCAGCACTTGGTCGTCGCTGTAGAATTCGCCCAAATACTCTCCGCGTTCATCGTAATTCAACCGGTTCACATCGTGGTCGAACCACACTTTACGCCCCCCAAGAGTAGACCCCCCGTGGGATTTCAGTCCGATCCGATGGATTTCATTCTTCGTCAACAAGTTCCCCATGCTCTGCCGCCCTTTAATGGCCACGGTGCTGAAATCCTTGTCGAAAAAGATCTTCTTAAGTTTCGGAGTGGGTTTCAACGTGACCTTGATCACTTCGGCCTCCCCATTGGGATTGGCCGTGAAATAGGCCACACGGGAATAAGGCGTGCCCTGCGTCAAGTCATATTCACGGTCCCGGGTGACCGAAGTCACATTGAAACGTTTAATATAATAATTGCCCCCCTTCCCGTCACGATACACGGCATTATAAATCGTCCGTTTGTCGTTGCGCTTAAACACGGCCACATGAATGATTTCGGCCTTGCGCTTCTCGGCCTTGCTCCGCTCTGTTTCGCCCACAAAGACCTTCTCGCTAATCCGAATCACCTTGTACGTCCCGTCCCGATAGAAGAGGATGGCATCGTCGATATCGGAACAATTGGCGATGAACTCATTCTTCTTCAACGAAGTCCCGACAAATCCTTCTTCACGGTCGATATAAAGTTTCTCATTCGCCTCCACCACTTTCGTAGCCACAATGGTGTCGAAATTGCGCAATTCCGTACGCCGCGGATACTCGCCGCCATACTTTGCCTTCAGCATGCGGAACCAGTTGCTGGTCACCTCCACCATGTTTGCCAAGTCGCTGTCGATGCGCGCGATTTCGCCTTTCATCCTCGCGATAGCCTCATCGGCCTTGTCTTTGTTGAACTTCAAGATGCGGGCCATCTTGATCTCCATCAGTTTCAGTATGTCATCCTTCGTCACTTCGCGTATCATGCGCGGATAAAAGGGCGTGAGCCGCTCATCAATGTGCGCGCAAGCGGCATCCATGTCGGCAGCTTGTTCAAACTGGCGGTCTTTATACATCCGCTCTTCTATGAAAATCTTCTCAAGCGATGCAAAATGCAGGCTTTCCATAAGCTCGCCCTTCCGGATGAGCAGTTCCTGGCGAAGCAGTTCCCGGGTATTGTCCACCGAACGCTTCAACACATCACTCACAGAAAGGAAACAAGGTTTTTTATCGTCAATCACACAACAATTGGGCGAAATGCTCACCTCGCAGTCGGTGAAGGCATAAAGCGCGTCAAGCGCCTTGTCCGAACTGACACCCGGCGCCAAATGAACCAGGACTTCCACCTCGGCCGCCGTATTGTCCTCCACCTTGCGCACCTTGATTTTCCCCTTTTCCACCGCCTTCAGGATAGAATCAATGAGGGTCGAGGTGGTTTTCCCGTAAGGAATCTCACGGATCGCCAGCGTTTTGTTGTCTATCTTATTGATTTTCGCTCGCACCTTCACCACTCCGCCGCGTTGACCGTCGTTATACCGGCTCACATCAATGCTTCCGCCGGTCAGGAAGTCGGGATAAAGCTGAAACGGTTCGTCGTGCAAACAATTGACGGCAGCATCGCAAATCTCGTTCAGATTATGAGGAAGAATCTTGGACGAAAGCCCCACGGCTATGCCTTCCACGCCCTGCGCCAACAGCAACGGGAACTTCACCGGAAGAGCCACCGGCTCCTTGTTGCGCCCGTCGTATGACAACTTCCATTCCGTGATTTTGGGATTGAACACCACGTCAAGGGCGAACTTCGAAAGCCGCGCCTCGATGTAACGCGACGCGGCTGCGGAATCGCCCGTCAATATGTTACCCCAGTTGCCTTGGCAGTCGATGAGCAGCTCTTTCTGTCCCAGCTGCACCAACGCATCCTCAATGGAAGCGTTGCCATGAGGATGGAACTGCATGGTGTGCCCCACGATGTTGGCCACCTTGTTATAACGCCCGTCGTCCATCCGCTTCATGGAATGCAAAATGCGCCGCTGCACGGGTTTCAGCCCGTCCATGATATGCGGCACGGCACGTTCCAATATCACATAAGACGCATAGTCAAGGAACCAATGTTGGTACATCCCGCTCAGATGATGCGTGATGCCGTCTCTTCCGGCCGTCTCCGGGCGGTAATTCGCGTGCACGTCGTTTTCCCCGTTATCCCCCGCCTCAAAGGCCGTCAGTTCGTCTTTATCTTCGCTCATATTGGGTTACTGATATATCTTTTAACGCAAAAATAGCATTTTAATAAAAGAAAAAGCGTACTTTTGCGAAAGTTTTATCAATATT
>CALUNJ010000136.1 GCA_944321975.1 uncultured Paraprevotella sp.
ACGTGTGGCAAAAAGCATGCGGCTCGGCTTGTCGGGTGCCTACAACTTCATGCAGGCTGAAGACGTGACCGACCGCGGCAGCAAACTGTGGCGCAACCAGATTGCTTACACGCCGCGCCATTCGGGAAGCGGAAACCTGGCATGGGAAACGCCTTGGGTGGACGTGGCCTACAACGTGGTGTTCGCGTCGGAACGCTACCGCATGCCGCAAAATTCGGCGGACAACCGCATACGTCCTTATTCAGACCACAGCCTGTCGGCCTTCCGCACGTTCCGCCGGGGGCGGCATGCGTTGCGCCTGCAGGCCGACGCGCTGAACTTGGGTGGAAGGAATTATGAAATCGTGCGTTTCTATCCGATGCCGGGGCGCAATTACAAGTTTACAGTTACCTATTATTTATAAACCAAACACAAGAAAAATGGAAAATTATTGGTACAAGACGGCTCTTGCAGCCGTGGTTTTGGGGCTGTGCGCGGCCTGCAACGACGATGGTGAAGAAACACTGCCGCCGACACTTCCGCCTTCGGAAACGACGCACGGATGTTATGTGCTGAACACCGGGAACTGGGGCGGCAACGATGCTACCATCCAGTATTTCGATGCGGCGGACTTTTCCATCGGCGGGGACTTGTTCGGTCCGGCCAATGGCACCGGATTGGGCGACTTGGGACAAGACCTTTGCCTGTATGGTTCAAAACTTTATGCCACGGTGAGCGGTTCTTCGAAATTGGAAGTGATGGACCGGGACTGCAAGGTTATCAAGACAATACCCTTGAGGGCGGACGACGGTACTCCGGTAGAACCGCGCTACATGACGGCTTGCGACGGATGCGTGTATTTTACGGCCTACGATGGAACGGTGTCCCGTCTGGACACGATGAGCCTTGAAGTGACAGGGCGGGTAACCGTGGGCGACCATCCGGAGGCTTTGACGAACGCCAATGGCAAGTTGTATGTGAACATCTCCGGTTATGGCAGTGGAACGACCGTGGCCGTGGTGGATGTGGCTTCGTTTACCAAAACCAAAGAAATTCCGGTGAAGCTGAATCCCTATACGGTATGTTTTACGGGAGATGACGGGAAGGTCTATGTGGTGTCTAACGGGAATTATGCCGGTTCGCCGGGCATGCCGGAAGACCAGTACGTCTATGGCACGCTGCAGTGCATCGACCCGGCCACGGACACGGTGGAGGATGTATGCCAGGCTTCTTTCGTGGCCAATCACGGCAGCAAGATGTATGTGCTGTATTCGGAATATTACCTGCCGGAGACGAAGCGGGCTTTCGTGCTTGACTTGCAGACGGGAGAGGAAACCGGTTTCATTGACTTGGACGACTTCTCCTCGCCGAACGCCATCGGCGTGAATCCGACCACGGGCGACGTGTATGTGGCCGATGCGCCTTATGGCGCGAACTCCACCGTGCGGGTATATGATGCGCAGGGTAATTTGAAGAATACGTTCGAGGCCGGTTATTCCACTTCCAAGTTCGTCTTTGTCACCGAATGAAACCGTTCATCTGTCTTTGTTGGGTGATTTTTGCCACCGTGTGGCTCTCCGCTTGCGGGGGGCGCACGGCGGCTTCCTCTCCCCCTGGCGGCGACACGCTGGACTTGCGTTATGCCGAAAACCTGACGTTGGTGGACTGCGGAAGCTACCAAATGGCCACGTTGCGCAATCCGTGGGACACGTCGCAGGTGTTGCATACCTATCTATTGGTGCCTCGCGGCGACAGCCTGCCGGTGGAATTGCCGGAAGGCACGGTGGTGCGCATCCCGTTGGAGCGGGCGGTGGTTTTCTCGTCCGTGCATTGTGCGTTGCTGGAAGAACTTGGGGCGTTGGACGCGATCGGTGGCGTGTGCGACCTTCGTTATATCAAGATGCCCCGGATTCAGGAAAAATGCCGCTTCGGGCGCATCGTGGATGCGGGGAACGGGATGAACCCCGATGTGGAGAAAATCGTCAGTCTAAGGGCGGATGCCCTTCTGTTGTCGCCGTTCGAGAACAGCGGAGGATATGGCCGGTTGGGCAAGTTGGGCGTCCCCTTGGTAGAATGCGCGGACTACATGGAGACTTCGCCTTTGGGACGGGCGGAATGGATCCGGTTCTATGGCCGTTTGTTCGGGCGGGCGGCTGAGGCCGATTCCGTGTTTGCGCAAGTGGAACGTAGCTACCGGGCTTTGGCATCCAAAGTGGCTGGGGCAAGACACCGGCCGAAAGTGTTGAGCGACTTGAAGTCGGGTTCGGCCTGGTATGTGCCTGCCGGACGAAGCACGACCGGACGGATTTATGCCGATGCGGGCGGGGATTATGTGTTCGCCGGCTTGGAGGGAAGCGGGTCGGTGCCGATGAGTTTCGAAACGGTGTATGACAACGCGCGCGATGCCGACATCTGGCTCGTCAAATACAACGCCCCCGTCGATAAGACCTGTGATGACCTGCGGCGCGACTATGCGCCCTACGCGGGGTTCAAGGCTTTCCGGGACCGGCAGGTATATGGCTGCAATACGGCGGAACGTCCCTTTTACGAAGAAACGCCTTTCCACCCCGAACGTTTACTGGCCGACTTGGTTAAAATGTTCCATCCGGGGCTTTCCGACAGCCGGGATATGAGATATTTTCGTAAATTAGCGGAATGAAAACAAAAATGCCGGAGTCCCATAAAGGTTTTTTGTGGGCGGGCGTGTTGTCCGTCCTCACCATTTTGCTTGTGGCAGCCAATTTGCTGGCCGGGTCGGTGGACATTCCGGCGGCGGAAGTGTGGCGCATCCTTTTCGGGCAACCTGCGGGGAACGATGCTTGGACTTTCATCGTGTGGGAGAGTCGGCTGCCGCTGTGCATGACGGCATTGCTTTGCGGGGCTGCATTGGCCTCATCCGGCCTGATGTTGCAGACGTCGTTCAGTAATCCCTTGGCCGACCCTTCCATCCTCGGCATCAGCTCAGGTGCCAGTCTGGGTGTCGCGTTGGTAATGTTGGCCGGAGGCGGGACGGTGGCAGCCGGGGCTTTTTCTTTTTCCGGATTTTTTGCTGCTGTGTCGGGTGCGCTGGCCGGCGCGTTGCTGGTAATGGGTATCATTCTGGGATTGTCGGCCATGATCCGCAGCAACGTCATGTTGCTGATAGCCGGCATCATGATTGGTTACGTGGTGTCGTCGGCCATTTCGTTGCTGAATTTCTTTGCTACGGCAGAAGGAGTACATTCCTACATGATTTGGGGCATGGGGAATTTCGGCGGTGTTTCTTTGGCGCAGCTGCCTTGGTTTGCGGGCATGGCTGTGGCAGGTTTGCTGTTGTCTGTTTCATTGGTCAAACCGTTGAACGCACTGCTTTTGGGCGAACGCTATGCTGAAAACTTGGGCGTGAATGTCCGCCGGGTACGGGGATTGTTGCTGCTGGCCACGGGCTGGCTCACGGCGGTGGTAACGGCTTTTTGCGGACCTGTGGCGTTCATCGGGCTGGCGGTGCCCCACGTGGCGCGTTTGCTTTTGGGTACGTCCAACCACAATTCGCTCCTTCCCGTTACAATGTTGTGTGGTGCGGCGGTGGCTTTGCTGTGCAATCTGATTTGCCTCCTTCCCGGCGAGTGGGGGATGATTCCCCTGAATGCCGTCACGCCTGTGCTGGGCGCACCGGTGATTGTGTATGTCATTGTCCGTCAACGGCGGATTAAATATTTCAACTGATGGAAATGCGGGTCGTATTGGAAGGAAAACAGTTGGCCACGGGCTACCGCAAGGGGAAGCGCACGGCAGTGGTGCATCGTTCGCTGGATTTCATCTTGCGGGTTGGAGAACTGGTCTGCCTGCTGGGAGGGAACGGGGCCGGAAAGTCCACGTTGTTGCGGACGCTGGCCGGGGTGCAACCCGCTTTGGGCGGAGGATTGGAACTCCAAGGACGGCCTTTGGCCTCATATTCTGTCCGCGAGCGTTCCACGGCCATTGGCTTGGTGTTGACCGAGCGGGTGCAGGCCGGCGGACTGACCGTCTTCGAGCTGGCCGCTCTGGGCCGCCAGCCTTATACGGGCTATTTCGGCCGTCTCACGCGGCAGGATCGTGAACGGGTGCGCCAGGCTTTGGAAGCCGTGGGCATGGCGGAGAAAGCGACATCCTATGTGGCCGAACTTTCGGACGGCGAGCGGCAGAAAGTAATGATTGCCAAGGCATTGGTGCAAGAAAGCCCGCTGATTCTGCTGGACGAGCCGACGGCTTTCCTGGATGTGACGAGCCGCATAGAGGTGATGGCTTTGCTGCATCGTCTGGCCGGAGAAGAAGGCAAGGCTATCCTGATGTCCACGCACGATGTGGAGCAGGCTTTGGCTTTGGCCGACGACCTGTGGCTGATGCGCCCGGACGGGGCCATGCTGTGTGGGGCAACCGAAGACCTGGTGCTTTCCGGCGGGCTGGACGGGCTGTTCGGGACTTCTCCTGTGGATTTCGACCGGATGCGCGGCAGCTATTCGGCGCGGAACGGACAGTTGAGGCCCGTCCGTCTGATGGCGACGGACGATGTCCTGCATCATTGGGCGCAGAATGCCCTTATGCGTCAGGGGTACTATGGCGTTGCGGATTCCTCGGATGTCACCCTTCCTCTTCTTGCAATAGAAAGTCCACAGAACCTCACATGGACTTGCGGCGGTGAGCCGCACCGTTTTCATTCCTTTGCGGAGCTGTCCGCCGCGTTGCGGATTTTCTTAGAATAAATGCAAAGCCGCGCATCTGAGATGGGAGGCGCACGTGTTTGTTGTATGAAGAATTAGCCTCTCTTTTATTGACCTTTCTCTGGAAATCACTAACTTTGTAGCGAATACCATTTCAAGGAAAGGAGTCTTGTCATGAAATATTTGGACCCGAAAGCCGACCTGACATTCAAGAAAGTGTTCGGCGAACATCCCGACCTGGTGATGAGCCTGCTCAACGC
>CALUNJ010000137.1 GCA_944321975.1 uncultured Paraprevotella sp.
GATTCTTTTCCATAAGGCAAAGGTCGGAATTCCTGTGGATATAAAAAAACTAATCCCCACTAAATTTCTACAGACCCGGAATCCGGCTCCAAGGCGCGGCAGACGAGGAGACTCCGCCAGGGAAGGAATAAAAAAAACGATGTGGAAAACATCCGTTCTCCACATCGCCCAATACTTTTTTGAAGATTCCCCGCGCCTTATTTGCGCATTTTGGCGTAACGGCTCATGAACTTGTCCACACGACCTGCCGTGTCCACCAACTTGCTCTTGCCCGTATAGAACGGATGAGAAGAGCTGGAGATTTCCAACTTCACTACGGGGTAAGTCTCGCCCTCAAATTCCACGGTCTCATTAGTCTTGCAAGTGGAACGGGAAAGGAACATGTCGCCGTTGCTCATGTCCTTGAACACAACGGGACGGTAATTTTCGGGATGAATATCTTTCTTCATTTTCTTATAAATTTATTGTCTGTTTGTTGCGGCTTGGTAAGAGCCGTGTGCAATGGCCTGATTTTACGGAGTGCAAAGTTACGCCTTTTCTGCAGAACCACCAAATTTTCAACCGGATATTTTCATAATCCCGGCCAACGTCCCGGATTGCAGGTCTGTTCCACGGGAATTTCAATGCGGTCGGGCAAGTTGCAGAAAAAGTCAATGCCCGTCTTCTCTTCCAGTTCGTCGATGCTCACGGCCCAATCGCGCAACACCGGGCTTCCCCCATAGGACCTGTGCTCCACCCAGAAGCCGATGGCCTGGTAGGTGTTCTGCCCGCCGCTGTACTTCTTGCAGAGCAAAGCCATGAAGTAGTATTGGGGCACGGCGATGCCGCTACGGGTCCACCCCTTGAGCTGGTCGTCGCGTATCGTGCCGCCCTTCACCACAAAGAGGGTGTCGCGGAACGAGCTGTTACGCCCCCAGTTCTGCACCTGCCCTTCCAAGTCCACCCAATCCTGCTGGTTGAAACGCCCCATTTGCGGGCTTATGTTGGAAAGATAGAAGGTCTGCCCGTTGGCATCCATGGAGAACAGGCGGTCGGCCGAGGCGCAAAGGTGGCCGCGGTCATACCCGCTTCCGCGGAAGTCGCTCAGCTCGGAGCGTTGGCCGGCCGGGATGTCGGGATCCGGCTGGAAGGGGTCGCCGTCCCACGTGGTGCCTTCCCACTCCGCGCCCTCCCAATCGCCGCGGTTCCAATGGGTGGCAGCCGTAGTGTTGGTAAAGATGAAGGCCACCCAGCGCGAATGTTTCTTTTCCGGGTGCCAGTCGAGCGTGTAGTTCAACACACGCTCGCCACGTTCGGTCGTGGCGTAATGGGCGTGGAAGTCGCCGGACTGGTCGTCCAGGCGTGGTATTTCCAGGTTAAAGGCCTCCGGGATCACGGCCGGGTTGGCGTTCGTGTTGGCCGTGTCCATGCCGCCGTCGTCTGAATCACAGGCAGAAAGGAGGACGAGGCCGGACAGGATCAAAGAAAAATGTTTGAAGCTCATATCGTGCGATTTAGGAAAAACGGGGAAAAGTCTTATGCCCTTCTCCCGAAAGGGGAGAGGACATAAGGCTTTTCCAGGGAAACCGGCCGTGCCGGAAGGAGTCAATTCATCTTGAACAGGCAGGGCGCGATGCCGCGCTCGTCGGGATAGACGCCATAGCTGTTGTACTCTTCGCTAAACTGCATCCACTTGCCCATTTCGATGTTGGTGATGGTGAAGCTGCCGTCGGCGTTGCGCTTGATGTCCCAGTATTGTCCGGAAGTCGGGGCGGCATCCATGTTGCAGCTGTTGAATGTGCCGGTCATGTACATAAACCGTCCGCTTTCGTCCTGGATGGTGTAGCCGTCAGCCGTGGAAGTGAGGGTAAAGGTCATGCCTTTGGACGCGATGGAGATGACGTTGCCGGTGGCCGTAGCCTCCTTGACATTCAGATAGCCGTAGTCGCCGCTCACGTTTTGGGCCACCATGTAGGTGCCGCCCACATTGGCGGCGAAGAGGTAAGTGCCGTCGGTCACCGTGGTGATTTTGGTGAATGTGGATTGCTCCTCCGGTTCGTCGGGCGTGTCGCCGCCTTCAATGATTCCGCCGTCCGAGGTGGCGAGCGACACATCGTCTATCAGGATGCTCTGTCCCGGGTTCCGGCCCACCATGACCACCAGGTTGAGGCGGGTGTCTTCCTTCAAGGTAAACTGATAGGTGGCTTCCTTCCATTCGTCCGTGGTGATGTCATTGACATAATCCCCATAGATATAGCTGTCGCCGCCGCTGATGCTGCCGTCGGCTTCATTGATGGCATAACCCAAGCGGATGCTGGCTTCGGCATCCACAGCCTTCACATTGACCGTGAAGGCGTATGTGCCGGCCTTCAACGTCATTTCCGAGCTTCCGAGACGTCTGTTTTGTTCGGCGGAACCTTCCACCATCGCCGAATAGCTGCCGCTCTTGGCATCGCTGGACTGGGTCACGTTGGTGTTGCAAGCCGTGTTGGAAGGAGTCCACCCCGCAGCCTCGCCGTTGTTCCAAGTCTCGAAGCCGCCGTTCGACAGCAGGTTTTCACCGGTGACGGGTGGTTCGGGATTCGGTTCCTCCCCCGCGTCGGGGATTCCGGCCATCACGCTGAGGCTCTTCACTTCCCAAGTGGAAGAATAGGTTTCCGTGCACGTATGGCGCAAGGCGATGGTCACGCTGCCTCCCATCAATTCGGCGGGAATGGCCATTTCCTTACCCCGGAAGGTGAAGTCGGAGTTCAGCCCGTCCGTGCCATAAGTCAGCTGCGTCCAGGTAGCGCGGTTCACATCCCCGGCGTAATCCTTGCTGATGAGCACGGCGTTGTTGGCATTCAGGTCTCCACGCTCATAGTTAATCGCCATGTTGATGGCCACGTAGGCATCCGTGGCCTGTGGCAAGTCGATAGACGGACTGACCAGATAAGTCACGCCCGGATAGTTGACTTGGTTGATCCAGCCCGTGATCATGGCACTGGAGAAGTCATTGTACCATTCGAGTTCACCCGAAGCCGAGACGGACGTGAAATCGCCCAGCGAGGTGCTGAAGTCGGCACTGAAGATGGCATCGGCCGGCTCTTCCGGCATCTCGCCGATCTCCTGCCCGTCAAGGATGGCCGCCGTCACGCCCTTCACGCCGGAACCGCCGTAATAGCGTTCCATCGTGCCATAGAGCATGACTTCCTTGCCGATGTTTTCCGGATGATCGGACAAGTTCAGCGCGGAGCGCACGTCGCCGCTGGGCAACTGCACGGCCATGCAGTTGTTGATGTTCTTCTCGGCCGGGTCTGCGGCGATAACGATGTTAGAGGCTGCCGCCCCGTCCGTGCCGAACACCACGTCGGAGATGGTGTAGCTCGGCCCGTCGTCGCCGGTGGACAAGGGGATGTAGCCCACGATGTAGGCTTTCACCCAGGCCAGCCCGCCGTTTTGGTTCAACGCGGCCCCGCGGATGGAATAAGGATCGTCCTGCGTGCCGGTGCCATATATGCTTGCGTTGCCTTCTTGTGGGATTTCATAAGGTGCGGGGACATCGTCGCACGCATGAAACAAAAACGCGCCGAAAGCCACGCACAATAAACTGATGATGCTTTTAATCTTCATATTGCTTTGTTTTTGGTGATTTGCTTCTTTTGATTATTCAATGTCTCTTGAGGTGCGCACAGTAATCTGCCACTCGCCGTTGTACTGAGTGAGCAAGCCCGTGACATCCACTTCGCCCATCTTCATATAATCCGTGGCGAAATTGGCATAGGTGCTGGTGCGGAAAATCAAATCCGTGCCGCCGACTTCCAACGTGCGGTTGACACCGTTTCCGCCGTCGGCGAGGTTGTCGGGTGCCGCATATTGGGTCAGGCCGTCGGCCTCGGCAAAAGTCACGTCCTTGAACTTGACAAAGAACGGCGCATCGGCCTGGTCGGCAGCAGAGAGCCAGCTCTCGTCCACTTCCATCGGGGTAAGTTCGGGATAAGAAAGGTTCGGCTCGCCGATGGCCTTCACATGGCTTTTCCACAGGTAGTCCGACATGCGGCCGATGTTGCCCTGATACAAACCGCCAAGCTGGGTCATGGTGCCGTAGCCGCCGATATAAAGCCCCTTGCAGTCAACGGCAATCTTTTGCCCGACCGGAAGCGTGGCATACAAGCCGGTGCTGTTGATGCCGACCACCAGCGTGCCCGTGCCGTCGTTGAGATAAAGGTTCTTATAGATGTTGCCCGATTCGTCGTCGCCGACAATGACGCCAGAGATGACAAGGTTCTCCGTGATTTCTTCCACGCCGTTGCTGGCCGCCACGCTTTTGTAGCGGGCTTTCAGGTCGGCCACCGTGGTGTTGGCCTCGCCTATGGCCGGGTTGCCATACGCGTAGCCTTCCGGTTCATCGTTGTGATCCATGCAGCCGGAAAAGACTGCAGCCAACAGGGCCATGAACAATAATCTCATATTTCTCATTTGCTTGCTCTTTTTTAGGGGTTAGAATCTGAAGTTTACGTTAAGGAAACCGTTAAGTCCTTGCGCGTAGTAGTATTTGGAGTGGCGCGAGAACTGGTAGGGGCGCTCGCGGCCGTCGTCGTAGGCGTCGTCGCGGTTCTGTTCGTAACCGCCCGTCTTCATGTTCGTGTTGTTCGTCACGTTGTTCAGCGTGAGGTTGACACTCATGCTACGCCCTTTCTGCAGGCGGATGTACTTGCCGATGGACAAGTCGAGCATGAAACCTCCGTCGAACTCTTCCTGTTCTGGAATGTCCACGCCGACCGTCTGCCCATCCTCGCCGACGATGCCGCTGCTCGTCTCCGACGCGCCCAGCACATTGCCCAGGCGGCGGTAGGTGGAAAAGTCGATGAAACCGCGGTGGTAATAGTTCCCGTTGATGCTGAAGAACCAGCCGTTCACGTTGTAGTCCAGCCCGAGGCTGTAGGCCGA
>CALUNJ010000138.1 GCA_944321975.1 uncultured Paraprevotella sp.
CCGTCCGCGCCCTGCGCGAGGCCGGGTTCCGGGGATTCCTCATCGGCGAGGCGTTCATGCGGCAGCCCGACCCGGCCGCCGCCCTCCGCGGCTTCATCCGGGAGGTGGAACGATGAAACGGCTCATCGTCAAGGTCTGCGGCATGCGCGACGGAGAGAACATCCGCCGGGTGGAAGCCCTCGCGCCGGACTGGATGGGCTTCATCTGCTGGGAAGGCTCGCGGCGGCACGTGTCCGGAGTACCGGACTACCTGCCCGTGAAGTGCCGCCGCGTGGGCGTGTTCGTCAATCCTTCAGTGGAATACGTGGACACACGCATCAAGGAACTGGAGCTCGGCCTTGTGCAACTCCACGGACAGGAAACGCCGGATTTCTGCCGTGCCGTCAAGGATTTGTCCACCCCCAAAGGCCATCCCGTGGAAATCATCAAGGCGTTCGGCATCGCCACCGGAAAACCTTTCCCCGACACGGCAGCCTACGAAGACGCATGCGACTTTTTCCTGTTCGACACACAAACGCCCACTGTCGGAGGCAGCGGGCAGGCATTCGACTGGAATATGCTCAGCGGATACCAAGGAAACACACCCTTCCTGCTCAGCGGAGGCATCGGCCCAGACAGCCTGCCGCCCCTCAAGGATTTTTCCCATCCGTATTGGGCCGGCGTGGACTTGAACTCGCGTTTCGAAACCTCCCCCGCCCGGAAAGACACGGATAAGCTCTCCGCCTTCTTGAAAGCCTTGCGAGAACAAAACAATGCATAAACTTAAAAATAGAACATCATGAACAGAATCAACAAACTATTCAACGACAAGCCTCAACAAATCCTTTCACTGTACTTCTGCGCCGGACACCCGGCACCGGACAGCACAGCCGACATCGTCCGCACCCTGGCCGCGCGGGGCATCGACATGGTGGAAATCGGCATCCCCTTCAGCGACCCCATGGCCGACGGCCCCGTCATCCAGGACGCCGCCACCAAGGCCCTGCGGGGCGGCATGAACCTCCGCCTCCTCTTCGACCAGCTGAAGGACATCCGCCGCGACGTGGAAATCCCCCTGCTTCTGATGGGCTATCTGAACCCCATTTTCCACTACGGTTTCGAAGCGTTCTGCCAAAGTTGCGCGGCATGCGGCATCGACGGGGCCATCATCCCCGACCTGCCTTTCCGCGACTACCTGGAAACCTACAAGCCCGTGGCCGACCGCTACGGCCTGCGCCTCATCATGCTCATCACGCCCGAAACCAGCGAGGAGCGCATCCGCCTCATCGACCGGCACACCGACGGCTTCATCTACATGGTGTCGTCGGCAGCCACCACCGGAGCGCAAAAAACGTTCGATGCAGAAAAACAGGCCTACTTCAACCGCGTAAACGGCATGGGACTGGCCCATCCGTGCCTGATCGGCTTCGGCATCAGCAACCGCCAGACGCTGGAAACCGCGCAACGGAACGCGGCCGGGGCCATCATCGGCAGCCGGTTCGTCAGCCTGCTCGACCAGTGCGGCGCGGCTGCCCCGGCACTGGACCGGCTGATGGAAGAACTTGGCCGGTGACCTTACAGGAAATGACAGAATGTCAAAATGACAAAACGACAATCTATCCCCCGCGGGAATGGCGCACAGCTGCCCGGACAGCCGCGCGGCCACGTCCGCGCCATTCTCGCCACGCGGGGAAATGACAAAATGCTTGCATGGCAGGCAAAAAACGAGACCAAAGATTTCCGCCGGTCCCCTCCCTGCGCCCGGCACGGCCCGGCGAGAAAGCAAACGGCAGGAACCGGTGACCATCCGCTCCGTCCGGCCAACACGGGAAAACATCCCGGATAAGTTCCCCGAACGCCTAAAACGTCACGGAATCCTCCCGGAAAAACACTTTCCTCCTGTCTTCCGGCCTCTCCACACCGCCCTCTTGTGAAAAAAATATTTCCCTCAAACGAAAAACAAATTTTTCTCAAGCGGGAAAAAAACTCTCCCTGCACACGAAAAACCGGAATGGAGCGCGCAAAAGTGAATATTCATTCACAAAATATTCATCTATTTCACGAAAAAGGAAATACGCCGCAATGCCCCGAAAGCCACATGGCCTGACACAATGCGCCCCATCCCCCACAAACCCCTTACTTTTTGTTCCTGCATCTTCACCCGCAACCGGAAACTTTCGCTTCTGTGCCTCGCCGGAAGCCTCGCCATCTTCCCTCCGCACGGAAGCAAGACGGCCTCGGAAACCCATCCCCAGTCACCGCACGGCAAATTCAAAACAACTCCTAAAAATGGGTTCTGTGTCAACGCAATTTCGATTTCCCGGAGGACAAATGAGTCCTTTTATTTTCAAATTAACATAATTTTACTTTCGGGGGAGGTAATTTTGGTTTTATTTTATAAATTTGCAGCACGTTTGTGCGACAAGGCCTTACGGATGGCAAACGACTGTCGCAGGGAGCTTGCATGAAAGAAAAACAGTAAAAAAAGGAACATAGAATTGAACGATGAATTACGCCAAATGTTTTATTGTCGTGGCAGGAGCGTGGCTCCCTGCCCTTGGCGGCTTCGCTCAGGACGTGCTTACGAAGCGCAACGGCGACGAGCTACAGGTGAAGGTGACGAAGGTTTCCGCCGACGAGGTGGAGTACAAGAAGTGGGCTAACCCCGACGGGCCGTCATACGTAGTGCCCAAGGCCGAAGTGTTTATGATCAAGTACCAGAATGGCGACAAGGACGTGTTCGACCCCGCGCCCGCCGCCAAGCCCGCTGAAGCCCCGGCAGCTCCCTCCGCGCCGGTGAAAGCCACGCCCGCCGCAGACAACGCCGCCCTCATTGAGGAGTTCAACCGCGTGGACGAAGCCTTGTTTGCGGCGCAGAAAGCCAACCGCAAGGGAAAAAAGGCATGTGAGTGGATTGGCACGATTGCCGTGACAAAGGGCTCCGTGTTGTCTTCCGATGAAATTCAAGTTTCGTTTTTCAATGAAGAAAAAAGTTCTTATGATACTCCGTACGACTATAAAGGAGAGGCTTCCGGTGTCAATGATTTCAATGAAAAATTTTGTGTGAAGATTTTAAACAAAACTTCCCAAACCCTTTATATAGACAAGGCCAATTCGTTCAGGATTGAGCCTGACGGCAACTATCATGTTTACTATAACGCCCAGCAGACCACGGTGAACCAAGGCGGGGCTACCGGCGGTGGGGTGAACTTAGGAGCGGTGACCGGAGCCCTGGGCATAGGAGGCGTTGTCAACACCTTGGCCGGAGGAGTGAGCGTGGGCGGGAAGAGCGACCACGCGGTTTCCACCACATACGCCGACCAGCGCGTGGTGGCCATACCGCCGCATGGGACGATGGTGCTGTCGAAAGACGAAGACATCCTGATTCAAGAAGGAGGCTTTCTTAGCGGGAACACGCATAAGATGATATCGTTTTCTGAAGATTTCAAAAATGCCTCGATTCCGCAATTACAGAAAGGGGAATATAAAGCGTTTGACGAAACAAGTTCCCCCGCGACAAAACGCTATATGCTGACCTATTCCGCTGATCCGGAATTCAAGTCGGCCAAGCAACTTGAATTTTCGTTGTATGTCAAAGAGGTTGCAGGCGTAGGGACTAAAATAAAGCCTGAAATTTGGACGACTTTAGATAAGGCATTGGAAAAACTGTCCGGGCAAAAGGACTTCAGCACAAAGTCGATTTTGGTAGGAAATCTTTTTTAGATGACTGCATGTCATGGCCGTGGGAATAGCGCATTGTGGATGAAGCACCTGGCGGGAAATCGCCCAAAGCACACACGAAAACGCACACATCCTGCGAGAAAAAGCTTTTTGTAGAAACCCAAAACCGTTTCTTAGCCCTCCATGCCATGCTATCTGCCCAAAAAGTGATAACTTTGCAGCATGGAATGGATCAACAGTCTGCTGTTCGAGCACAGTGCCATACAGGCCATCATCGTGCTCTCATTGGTGACGGCCACCGGGTTGTGGCTGGGCAAAATTCACGTGTGGGGAGTGTCCCTCGGTGTCACGTTCGTGTTCTTCATGGGCATCCTGGCCGGGCACCTCGGCATCTCGCTGGACAAACAGATGCTGGACTACGCCGAAAGTTTCGGGCTGGTCATCTTTGTCTATGCCCTCGGCCTGCAGGTGGGGCCTGGCTTTTTCAGTTCGTTCCGCCACGGCGGCATCCCGCTGAACATGCTGAGCATCGGGGTCATCCTGCTGGGCACCGCGCTGACCGTGCTGCTCAGCCGCTGGCTCAGCATCCCGCTGCCGGACATGGTGGGCGTGTTGTGCGGAGCCACGACCAACACCCCCGCGCTCGGCGCGGCGCAACAGACCCTGCAACAAATGGGGCTGCCCGACAGCGGGGCGGCACTGGGTGCCGCGGTGGCCTACCCGCTGGGCGTGGTGGGCGTGATCCTAGCCATCCTGTTCCTGCGGAAAGTGCTGGCCCGTCCGTCGGACCTGAAGGAAAAAGACCCGGACAACCCCAACACGCCTTACGTGGCCGCCTTCCAGATCCACAACCCGGCCATCTTCCACAAGACCATCAAAGACCTCGCCCCGCACAGCCACACCAAGTTCGTGATCTCGCGACTGTGGCGGGACGGAAAGGTCACCATTCCCATCGGCACGACGGAACTGCGGGAAAACGACCGCATCCTGGTGGTGACGACGGAAAAGGAAATGCCCACCCTCACCCTCCTGTTCGGCGAACAGGAAAACCGGGACTGGAACAAAGAGGACATCGACTGGAACAGCATAGACCGCAAC
>CALUNJ010000139.1 GCA_944321975.1 uncultured Paraprevotella sp.
AACAAAAAAACGACAATTCGGGTATAACTTGTGCAAAATAACTATGTTTTTCAATCTATGGCTAAACGGCTGAATTTGCGTGAGTTATTTCGCATAAGTTGTATCCTTTTTGTATTTGAGTTGACATGGTAAAAATACGGGTCATTTTCCTATTCCGAAGGAAGAACTTATTCCATTAAGGACCAACAAGGTAACATTGCCATGAAAGACGTGGACTTTTCTCAAGCGGTTCACATTTTTTCTCAAGCGATTCATCAACTTTTCTCAAGCGGAAAAACCGCATGCCTCTTGAGGGCGATTTTGTCCTATGCCTGCCGCGCTGGCTTTTTCTCCCCGCGAGGCCGTAGGAACGTCTTCCGCTCCAGTGCCGCCAAGGTTTCAAGCTCCCCCACTCCAGTTCGACAGCTCCTTAATCCCCGCTGATTCCTATTGCTCCACTCCCCCCGCTTGATTTCAGGATTCTTGAGCCGGAAGCCCGTCAGCCCGTTTCTCCAATAACACCACATTCTCTACATGCTGGGTATGCGGGAACATGTCTACGGGACGCACGCCTGCCACCTTGTAAGCCCCATCCAGCAACGCCAGGTCCCGGGCTTGTGTGGCAGGATTGCAACTCACATATACGATGCGTTGCGGGGCCGCAAACAGGATGGTGTCGACCACATCCTTGTGCATCCCTGCGCGTGGCGGGTCGGTGATGATGACATCCGGACGCCCATGCCCGGCAATGAAATCCTTGTCGAGAATGTCTTTCATGTCGCCGGCGAAAAAAAGGGTGTTGCCGATGCCGTTGATTCTGGAATTCTCCTTTGCGTCCTCAATAGCTTCCGGCACATACTCTATGCCGATGACCTCACGGGCTCGTGACGCCACGAAATTAGCGATAGTGCCAGTTCCTGTATACAAGTCGTAGACCAACTCATTGCCGGAAAGGCCTGCAAATTCACGGGCTACCTTATATAATTCGTAGGCTTGTTCCGTATTGGTCTGGTAGAAACTTTTAGGACCGACCTTGAATCTCAAGTTTTCCATCTGCAAATAAATGTGGTCATTGCCTTTAAAGGTAACCACTTCCAAATCTCCAAACGTGTCGTTGAACTTCTGATTGTTCACATATAGCAAAGAAGTGATTTCAGGAAATGTTTCTCCCAGATAACCCATCAAAGCCATAGCCTGCTCCTGCTCTTCGTGGGTGGCGATGCAAAACTGCATGAGCAGCATCAGTTCCCCCGTGTTGGAATTGCGGATCATCATGTTGCGCAAAAGCCCGGAATGCTGGTAGAGGTCATAAAAGGCCAACCCATGCGCGTCAGCATAATCGCGGATGGCATTCCGGATGCGGTTGTTTACATCGTCCATCAGGCGGCATTGCGTGATAGGCAGAATCTTGTCAAACGAACCGGACACATGGAATCCCACGGCGCCCGTCTGGGCATAAGCCTCCCCGCGGGCAATTTCTTCCGGCGTGAGCCAACGCTTGTTGGAAAAGCCAAATTCAAGTTTGTTGCGGTATTCCACGGTCTTTCCGGAGCCTAAAACAGGCATAACGTTATGAAGCTCCACCTTGCCGATGCGGCTCAAGTTGTCCAACACCTGCTTTTGCTTATATTTGAGTTGCTCTTCGTAGGGCAGGATCTGCCATTTGCATCCTCCACAAACTCCAAAATGAGGGCAAAACGGCTGGCAACGCGCTTCGGCATAATGATGGAATTTCACGGCTACGGCCTCACAATAATGGTGCTTCTTTTTTTTAACCTGCAAATCCACCACGTCGCCCGGAACGACGTAGGGAACGAAGACCACCATGTCGTCGACCTTGGCCAGCGCCTTCCCTTCTGCTGCGACATCAGTGATGGTAACATTCTCTATAATAGGAAGTTCTTTCTTTTTTCGCGCCATAAAATACTTTTTCTTTCCTGTTTCAAATGTAGTTTCAGGATGCAAAAGTAGCATTTTTTTTATATTTTTTGCTGATTTCTTTTTGTAATCAAGATTTTTTGAGTAAGTTTGCAATAATCAATTTTGTTAACTTAATAAAACAATCTTTGAAGAATGAGTGAAAAGAGAGTTTATACCTTTGGTAATGGACAAGCCGAGGGTAACGCGCAAATGAGAGAGACATTAGGTGGAAAAGGAGCCAACTTGGCTGAAATGAATCTGATAGGTGTTCCCGTCCCCCCCGGATTCACTATCACCACTGATGTATGTAACGAATATTATGAAGTAGGCCAGGAAAAGATCGTAGAAATCCTCCAAACGGAAGTAAAGGCAGCTGTAGCCCACATCGAGAAACTGATGAACAGCCAGTTTGGCAGCACGGAGAACCCATTGTTGGTTTCAGTCCGTTCGGGAGCCCGTGCTTCCATGCCGGGCATGATGGACACCATTCTCAATTTGGGCTTGAATGATGCCGTGGCGGAAGGCATGGTCAAGAAGACCGGCAACCCGCATTTTGTATATGACTCATACCGCCGTTTTGTGCAAATGTATGGTGATGTGGTCTTGGGAATGAAGCCTGTGAACAAGGAAGACATCGACCCGTTCGAAGCTATCATCGAAGAAGTGAAGGCCATTCGCGGAATCAAGCTGGACAAGAACTTGTCGGTTGATGAACTGAAAGATCTTGTGGAACGTTTCAAGAAAGCCATCAAAGCACAAACCGGACAAGACTTCCCGACCGACCCGATGGAACAACTGTGGGGTGCCATATGCGCCGTATTCCGCAGTTGGATGAACGAACGGGCCATTCTCTACCGCAAAATGGAAGGAATACCCGACGAATGGGGGACGGCCGTTTCCGTGATGGCAATGGTGTTTGGCAACATGGGCGAAACTTCTGCCACGGGTGTTTGCTTCAGCCGTGACGCCGCAACGGGAGAAAACCTCTTTAACGGCGAATATCTCGTGAATGCACAAGGCGAAGACGTGGTGGCCGGGATCCGCACCCCGCAGCAAATCACCCTCGAAGGGTCACGCCGCTGGGCAGCCCTGCAAGGCATTTCGGAAGAAGAACGTGCCAGCAAATATCCGTCGATGGAAGAAGCCATGCCGGAAATCTATAAAGAGTTGGATGCCATCCAGACAAAACTGGAAAACCATTACCATGACATGCAAGACATGGAATTCACTGTGCAGGAAGGCAAATTATGGTTCTTACAAACCAGAAACGGCAAACGTACGGGCACGGCCATGGTGAAGATTGCCATGGATCTGGTGCGCGAAGGACTGATTGACGAAAAGACGGCTCTTTTGCGCTGCGAACCTCAGAAATTGGACGAACTGCTTCATCCCGTGTTCGACAAGGACGCCTTGAAAAAAGCCAAGGTGATCACTCACGGATTGCCCGCTTCTCCGGGTGCCGCATGCGGACAAATCGTGTTCCATGCCGATGACGCGCAGAAATGGCGCGAAGACGGCCATCGCGTGGTGATGGTGCGTATCGAAACCTCCCCCGAAGACCTTGCGGGAATGTCGGCGGCAGAAGGTATCTTGACCGCACGTGGAGGCATGACATCCCATGCAGCCGTAGTCGCTCGCGGCATGGGCAAATGCTGCGTGTCGGGTGCCGGAGCCATCAATGTGAATTATAAAAACAAAACAGTGGAAATCGAAGGCGTGGTATATAAAGAAGGTGATTTCATCTCCCTGAACGGTTCCACAGGACAAGTCTACGCAGGTGAAATCCCGACGAAGGCCGCAGAACTGTCAGGCGACTTCAAAGCCTTGATGGATTTGTGCGACAAATATACGAAACTGCAGGTGCGTACAAATGCCGATACGCCGCACGACGCGGAAATCGCCCGGGCGTTTGGTGCCAAAGGTATCGGTCTGACCCGCACGGAGCACATGTTCTTCGAGGATCAGAAAATCGTGGCAATGCGCGAAATGATCCTGGCCAACAGCGTGGAAGGCCGCAAGAAGGCATTGGAAAAACTGCTTCCTTATCAGAAAAATGACTTCAAGGGAATTCTTTCTGCGATGGATGGATGCCCCGTCAACATCCGCTTGCTCGATCCGCCTCTTCATGAATTTGTTCCCCACGATTTGCAAGGACAAGAAAAAATGGCAAACGAAATGGGAGTCAGCGTGGAAGAAATCCAGAAACGTGTGGAAAGCCTCGCAGAAAACAACCCAATGTTGGGACATCGCGGTTGCCGTCTGGGCATTACCTTCCCGGAAATCACAGAAATGCAGACTCGTGCGATTCTGAGCGCAGCTTGCGAGTTGAAGAAAGAAGGTAAGAATCCGATGCCGGAAATCATGGTACCTCTTGTCGGCATCCTCTATGAACTCAAACAGCAAAAGGAAGTCATTCTCGCTACAGCCAAGGAAGTATTCGCAGAAGAAGGTGTCGAAGTGCCTTTCGAAATCGGCACCATGATTGAGACTCCACGTGCCGCGCTGACCGCAGATCGCATCGCGTCAGAAGCCGAATACTTCTCCTTTGGTACAAACGATTTGACCCAAATGACATTTGGTTATTCACGCGATGACATCGCAAGTTTCTTACCTGCATATCTTGAAAAGAAAATCTTAAAGGTAGACCCATTCCAAGTGTTGGATCAGAACGGCGTAGGACAACTCATCAGAATGGCCGTAGAAAAAGGCCGTAGCGTACGTCCGAATTTGCGCACAGGCATTTGTGGCGAGCACGGTGGAGAACCTTCCTCCGTCAAATTCTGTGCCAAGATCGGCATGAATTATGCTTCATGTTCACCGTTTAGAGTACCTATAGCACGGCTTGCTGCGGCGCAGGC
>CALUNJ010000140.1 GCA_944321975.1 uncultured Paraprevotella sp.
CTGATGTACGGCATGTTTTTTGTGACCTTCTTGTTGGCCATTTGGAGTGTCGTGAAGAGTATCAAGGTGTCTATGAGTTCGAAGGGCGAGAACGTGAGTGGTGTCCCCGGAGGAAAGGTTATGGCATTCTCTTTTATCTTCATGTTCCTCTCATTGGTTATCGGGTTGGTTTGCAACTTGAATGAGCCGGATTTCGTGGCAGCTGATGGAAACGTTACTCCCGGATATCTTGTGACGGTGACAGACATGTTCCTGGTTTCTACTTATATCCTGTTGACATTTACGGCTTTGGCTATGATTGTGAACATGACGGGTGTATTTAAGAAAAGAAAGTAAAAAAATCTTTTAAAGAGAGCTGATAATGGCAAAAGGAAAAAGAAAAGTCCCCGGAATTAATGCCAGCTCCACGGCCGACATTTCTTTCATCTTGCTCATCTTCTTCTTGGTGACCACTTCAATGGATTCCGACAAGGGTTTGGCAAGACGTCTGCCGGCACCGCCTGAAAATGAACAACAGGATGCCCAGATTGACATCAAGGAAAGAAACTTGTTGGAAGTACGTGTGAATGCAGCCGGAAACCTGATGTGCGGGGGCGACTTCATAGAAATCACTCAATTGTGTGACCGGGCAAAGGAGTTCATTAAGAATGAAAATAATTCGGCTACGTTGCCGGAGAAGCATACGAAGAACATTCCTTTGTTGGGGACATGCAATGTGACGGACAAGCACGTGATTTCGGTGCAGACCGACCGTGGCACGAAGTACGATGTGTATTTCCAAGTGCAGAACGAATTGGTGCGGGCTTACAATGAATTGCGTGACGATCTGAGTAAAGAACGTTTCGGGCGGCCTTATGCCGCGCTTTCCGACGAGCAGCAGGTTGCTGTCCGCGAGTATTACCCTCAGAAGATTTCCGAGGCCGAACCTAAAAATTATGGAGGAGATAAGTAATGGGAAGATTTAATAAGAAAGAACGGGAAATGCCGGAGTTGAACACCTCTTCATTGCCTGACTTGATTTTCTCCATCCTGTTTTTCTTCATGATTGTGGTGACCATGCGTGAGGTGGAACTGAAGGTTAAGTTCACGATTCCGGCGGGTACGGAATTGGAAAAATTGGAAAAGAAGTCTGCCGTGTCCTACATCTATGTGGGGCCTCCGACTCAGCAGTATCGTTCTGCCATGGGTTCGGCCACCCGCATTCAGTTGAACGACAGGTTCGCGGAGCCGGCTGAAGTAATGGATTTTATTGCGGAGGAGCGTACACACATGATGGATCAAACCGCGCAGGTCGTTTCATTGAAGGTCGACCAGAACACTCAGATGGGTATCGTGACCGATATCAAGCAGGTGTTGCGCAAGTCATGGGCTTTGAAAATCAATTATTCCGCAACAAAACGTAATTAATTGTTTTTGTGATATAAAAAGCGGCATTCCTTTTAAAGGAGTGCCGCTTTTTTGATGAAAGGCTTTCAATACATCAAGTTTTTCGTTATATTTGCATCAAACAATAAGAAAAAATTATGGCTATTGCAAATTTGGATGCTCTTGATGAGCAAATATTGAGGATGATTGCGGATAATGCGCGCATTCCATTTCTGGAGGTGGCTCGTGTTTGTCATGTTTCTGGAGCTGCCATTCATCAGCGGATACAGAAACTGACGCGTTTGGGCGTGTTGAAAGGTTCGCATTATGTGCTTGATCCGGAGAAAATAGGCTATGACACGTGTGCTTATGTCGGTTTGTTCTTGAAGGATCCTTCTGACTTCGACAAAGTCGTTGAAAAGTTACGCGAAATTCCAGAAGTGGTGGAATGCCATTATACGACGGGTGATTATGATATGTTCATTAAGATTTATGCGCAGAACAATCACCATATGTTGAGCATCATTCATGATAAGTTGCAACCGTTGGGACTGCAGCGTTCGGAAACTATCATTTCCTTTCATGAAGCAATCAGCCGCCAGATGCCAATTCCTAAATTGGCGGGGAGGAAAATCCGCGTGTCGCCTAGTGCTGATACGGCTGCGGAAGATGACGAGTCTTTCGTGGAAGAATAGGCTTGTATCAGGGGGTGGAAAATGTTTTCCGCCCGCGTGATGCTTATTTTCCCATTTTGTTTGCGCTGTGGTTTCCTGCCAATGTTCTTGCAAGGGATGTTTGATTCTTGGCAGGATTCATCTAAAAACGTTTTTTATGGATTCGAGGAGGCTCATTGCAACGAGGAGAGGACTGGTCGTCAGTCCTCTCCTCGTTTGATATAGTCGTTGAAGCAGAATTTGTATTTGTGTTTAGCATCTTGTTCGTGCGGGATGCTTTGTATGAGTTGCCATTTGTGGGGTTCTATGGGCGGGAAGAAGGCATCCGCATTTTCCGGTGTGTCGTCGATGGCCGTGACATATAATTTAGAGGCCAGGCCGATGGCTTCCCAATATACGCTTTCGCCGCCTATGATGAAAATTTCTTTGTCGTTCTTGCAGCGGGCCAATGCTTCGTCCAGGTTGTGGCATAATTCAGCTCCTGGGCAAAGGGCGAGAGGGTTGCGGCTCAACACGATGTTCCGGCGGTTGGGCAAAGCGCCTTTGGGTAGCGATTCAAAGGTTTTCCTGCCCATGATGATGGTGTGTCCTGTCGTGAGTGTCTTAAACCGTTTCATGTCGTCGGGTAGCCAATAGAGCAGCTTGTTGCCATTTCCTATGGCATTGTTTTGGGCGATGGCCACGATAATGGAAATCATAAGCATTCAATGTGTTTTATACGGAAACTTGGCCTGCGATGTGAGGCCAGGGATTATAATTTTCCAACGAAAAATCTTCATACTGGAAGTCGAAGATGTTCGTTACGTTGGGGTTGAGATGCATCTGAGGCAAAGGGCGCGGGGTGCGTGTGAGTTGCAGTTTCACTTGTTCCAAGTGGTTTTTATAGATGTGCGTGTCTCCCAGCGTATGGATGAAGTCGCCAGCTTTCAATCCTGTGGCTTGCGCCATCATCATGAGCAACAGGGCATAGGAGGCAATGTTGAACGGAACTCCGAGAAACGAGTCGGCGCTGCGTTGGTAGAGTTGCAGGCTCAGTTTCCCGTTGGCCACATAGAATTGGAAAAAGGCATGGCAGGGTGGCAGGTTCATGTGATCCAGGTCGCCCACGTTCCAGGCGCTGACGATGATGCGCCGCGAGTCCGGGTTGTTCTTGATGGTGTCCACCGCCTCTTGGATCTGGTCGATAAAGCCTCCTTCGTAGTCTGGCCACGACCGCCATTGGTAGCCGTAGATGTGTCCCAGGTCGCCGTTTGCGTCAGCCCATTCGTTCCATATCCGCACGCCATGTTCCTGCAGGTACTTCACGTTCGTGTCTCCTTTCAGGAACCATAGCAGTTCGTAGATGATGGACTTCAGGTGTAGCTTTTTGGTGGTGAGCAATGGGAATCCCTCTTCCAGGTTGAAGCGCATCTGGTGTCCGAACACGCTGATGGTGCCTGTGCCGGTGCGGTCGTTTTTCTCCACTCCTTCGCGGAGAATCCTTTGCAATAAGTCGAGATATTGTTTCATTGAGTCTTGAACTTTTGGGTTATTCCTTTTTTCTCCCGATGCGCGAGTTAAGCCAGTTTCCGGCGGCAATGCAGAGCAGGGCCACCCCGATGACATAAAGCAAGCTGGTCAGGCCGATGATCCATTCGGTGAGGATGACCCCCACTCCCCAGCAGGCATATTTGATGGCCGATTCTTGGAGCAGCCTGTTTCTCAAATTTTCGTCCACGGTCTTGCGTTCCGGGTCGTATGACATTTCTTCTATGCGGCGTTTTTTCTCCCGGTTTGAGCGGTATATCAGATAGATGGCCAGTCCCACGACGAGCAGCGGGAGCAGGAAGAAGACGAGGATGCACAATGCGAGCAGCATTCCCGTGAGCCCGAAGATGCTGGAAAGGAAATCCGGCAGTGCGATGCTTTCAAAAAGGTGGTCTATGGGGATGGCCTGCCACGGTGCGGGGGCGGGGAGATGCCGTGTGCTGTCGGCGACTGCGTCTTCCAGTACGGAGACGGTGTCCGAATAGGCCGTGATGCTGTCTTGTGCGCAGGCCCGGGCCGGCAGCAGTATGGCCAAAAGCAGCCCGAACCAGATAGAAAAGGCTTTAGGGAAAGTGCATGTGGGATGTGGCATGTTTCAGGACGTGTTGGTTTTCTTGGTGCAAAGATAATATAAAAAAGTGAGATACTGAGCAAATCACGGAAATATGGTTGAAAGTTAATGGTTTATGAGATTTTG
>CALUNJ010000141.1 GCA_944321975.1 uncultured Paraprevotella sp.
TCAGGTTGGCTTCCGTTTCCGACACGATGGTATAGGCCATCTTCATGTTGTTCTTCACGTTGCGGATTTCCACCTTCGAAAGGATCTGCACCGTGTCGGCTTTCAGTTTCGACGTGTCGATGATCTTGGCATCGCCGATGACGGCCTTCAGCTGGTTGATTTTCATCTCCAACATGGCCTGGTGCTCTTTCGCGGCGTCATATTCCGAGTTCTCGCTCAAGTCTCCCTTGTCGCGCGCCTCGGCAATGGCTGCCGACGCGGCCGGACGCTGCACAGTTTCCAAATCCTTCAGTTGGGCCACCAGCTTGTCGTAGCCCTCTTGTGACATATAAGCCATAATTATTCCTCCTTTTTTTGTTTTTTATATGCGTTTTCTTGTGACAGTAAAAACAAAAGAATCCCGGCCTTCGCGCAGCCGGAATCCTTTTATTCTTCTCGTATGTTTCCAAGGCAAAGTTAAGGTTTAATTTCTGAACGGCAAAGTTTTTTGCATTTTTTCTGATTTTTCTTCCACCCGCCTTCAAGTTTACGGGCATTTCCCTGCGGCCCGCCCTTCAAGAATTGCCTTGGAGCCTATCGCGCAGCGGCCAGGGACAAAATCCGTAACGAGAACCATGCGCTCACTGTGCGCACAGTTCCTCCACCGCCGCATCCAAGTCGGACACCTGCTCGTCGCGTGCCACGAGGTCGCCGTGGCGGTCAATCAGGAAATAAGTCGGGATGCGGCCCACCACGTAAGAGGCAAGATAGTCCGACAACTCGCCCCGCGCCTCATACACGCACGTCCATGGCAGGTGTTCGCACGCCGTCTTCCAATAATGCTCGTTGGGGTCGATGGAAACCTGGTAGATCTCGAATCCCTGGGCGGCATATTTGTTGTAGAGCTGCCGCAACTGCATGATGCGTTCCTGGGACTGTGAGAGCGAATAGGCCATGAAGTCGAGCAACAC
Organism: uncultured Paraprevotella sp.; assembly: GCA_944321975.1. GTDB lineage: Bacteria > Bacteroidota > Bacteroidia > Bacteroidales > Bacteroidaceae > Paraprevotella. The sequence continues at coordinate 951 of CALUNJ010000141.1, forward strand.
CACTTTCCCCTGCAGGTCGGAAAGACGGACCTGGCGCCCTTCAAGGTCGGGCAGGCTGATGTCGATAATCCCCGACACGGTGATTTTCGTGGAGTCGAGGGCTTCCCATGCCGCGGGCAAAGCCCTTTTGGTGTTCTGCAATCCTTGGAGAGCGATGTTGCGCAGGTTCTCCGTGCGGGTAGTGCCGGGGTAAAGGGCTTCCCAAGCCGTGGCCACGGCAGCCACGTATTTCACGTCGTCCGGATTGCCCACGGGGTCAAAGATAAGCTTTCCGCCCACGGTCTGGAACAAGGCGAAGTAGGACGCCGGCGCACCCGGATCTTTCAGGATGTAGTCCTGCTTCACCTCTTCCTTATATCGGGCGACTTGTTCGTTGGCCAGCCGTTGCTGTTCACCCACCGTGAGCCGGCGGTTGTTGAAAAGATCCACAAGCGCCTGCTGCAACCGCAGCTGCTTCAGGCTCAGGTCCCGCACGACGGCACATTGCGGCGAACCTTCCACGCGATAGTCCGTAGCCATGCCGGGCCATGCGGCCTCCACCCGTATGGACTCCGTGGAGTCCACGCTCAGGTTGATGATCTGCCCCTCGATGCGAAGGCGGTAGAATTCGGGGTTGAACGGGCGGGGGCCATGGAAACAGAAGCTGCCGTCCGCGTCGAGCCACGCGGAATCGACCACTTGCATGCCGTCGAGCGTGGAGGCTTCCAGATAAAGCGTTTTTCCTTCGGCCGAAGCAATTCGCCCGCCGATTTCAAACTGTTCGCCCTTCTCCCGGCACGCGGAAAAAAGGACGAGGGCACACAAGAGCACAAAAACGTTTCTTCTCATCACTGGTGACTATGGATTTTCTTTCAGGTTACAAAGATAGATGCTTTGCCCCGTTCCGGAATGGCTTTCCGGCCGTTTTTTCACGAAAAAGAGGCACCGGAACACTTTTTTGTCGTTTTAAGGGCTTGCTTATCAATATTTATGTGTAATTTTGCCCGATTTATTGATGAAACAAATTAGAAACCAATGAACGTAATTACGAAAACAGTCGAATTGCCTGATGGAAGAACCATCAGCATCGAGACCGGGAAATTGGCCAAACAAGCCGATGGAGCCGTGATGCTCACAATGGGCAACACCATGCTCTTGGCCACTGTCTGCGCCGCCAAAGATGCCGTTCCCGGAACAGATTTCATGCCTTTACAGGTGGAGTACAGGGAAAAATATGCCGCTGCCGGCCGCTTCCCCGGAGGTTTCACCAAACGCGAAGGCAAGGCTTCGGACAACGAAATCCTGACCTGCCGCCTGGTGGACCGCGCCCTGCGCCCCTTGTTCCCCAGCAACTTCCACGCTGAAGTGTATGTCAATGTGATTTTGTATTCTGCCGACGGTGTGGACATGCCGGACGCTTTGGCCGGATTTGCCGCCTCCGCAGCACTGTCGGTTTCCGATATCCCCTTCGAAGGCCCCATCTCCGAAGTGCGCGTGGCACGCATCAACGGAGAGTATGTGGTGGACCCCACATTCGCCCAACTGGAACAAGCCGACATGGACATCATGGTTGGCGCCACGGAAGAAAACATCATGATGGTGGAAGGCGAGATGAAAGAAGTGTCCGAACAAGACCTGCTGACTGCCCTCAAGGTGGCCCACGAAGCCATCAAGCCCATGTGCCGCCTGCAGAAAGAATTGGAAAAAGAAACAGGCAAGGACGTGAAACGCGAATATTGCCACGAAGTGAACGACGAGGACCTGCGCGAGGAAGTGAAAAAAGCCTGCTACGACGCAGCCTACCGCATCGCCGCCGAAGGCAACCGCGACAAGCACGCCCGTGAAGACGCCTTCATGGAAATCCGCGAGAACTTCAAGACGGCTTATGCCGAGGCGCATGCCGACCTGACGGCAGAAGAACTGGAAGAGAAAAACGGCATGATCGACCGCTACTACCATGACGTGGAGCGCGACGCCATGCGCCGTTGCGTGCTCGACGAAGGCAAACGCCTCGACGGACGCGCCACGACCGACATCCGCCCCATCTGGTGCGAGACCAGCCCCCTCCCCGGCCCCCACGGTTCGGCCATCTTCACCCGCGGCGAGACCCAGTCGCTGTCGACCTGCACGCTGGGCACGAAACTCGACGAGAAAGTGGTGGACGACGTGCTCGAACAAGGCAAGATGCGCTTCCTGCTCCACTATAACTTCCCGCCGTTCTCCACTGGCGAGGCCAAGGCACAGCGCGGGGTGGGACGGCGCGAGATCGGCCACGGCCACCTGGCATGGCGCGGCCTGAAAGGACAAATCCCCGAAGATTTCCCCTACACGGTACGTGTCGTTTCCGACATCCTGGAATCCAACGGTTCCTCGTCCATGGCCACAGTCTGCGCCGGGACATTGGCACTGATGGATGCCGGCGTGCCGATGAAAAAACCCGTGAGCGGCATCGCCATGGGCCTGATCAAGAATCCGGGAGAAGAGAAATACGCCGTGCTCTCCGACATTCTGGGCGATGAAGACCACCTGGGCGACATGGACTTCAAGACCACGGGCACCATCGACGGACTGACGGCCACGCAAATGGACATCAAGTGCGACGGGCTGAGCTATGAAATCCTGGAAAAAGCCTTGATGCAAGCCAAAGCCGGACGCGAATACATCCTGGGCAAACTCACGGAATGCATGCCGGCTCCGCGCGCCGAACTCAAGCCGCACGTGCCGCGCATCGTGCAGATCACCATCCCGAAAGAGTTCATCGGCGCCGTCATCGGCCCGGGCGGAAAGATCATCCAGGGCATACAGGAAGAGACCGGCTCGGTCATCGCCATCGAGGAAACCGACGGCGTGGGCATCGTGCAGGTCAGCGGCCCGAACAAGGAAACCATCGACGCCGCATTGGCCAAGATCAAAGCCATCGTGGCCGTGCCCGAAGTGGGCGAGGTGTACGACGGGGTCATCCGCAGCGTGATGCCCTACGGCGCATTCGTGGAATTCATGCCGGGACGCGACGGGCTGCTCCACATCTCGGAAATCGACTGGAAACGGCTGGAAACCGTGGAAGAAGCCGGACTGAAGGAAGGCGACCACGTGAAAGTGAAGCTGATGGAAATCGACGAGAAGACCGGCAAGTTCAAGCT
>CALUNJ010000142.1 GCA_944321975.1 uncultured Paraprevotella sp.
CCGCCTTTCGCCCAAAAACCTGTTCGTGTACCAGGAATATGTGGAGACGCCGGCCGACGAGGCTGCCCGTTTCATGGTGGAGCAGCGCGGCAAGTTCGACGACTCGACGCGTGTGGAAATCGACAAGGTGCTTTCATCGCTCTATCGCGGCCATATTTACGGCTATTTCGGCGGTACCACCCCGTATGATTCCGCAGCCTACGATATGGCGAAGAAGGACGTGCTGGCGTTGGGGCTGGACAAGGAAGGGAAATATGCCACTTGCTTCCGCTTCATCGAATGCCATGCGGCGGGCGACATGGATGCCTACCTGGACCTTTGCGAGCGGGAGTATGCCAAGTTGCCCGAAGACTTGCAGTCCACGCTGATGTATAACTTTGCCGGGCTTGTCGGCAAGGATGCGGCTGCCTGTGCCCGTGCCGCGAAGTTCGTCCGGAGCCACTTGGCCGGGATGAAGACCGGCACGGTGCTCTTTGCCGCCTTCCAGCTGCAAGACCTTGAGACCCAGGACTCTCATTGAGTCTTTTTCCCATACGGCACAATGCTTGCCGCCGCCGTAGCCTACCGCATAGGCTTCCGGCGGCGGCTTTTTCGTGTCTCCGGGGTAGGGCGTTTGCGGGATGTCGGGATGGAAGCGGTGGAGAAGACCGGGGCACTGTTTGGGGCTGTTGATTTTTAGTGGGGATTATCTGAATGTTTGCAGTGCTGAAGCGGAAGTGTTTTTTACTGCTCCGCGAGAGAAAAGACAAACGTGGCGAATAGGATAAAATCTCGCTCAAGAGGAACGCAAATTTCTCTCTTGAGATTCACATATTTTTGGCTTGAGAAAAAAAAGTGAATCTCAAGAGAAAAAACGGGCGTTTCAATATAATGTCTATTTTGTTGATTGTTAGTAAAATGGTACTTTTTCTCAAGGCGTGATGATATAGACAGGGGAATGAAGTTTACGGAAGGGAAAGGGGGCGGCGAAGGCAAGGCTGCACGGGTTCCGATGGGGGCTATTACCCCTCCGTGCCGGAGAACCCCGACCTAAGGAGCGGCAACTCAAAGACGAGCGCAAGTCGAAAACGGATAGCACATTGGATTGCGTAAGCAGCTTTGTTGGGGTGGGCAAATCCCCAGCGGTTGGAAAGGAAAACACAAACAGAAAGCCGAAGCCGGGCGTGGCAGGACTTTGGTGCAAAGCCGTTCTCTTGGCATGAAAAGAGACTAAGCGGTACGGCTGCTTCAGGAGCGAAGGACAACGAACGGCAGCGCGTCATCAAAGCGGTAAACCAAGTCATGGCTTTTTTCGGATGGTTACGATGTTTCTTGCCCTGGCTTTTGGGTGCCGGGATGTCAGAAAAAAACTCGGCGGCATCCTGCTGGTTTCGGGCAGGATGCCGCCGGGGAATATCGAGGGGCGGTGTCCTCAGGCTTTCAGGTTGGCTTCTTCCAATCCGTAGCCGTGCTTTTTGTCAGCCCGCTTCAGCAGGAAGGCGACCAGAAGGGAAAGGATGGCGATGCCCGTGAAGATGCACATGGGCAGGGTGTAGTCGTAGAGGTTGGTGCGCACACCGTCCGTGATTTCCTCGCCCACGATGCAGTAGTTTTCCAACACGCTGCCGATGAGGGCGGGGATGCCCCAAAGGCCGATGTTCTGGATGAAGAAGATGAGGGCATAGGCCGTGCCGAGCTGTTTCACGGGGAAAATCTTGGCCACGGAAGGCCACATGGCGGACGGCACGAGCGAGAAGGCGATGCCCAGGATGATCATCAGGGCGATGGCCACCCACGGGGCGTGGATGGAGGGGATGGCGTAGATGCAGTGTACGAAGATGAGCATGCCTGCGCCGAGGATCATGATGGAAGCCGCCCGTCCGCGCTTGTCGATCATGCCGCCGAAGACGGGCGTGAGGAACAGGGCACCGAGGGCCGGCAGGCCGGCGAAAGTGCCTGCGATGTCCTCCGACACGCTATATTTGGTCACCATCAGTTCGGTGGCGAACTTCTGGAAGGGGAACACGCAGGAGTAGAAGAGCACGCACAGCAGGGCGATGAACCAGAAACCGGGATTGCTGACCACGGCCACGACATCCTTGAACGAGAACTTCTCGTCGTCGCCCGCCGAGGTGTCGATGAATACCTGGCGGTCCAGTTTGCGGTCCATGAAGGTGAAGAAGAGGAACGAGACGAAGCCTCCGAACAGCAGGATGGCACCGATGAGGAGCGGGGTGTCCAGCTGCCATGCCTTGGCCACGGGGATGGCCACGGCGTAGGCCGCCTGCGAACCGACACGTGCCAAGGCCACCTGTACGCCCATGGCCAGGGCCATTTCCTTGCCTTGGAACCATTTGGCGATGATTTTCGTCACGGTGATGCCGGCCACTTCCGCACCCACGCCGAAGACGGAATAGCCCGCCGAAGCCATGAACACGTCCAGCTTGTAGCCCCAGATGAGTTCGTCCGTGCCGCCGAAACGGGTGATGGCGATGTATTCCGCCAGCGTGCCGCCCACCATGAGCACGGTGGCCAGCAGGCCGGTGAAGCGGATGCCGAAACGGTCAAGGATCAGCCCGCCCCAGATAAGCATGAGGAGGAACACGTTGAGGAAACTGTATGCGCCGGTGAAGAAACCGAATTCGCCGCTGGTCCAATGAAGCTCGCCTTCGAGCATGCTCTTGAGCGGGGCCATCACGTCGTTCACGTAGTAGGCGGCCATCATGGTGAAGGCCACGATGAACAGGGCCGACCAGCGCGCCCATGCCTTGTCGTTGAGTTTTTGAAGAGTTTGATTTTCCATGAGTTTTTATGTGTTACAAGTTATTTTTTCAGCCAGCGGTCGAGCCAGCGGAAGAAGGTGCGCTGCCACAGTATGCCGTTCTGGGGTTGCAGCACCCAATGGTTCTCGTCGGGATAGAGCAGCAACTGGGCGGGGAGGCCCCGCATGACGGCCGCGCTGAAGGCTGACTGGCCTTGCGAGCTGAGGATGCGGTAGTCCTTTTCGCCGTGGATGCAGAGGATGGGGGTGTCCCACTTGTCCACATACAGGTGAGGGCTGGTGGCGTAGGGATTGGCCTTTTGGCCGTCATCCACCCGTTCCGCGCCTGAGGGATCGGCACTGACGCCTTTGCGCCAGGGAGCCGCGCCGAGGTCCCAGTTGGGGAACCACATTTCTTCCGTCTCGTAGTATTGCTGCTGCGTGTTGAAGATGCCGTCGTGGGCGATGAAGCATTTGAAACGCTTGTCGTGGTGCCCGGCCAGGTAATAGACGCTGTAGCCGCCGAAGCTGGCCCCGACACAACCGAGGCGGTCGCGGTCCACGTAAGGCTCGCGGCAGAGGTCGTCGATGGCGCTCAGGTAGTCCTGCATGCATTGCCCGCTATAGTCACCGCTGATTTCCTCCAGCCACTCCATGCCGAAACCCGGCAGGCCGCGGCGGTTGGGGGCGATGACGATGTAGCCGTGGGCGGCCATGATCTGCAGGTTCCAGCGGTAGCTCCAGAATTGGCTGACGGGGCTTTGCGGCCCGCCTTCGCAATATAATAAGGTGGGGTATTTCTTCGTGGGGTCGAAGTGCGGGGGATAGACCACCCAGCAGAGTTCCTTCTGTCCGTCGGTGGTGGCCACCCAGCGTTCCTTGACTTCGCCCATGACCAGATGCTCTTCGAAATATTGGTTCTCGCGGGTGAGGCGGACAACTTCGGCATTCCCTTTTTTCCGGGGCGTGATGCTGTAAAGGTCATCGGGTGCGCTGAGGCTGTGTCGGGCGGCAATGATGCGGTCGCCGCACAGGGCAAGGCTGCCATAATCATAGTCGCCACCGGTCAGCTTCCGCACTTCGCCTTCGAGGTTGGTGGCATACGCCATGCGGCGGGCATGCCACACGCCGGTGAAATAGAGGGTGCGGCTGTCCT
>CALUNJ010000143.1 GCA_944321975.1 uncultured Paraprevotella sp.
CAGCAGGTGGGGCGGGGGCTGCGCCGCGTGGCCGGGAAGGAGAGCTGCACGCTGATTGACAACGTGGGGCTTTACCGCCTGTTCGGCCTGCCCACGGCGGAGCACGACTGGCAGGCCATGTTCGAAGGGCGGATGGCCGGAAAGGGGGAGCGAAGTCCCCATGCCGGGATGAGCTATGCGGCCGCGCCGCAAGAAACATCAGAACAGGCCGAAGGCTACGAACCTCTTGAAGTGGTCGTGTCGCATGAACGGCTTATGGACCTGCTTCAGCGTGGAAAGCCGGTTGAAGACAGCCGGGTGCTGCCTTGCCAGGAGCCGCTTAAACCCTTCAAGGAACGCACCAGCGGGCTGTGGGGATTGAAGCGCGGGCAGGCGGTCACCAGCCAGATGCGCTACCTGGCGGTGTTCGACGTGAAGGGGACGCTTGCGGCGGTGAGGTTCGAAGACCGCCGCGTGGGGGTCGTGGACGAGAAAGGGGAAGTCCTCTTGAAACTCGACCGCCACCGGCGGATGAAATTCCTGCCGGACGACCTTGCAATGGTCATCGGGCATGACAACTCGAGCTTTTATGTCGACTTGCGGAACCATCAGCTTTATCTGGAAAAACCGGTCGTGGTGAAGCTGAAGAGCGTGGAGATGCTTCAGGCCGGCAATGTGTTTTATAGCCGCACGAAGCACGTCTATAAGAGCCAGCCCGGCGCGAGCCGTTATGATTTTGTGTCCAGGGGATTTTATCTCCGGATTTACGATGGTTTTCCCGCTTCGACGCATCGGACCATCGAGCGGATGGACGCTTGTTTGAACCGGGATTGCGTGTGCATCCTGGCCAACGACGGGGAAGATTATTATCAATTTTGCGGAAATCTGGCGGACGGGAGCATCGTCATCGGCGACAGGCACGGGAAATATTACCATGTGGACCGCGAGGGGAGGAAGCAGTATGTGGCTTGTGAAAAGCCGGCATCGGCCGAGGAGAGTTTCGATGCGGCGGTTTCACGGTTGAAAGCCGAGGCGGAGGTCCGTGCGGTTCAAGAAAGAGAAGCTGTCCGGCGCGAGCAGGAAAAACTGCGGGAAGAGCGGTTGGCAGGCATACAGCATGCCGTGCCTTTTCAGTCCGGCATGAAGTGGGGGCTGAAGTCGGGCGAACGGGTGGTGGTGCCTCCCATTTATCGCAACATCCAAATGCCGGTGGGGATTTATTGTGCCGTGGAGGACAATCCCCGGCAATGGGGCATCATCATGCTGGACGGAAGAGTGGTGGTGGAGGCGCGCTACATGGACGTGGAAATCCGGGAGAACGGGACGGCCCAACTCACACTGATTCCCGGAAAGGTGAAGACGGTGAAGTTGTGAGCCTCTTTTCCTGAGAAAGCGAAAAGGAACCTTTTTCCCCTCACTCCTGCCGGATTTTCCGGAACAGCAGGAGTTCCAGTGGGAATCGTCCAAAAGTTTGTGGCACTGAAGCGGAAAAGGCTTTCACCGTCTCGTGAGGGAAAAAGACCACGTGGCGGAACAAGAGAAAATCGCACTCAAGAGGCACGCAAATTTTTCTCTTGAGATTCACATTTTTTTCTCAAGCAAAAAAAATGTGAATCTCAAGAGAAAAACCCATGCATTTCAAGATGTTTTGTATTTTGTTGATTATTAACAGGATATGTTTTCTTCCAAAACGGGATTGTATAGCCCGGGAAATGGGACTCACGGAAGGGAAAAGTGGAGGTGAAGGTCAGTCATATGTGAAAAAATGAAAAGGGGACCCATTTCCCCTTGATGGGGAAACGGGAGAAACAGATTCCCGATAGATTTCTACTGTTTCGTTCTTCCTTTTTGGAACTTGAGGGGCCTGTTGAGATGCGTTGAAGAGACTTCCAGAATGACATTTGCCCGCAGGGAATTTTACAAGTTCCCTGCGGGCAAATGCGTTAAAGAATGCCCCTTGTGGGGCGCGGAAGGCTTTATTTCTGCAGATACTCGTGCATGCTGCTGGCTGCGTGCCGTCCGTCGCCCATGGCCAGGATGACCGTGGCACCGCCGCGCACGATGTCGCCACCGGCGAAGATGCAAGGAATGTTGGTCTGCATGCCCTCGTTGACCACGATGGTGTTCTTGCGCCCCAGTTCGAGCCCTTCGATGGAGGTCGGCACGATGGGGTTGGGAGAGACCCCTACGGCCACGATGGCCATGTCGATGTCCAAGGCTACTGTAGCCCCCGGAATCGGTTCCGGGCGGCGGCGTCCGCTGGCGTCCGGTTCGCCTAACTGCATTTTTTGCAGTACGACCTGTTTCACAGCCCCTTTTTCGTCTGCGATGTATTCAATCGGGTTGTGCAGCGTGAGGAATTCGATGCCTTCTTCCTTGGCGTGTTTCACTTCTTCGATGCGGGCGGGCATTTCTGCTTCCGAGCGGCGGTAGACAATGACGACCCGTTCCGCCCCGAGGCGTTTGGCCGTGCGGCAGGAGTCCATGGCCGTGTTTCCGCCGCCCACCACCATCACTTTGCGGCCGATGTGGATGGGGGTGTCGGTGTCGGGGTTGGAAGCGTCCATCAGATTGACGCGCGTCAGATATTCATTGCTCGACATGATGTTGATGCTGTTTTCTCCGGGGATGCCCATGAAATTGGGCAGGCCGGCCCCCGATCCCACGAAGATGCCCTTGAATCCCTGTTCTTCCAGTTCTTTGACGCTGACTGTTTTTCCCACCAGGCAATCTTTTTCGAATTTCACGCCCATCTTCTCCAAGTTCTGGATTTCCACGTCTACGATCTTGTTGGGCAGGCGGAATTCCGGGATGCCGTATTTCAACACGCCGCCAATCTCGTGGAGGGCTTCGAACACCGTCACGTCGTAGCCCAGTTTGGCCATGTCGCCGGCAAACGAAAGTCCGGCGGGTCCGGAGCCGATGGCCGCCACTTTGATGCCGTTGGCCGGAGCGCATTCGGGAAGTGAACTGCGCCCGCTTTCACGCTCGAAGTCGGCCGCAAAACGTTCCAGATAGCCGATGGCCACGGCCGGTTCGTTCATCTTCAGGTGGATGCATTGGCTTTCACATTGTTTTTCCTGGGGGCATACGCGGCCGCATACGGCGGGCAGTGCGGAGGTGCTCTTCAAGACGCGGGCGGCATTGAGGAATTCGCCCCTTTCAATGTTTTTAATGAACGAGGGGATGTTGATGCTCACCGGGCATCCCTGCATGCAGGTGGGATTGGCGCAGTCGAGGCAGCGCTTGGCTTCCGTCATGGCCTGTTCCGCGCTCAGTCCGATGTTCACTTCTTCCGTGCGGGTCGTGGCGCGGTAGGCCGGATCCAGTTCCGGCATGACGACGCGCGGGATGGCCGTGCGTTCCTTGGGTTTCATGGCCTTGCGGATTTCTTGCCGCCATGGCGCATTGCGGTCGGTCAGTTCGCTGAGCGGGGTGGTGGTGTCCATCTTCGAGGCATCGGGTGCCGGCACGGCCTGGGCTTTGTCGAGCTGGCATGGAGTGTCGGCCGGCGCGGCCTGTCCGTGATGTACCCAACGTTCAAGCTCTTCGGCCTCTTCTTTTTTGAATGCGCCCATGCGTTTCAGCATCTCGTCGAAGTCCACTTCATGCCCGTCGAATTCAGGGCCGTCCACGCAGACAAAGCGGGTTTTCCCGCCTACGGTGATGCGGCATGCGCCACACATGCCTGTGCCGTCTACCATGATGGTGTTCAGCGACACATCGGTGGGAATGTCGTATTTTTTAGTGAGCAGGCAGCAGAATTTCATCATGACGGCCGGTCCGATGGCAAAACATTTGTCCACTTTCTCGCGCTGGATGACGCTTTCGATGCCGGCGGTCACCAAGCCTTTCTGTCCGTAACTGCCGTCGTCGGTCATGAT
>CALUNJ010000144.1 GCA_944321975.1 uncultured Paraprevotella sp.
CCAGCCCGAGGCTGTAGGCCGAGAGCGGGGTGCCGCTTTCCTTCATGCCGTTAATGTAAACCCTGTCGCGGTTGCTTTCGCTTTCGTTTTCATACGTCAGCACGGCGTCGGGGTTGTTCACGTATTCCGCGTTGCTGTAGGTGGCCAGGGCTTTCAGCGTGAGGTTGGACGTGATTTTCACGCTGGCGGCCAGTTCCACGCCCATGTATTCCTTTTCCACTCCCGTCATGGAAAGGTAGGTGTAACGCGATTCCTGGTCGTTGTAGAACTGATCCAGTTCCGTCACGTCGTTGAAACGTGTGTAGTAGGCATTTACCTTGGCGGCAAAGACGGGGCCGTTGTAGGCATAATTGAATTCGGCGGTGACCACCTGCTCGTTTTGCAATCCCTGTGCGAAATCGTTTTTCAGGCGCGGGGCGATGAAGGCGTTGTAGGCCAACGGCGCGTTTTCCTCATAGCCTCCGCCGAAATTGAAGGTGTGAAGCCCGCCGATGCGGAAGGTCAGCCCCGCTTTCGCGCCTCCTTCAAGGAACTTGGCCGTGCCGCTGCTGCCCTTCGAGTTGTTAGCCGCGCGCCCGTTGCGCATCAAACCCTCGCGCTCGATCGTGGTGCCGCCGATGCGCCCCGACAGGAAAAGGCCGAAGAAACGTTTGTCATATTGGTAATTGCTCCAAGCCTGCGCCTTGTTGACAAACACATTGTAATCGTAGCCGAACTTGTCCCCCTCGCCAATGACACGGTTGGGATTGTCCAGGTCGTTCTGGATCATGCTGGAATGAAGCCCGTAGTCGCGCACGGAGAACTTGTCGACATCCGTGAAGCGGTCGGCTCCCAGCAGGTCCTTCATCGTCTTGTAGTGCATGCCTTTGGTGGTGCTCAGGTTGATGCCGGCGGTGATGTTGCCTTTCTTCTGCATGTCTCGCTTGAGCGTGGAAGCCAAGTTGAAGGTCATTTGGTCGTTGTGGCGCTTCTCCACATAATAGAGCGCCTCCCCGCCCAAGGCCTTCTGCTGTGCGTTGGCGTAGTACATGGCATCCCAGTCGATCTGGCGATGCGCCTTGGAACCAGTCCAATAGTCGTAGGCGGCCTGCCAAGTCTGCACGTCTTCGTCGCTGAGCGGCTGGTTGAACACGTTTCCGCTGATCTGCCCGCTCGGCAACTTCTTATAGTAATCCGGACGGGGATCGGCGGCGTTCCCGCTCCATCCCAACGCGCTGCTGGCATACAGGCTATACTTGCCGGAGAAGGAGGTGGAAAGCCTCGTGCGCTCGTCGATGTCGAAATCCCAAGTGACAATCGCCGTCGGTTCATAGGAATTCACGATGCGGGCGTTTCTCTTCTCTCCGTTCTGGTAACCCCAGTTCGGATTATAGTAGTGGTCGTTGGCCAGCCAATAGGCCTCTTCCGTGGAAGAACCTTGCTGGGCACGCTCCGTGGGGGAGCCATAAGTGGTGAAGCTCAGGCTGTGGCGGTCGCCGAGCAACTTTTCGAACCCCAAGAGGTAGGCAAAAGAATTGTAAAACGTGCCCTCCACAAAACCTTCGTTGGCCCAGCGGTAGCCGATGGACCCCGTGAAGGCCCATCCCTTGTCGGTGTAGCCGGAAGAATAAGTGTACATGCCACGGGCGCGATAGTTACGATTGGTCCCCGAAAGCGTGATCTTGTGGCCTGCCGCATATTGCCCGGCACGCAGATTGATGTTGTCCGCCCCGCCGACTGGCGTGTAGCCGAACTGGTTCATCAGGAAAAAAGGCGAGCCTTCGCGATTACGGGTCACGTCGTTCAGCCCGCCGATGGAGCTATAGTTGAACACGCCGCGTTCCGTGTCCTTGAACGGCACTCCGTTGACGAACATGTCGTTGCTGGTGTTCCGGTAGGCCCTGAGGCGGAAACGCATCGGACTGAACAGATAACCGACTTCGGACAGGTAGAGGTCGTTGTTCACCCCCGAAATGGCAGAAACGGTTTGCCCCGCATCATCGTCCTCGTTCAACTGCGACTCCGTGAATGAAAAATCCGCGTTCTCATTCTGCGCCCTCTGCTGGACTATGGCCAAGGTGTCCACTTGTTGTGCGTGGAGAAGGGCCGGCACGAAGAATGCCGAGAGAATCAATGTCTTCTTTTTACCCATTTTCGATAGATTTATTATATTGATGTTACAAAGGAACACATATTTTTCAAATTACGAGGCAGGGGAACTCATTTTTCAGCCGCTTTTTTTGGCCTGACTCCTAAAAAAGCGCATATTTGTAACAAGGAATTAACAAAACATTGAGAAATAGCTTATGAAACGACTGTGGATGGCAGCGGCGACATGCCTGATTTGGGCTTGTGCCGTTTTTGCGCAAGAAAAAAAGTTCGGGATGTACGCCGTGGGGTTCTACAACCAAGAGAATCTCTTCGACACCATCCACGACGAGGGGAAAAACGACTACGAATATCTGCCGACAGGCACGATGAAATGGAACGGCATGAAATACTTCGCCAAGCTGAAGAACATGTCCACCGTGCTGGCCGAAATGGGAACCGACCGCCTGCCGGGGGTGGGCGCCGCGGTGATCGGCGTGTCGGAAGTGGAAAACAGCCGGGTGCTGGCCGACCTGGTGGAACAGCCCAAACTGAAAGAACGCGGCATGAAGTTCGTGCACATCGAAGGGCCGGACCGCCGGGGCATAGACTGCGCCCTGCTCTATAACCCGCGCTTCTTCACGCCGGAGAAATCCTTTCTCCAGCCCTATGTATATGAAGAAAAGGACAGTGCCCAACGCACCCGCGGGTTCCTCACCGTGCAAGGCAAGCTGGCCGGCGACGACGTGACGTTCATCGTGTGCCACTGGCCCAGCCGCGCCGCCGTGTCTTACTATCGCGAACGGGCCGGCGAACAAGTGAGAGCCTTGACCGACAGCATCCGCCGCGCCAGCCCGGAAATGAAAATCATGGTGATGGGCGACATGAACGACGACCCTTTCAACCCCAGCATGGCCAAGGCCTTGGGAGCCAAACGCACGCCGAAAGACGTGGGCGAGGGAGATTTCTACAACCCGTGGTGGGACATCCTGGCCAAGAAAGGACAAGGCACGCTGATGTATGACGGCAAGTGGAACCTGTTCGACCAAATCGTGCTCTCGCACAATTTGTTGGACCTCAACTCGAAAAAAGACTATTCCACGCTGAAGTTTTTCAAAAACGACATCTTCATGCGCAATTATTTGTTCCAAACCGAAGGACAATACAAAGGAAACACCAAACGCACCCATGCCAGCGGAATATGGCTGAACGGCTACAGCGACCACCTGCCTGTGCTCGTCTATTTGGTAAAAGAACTGAAATAGTTTTTAAAGATAAAAAACATGGGCAAGGCGCATGAAATTGCAGAAAAATGCCTATCTTTGCCTTGTCTAAAAATAGGATGAAATTATTCGTTCTTTTTAAATTATAAAGATATGGTTAGTTACAAAGAATTAGGTTTGGTGAACACCCGCGAGATGTTCAAGAAAGCCATCAATGGCGGTTATGCCATCCCTGCATTCAACTTCAACAACATGGAACAAATGCAGGCCATCATCCAAGCTGCCGTGGAAACCAAGTCCCCGGTAATCCTCCAAGTGTCTAAAGGTGCCCGCAACTATGCCAATGCCACTCTGCTGCGCTACATGGCCCAGGGTGCTGTGGAATATGCCAAGGAATTGGGCTGCCCCAATCCGCAAATCGTGCTCCATCTCGACCACGGTGACAGCTTCGAGCTGTGCAAGGACTGCGTTGACATGGGCTTCTCTTCGGTCATGATCGACGGTTCACACCTGCCTTATGACGAGAAC
>CALUNJ010000145.1 GCA_944321975.1 uncultured Paraprevotella sp.
GAAGGTGGAAATCCGCAACGTGAAGAACAACATGAAGATGGCCTATACCATCGTGTCGGAAACGGAAGCCAACCTGAGGGAAGGCAAAATCTCCGTGCAGACCCCCATCGCGCAGGGCTTGCTGGGCAAGAAGGTGGGCGACATCGTGGACATCAAAATCCCTCACGGCACCGTGCAAATGGAAATCTTGAACATCTCATTCGAATAATGCCATGGCTACTATTTTCAGTAAGATCGTAGCAGGGGAAATCCCGAGCTACAAATGCGCGGAAAACGACCGTTTCTATGCTTTCCTTGACATCAATCCGCTGGTGAAGGGGCACACGCTGGTCGTGCCCAAGCGGGAGGTGGATTACATTTTCGACCTCACGGACGAGGAGATCGGTGCCATGCAGGTGTTTGCCAAGCATGTGGCCGTGGCCATCCGGAAGGCGTTCCCCTGCATCAAGGTGGGACAGGCCGTGCTGGGCCTCGAAGTGCCGCACGCCCACATCCATCTTGTCCCGATGCAGAGCGAGAAGGACATGCTCTTCAGCAATCCGAAACTGGCGTTCAGCGACGAGGAGTTCCAGGCCATCGCCCGGGCGATCCGTGAGAACTATGAAGCCGGGGAGAAGGCATAAACCCAAATCGGTCATTAGACCGCATGACGTGGTATTTCTGCTTGCGTGGATGCTATTCCGACATCTTGCCCACTTCTGCCAGCGCCTTGCTCCCCGCCTTGGCTCCCGCTACACCATCGCCAAGCCGTGAAGCCATACGCAAAGCATAAGCGGACAATCTGCCGAAAGCCTAATGACCGATTTGGGATAAATGGGAAGGAGAAGCCCCGTGGGCGTGCCGCGGGCTATGGATATGGAGAAGGAGGCGCGGGCCACTGAAGATGAGTGTGGCCCGCGCCTCCTTCGCGTAAATGCCTCCCGTCCTGTGGGGGGGAGTCCGTCAGATGAATTCCTCGCCCAGTTTCATCTGTGCGTCCGTCATCATGCGGCGAAGGGCCGCGCTGTCGTCCTTGGGGCAAATCATCAGCACGTTGCCTTTTTCGGCCACGACGAAGCCTTTCAGGCCGTCGATGACGGCAATCCGCCCTTCAGGCAGGCAGATCACGTTGCCTTCGCTGTTGTAGAGCAGCGCTTCTGTGCGCAGCAGCACGTTGTCTTGCTTGTCGTGTTGCGTGTCGTTGTGCAGCGAGCACCACGACCCAAGGTCGGCCCAGCCGAAGTCGCACACTTTCACATAGACGTTTTCGCTTTTCTCCAGGATGCTGTAGTCCAGCGACAGGTTCGGCAAGGTGTCGAAGTGGGCCGGCACTTTGCAGGATTCGTCTTCCCCTATGGCCTCGATGGCTTCGGTCAGGCTGTCGCGGTAGTCGGGCACAAGGTCGTGGATGGCCTTCATCATCGTGCGCACATTATATAGGTATAGACCCGTGTTCCAATAGAATTCTCCGCTCTCCATGAACATCCGGGCAAATTCCAAGGCCGGTTTTTCGGTGAACGACTTCACCTTGGCAAATCCTTCCTCTATGTGTTCGTGGGCCTGGATATAGCCATAGCCCGTGTCGGGGCGTGTGGGTTTCACTCCCATGGTGAGCAGGCAGTCGGTGCGGCCCACGAAGTCCAGCCCCTTCAGCACGTCGTCGTCGAAATTGTTTTCGGCCAGAACCAGCTGGTCGGCCGGCGAGACGATGACGTTTGCCCGCGGGCAAAGCCGGCTGATGCAGGTCGTGGCCCATGCCACGCTGGGCAGCGTGTTCCGCCGGATGGGTTCCTTCAGCACCCTGCCTTGCGGCACGTCGGGCAGTTGCTCGGCCACAATTCCCGCATAGCTCTCGTTCGTCACGATGAATATATTCTGGATGTCAATGATCTTGCGGAAACGGTCGTACGTCTGCTGCAGCAATGTCCGTCCCGTGCCAAACCAGTCAAGGAATTGTTTGGGCAACTCCTTGCGGCTCACCGGCCACAGACGGCTGCCAATGCCGCCCGCCAAGATCACGCAGTAATTCAGCTCTTTTGATTCCATAAGTAAACAGGTTGGTCTTATTCTTGCGCTAAGGTACCCATTTTCAAGCATACGCCGAAAAAAGGAGATTTAAAATCTTTTAAATAAACAGTTTTTGAACTTAGCTGTTGCAGAATGTTTTTTCCTCCCTTCCGGAACAGTTTCTCCGGCGTTCTTCTTTTTCATGGCGGCCAGGCCTCGCCGGTCGCCGGGATTCAGGGCCGTTCCCCCGCTTCCCGGGATGCTTAGTCTATGAATCGGGCCTTTCCTGCGTCTCTTGGCTTGGCTTCCGGTGATTCGTCCGGATAGCCCACAGCTATGGCATAGAGCAACCCGTAGTTTTCTGAGAATTGCAGGCGTTCCACGTAGGGGCGGACTTCTTCTTGGTCTAACATGAAGCGCACCGGCCCGCCCAGGAAGCAGGTGCCCAGTCCCATGGATTGGGCGGCCAACACGATGTTCTCTCCCAGCAACCCGCAGTCAAACTGCCCGCTGCCGTCTTTGGGCGATCCGATGAAGATGACCGCCGGCGCATTGCGGAACATGTTTTTGAACCCTTCCTCTTCTGCGGCTTTCGGGTTTGCTTCCTTGAATATTTCCGTCACTCCGTTGATGTATTCGGCATCGTCGACCACGCGCACCTCCCAAGGTTGCCGGTTCATTCCGCTCGGTGCGTTGATGCCGCACCTTATAAGCGTTTCCAGTTTCTCGCGCTCCACGGGTTGATCCTTATATTTGCGGATGCTGCGGCGGTTCATGATGGTTTCGACTACCATGTTCTTGTTTTCCTCTGTGGCCGAGTCGGCAGCCTGCGGGTCGGCCTTTTGGCCTTGTGGCGTGCAAGACGTGGCCAATCCCGCTGCAGTCCCTATGCCGGCGCATAGGCATGCGCTAAAAATCCAATTCTTCCATGTTTTCATACCCATATTTTTATATGTTAGAGGTTTATATCCGCAAAGCTAATCATAAGGTTGGTCTTATTCTTGCGCTAAGGTACCCATTTTCAAGCATACGCCGAAAAAAAGGAGGATTAAAATCTTTTAAATAAACAGTTTTTGAACTTGGCTGTTGCAGAATGTTTTTTCCTCCCTTCCGGAGCTGTTTCCGGCATTCCTTTTTTTTATGGGGCGAGCCGCCTTTTCCCGCTTTGCCGCCCATGGGAAAAGCGGAAATGGCGGCCAGGCCTCGCCGGTCGCCGGGATTCAGGGCCGTTCCCCCCGCTTCCCGGGATGCTTAATCTATGAATCGGACCTTTCCTGCGTCTCTCGGCTTGGCTTCCGGCGATTCGTCCGGATAGCCCACAGCTATGGCGTAGAGCAACCCGTAGTCTTCTGAGTATTGCAGGCGTTCCACGTAGGGGCGGGCTTATCGGATTTTCTCGATTTCCTCCGCCGTCAAGCCCGTCGCTTGTGCTATCATCTCCACAGGAAGTCCCATTGACTTCAGGTTCAGAGCCACGTCTAATGCCTTTTCTTTCTGTCCCTCCGCGCGTCCTTCCGCACGTCCCTCTGCACGTCCTTCCGCGCGTCCTTCCGCACGTCCCTCTGCACGTCCTTCCGCACGTCCTTCATCAAGTCCCTCTTGCTTGGCCGTATTCAGCACGTCATTCTGTATCATGATGGCGTTGACATGCTCATCGTAGGCATGACGCTCCTCCTGCGACATATCATAATAGCGCAGTTTCTCACGCGCCTCTGGCAGGCCGGGAGCCTTTGTGTCCGGATTGATAACGCCGGT
>CALUNJ010000146.1 GCA_944321975.1 uncultured Paraprevotella sp.
GGATGTAGCTCAGTCCGGTTAGAGTACTCGTCTGGGGGGCGAGTGGTCGCTGGTTCGAATCCAGTCATCCCGACGCAAGGAAAAGGGCGTGTCATGATGTTGACACGCCCTTTTCCTTGCGTCCATGTCTGTCCTTACCAGTGCCACGCGATGCCGAATGACAGCGGAGCCACATCGGGTCCCTTTCCACTCTGAAAGAAACTGTAGGTGTTGTAGCGCAGGTAAAAGCCCAGTCCGCCATAGCCAACCTGGGCCAAAAGACTGATGCCTATGGGGTTGACGTACATTCCCTTCCCCACGCGCGTCTTCTTTCCGCCGTTGATGTGGGTGAACGACTTCACGCCGTGGCGTATCTCAACCTCGGGACCCAGGTTGAAGAACACGAGCCGCCGCGTGGACAGGCGTTGCTGCCATTCCACGGTGACGGGAATGCGGAAGAAGAAATGGCGCAGGCGGCTCCGGCTGTAACTGGAATTCGCGTCCCCGGCAGAGAACACGGCTTGTCCGTTCTCCTTCAGCAAAGCCACGTTCCCATCGATGTTGAACGAGCGGTAGCCCCAGCCGGCCCCGATGTTCACTCCCCAGTGGGGATTCTTCTTGAAGCTATGGCACATAGAAAGGAAGTTGAAGCCGAATTCCCACGAGCGGGAAAAGTCTTGCGGGAAGTGCTTGCTTTCACCGAAGCCCATGAAATGATCCGCCATGTAGGCATAGCCGATATACAAGTTGAAGTCGTGCGGCTCGTAAGCATCGCGCTTCTTCTTTTTCTTCGGAATGAAAGGCAGGGCTTCAAGGAAGGAGTTAGTCGTTTCGTCCGCCCTTTCCAGATAGATGCCTTCGTAGATTTCCACTTCTTCGGGGGCTTCCCCGTTTTCAGCCTGTTCTTCGTAGATGCGGATGCGCAGGTCGCCTTCGCCCTTGCGGATGACCACGGAGTCGCCCCGGGCGTTGATGACGGCGCGACGGGATGTTTGGGCTTGTTGGCCCAGGGCGGGAAGGCCCAGAGTGGCCAGGAATATTCCCGCGAGGATGGTTCTTGTGTTCATTTATCTTCTCTTTTTTACGGTTTCTTATAAAGCATGTCCATCAGTTCTTTCTCGCTAAGCCGGCCTTCAATGTAAATGAGGGTGGCCTTTTTCTTTCCCCCTCGCTTGAAGAGGAGGTAGCGTTGCAGCTTCCGGCCCTTGCGCCGTACGTCGGCCAGTTGGAGGTAAGCGCTTTGCAGGATGCCGCTTTGGTTCACCAACTGCCGCTTGCGGACCTGCGACGACCTCACGGCGTCTTCCAGGCAGCCTTCTATCTCCCGGGCATAGGGCGTGACATCCTCGAACACCAGGCTCCGATACGTGTCCATGCGGTAGGAAGCGAGTATCTCCCCGTTCAGTTCCACTTGTGTCACACCTTTTGCGTTGCCATATTTCGTGAAGACACGTGCGATTTCCAGTCCTTCTTGCGCCCGAAGCGAAAGCGAGAGACAAGCCAGGAGGACAAAGCCAATCAGTTTCAAATCGTTCAGTTTCATTGTGCAAGGCGTTTTTAGGGTTCAAGGGGGAAAAGTAGATTGCTCAGTTCCTCGTCGGTGTAACTTACGTTGCCCAAGGCCTCGCGCGCCTTGGCTTGCACCAGCATCGGGTCGGTATATCGCTTCCCGTCGATGACCACGTAGCTTTCCGCCGTGCCGCCGGGCAGGATCCGGGTGAGAACCAGGTAAAGGGCGAGGCCCGCGGCGACACCTCCTGCCCAGTAGCGGAGGCGCAGGGAACACAGCCCCCTCCTTCGGCGTGCCGGCTTCGCGTCACCGGCATGCGTGTGGCGTTCCGAGAGTTTATCCAGTCCGGTGAAGAGCGGACGATACACTTCCAGCTCATCAGGCACGGAGCCTTGGGCAAAGGCTTGGCGGATGAGGCGTTCTTCGGCACAAGTGGTCTGTCCGTCAAAATACCTGTTGATGAGTTCATCCAGTCTATCCATGTTTTTTCCTCCTTTCTTCAATGGCTTTCAGATAAAAATCCCTCATACGCTTTCGGGCGCGGGAGAGGTTGCTCCGTATGGCTTCGGCATTGCACCCTGTCACTTGGGCGATCTCTTCGGTCTCATATCCCTCCACATCCTTCATCTGCAAGATAGCTTGTTGCAGGGGCGGGAGCAAACGGATGATGCGTTCCACCAGTTGCCTTTCGTCTTTGGCCTCCAGCAGGATTTCCGGCGTCCGGCCGTCCGGCTGGAGAGTGCCATCGGACAGGTCCGAGCCACAGGTGTGGCTGGTGCGCAACCAATCGATGCAGGCGTTGCGCGTCACGGTGGCGGCAAAGGCTTCGATGCTGGCGCACCGATCCAGTTCCGCCCGCCTGCTCCACAACCGGAGCAAGACTTCCTGGACGATGTCCTCGGCGTCTTCCCCGCTTCCGGTCCACCGGCGCGCCTGGGCCAGCAGTTTCTCCCGAAGGGAACATACGGATGTCTGAAATGCGTTGAGTTCCATTTATACTAATAAGACGAACGAACTGCCAAAACGTGACGCGGAAAAACGGATTTTTGTGGAAAAAGTGAGCCAGATATACAGAACATACTCCTTTTTAGACGCGAATCATCCCTTTTCCGCTTTTGGCACACCTGCCTTTTTATGCGCCATTGCACCCCCGCTTCCTCTCCCACAAGCCCGTCTCCTTCAATCAAGATAAAAACCCTAAAAGTCAACAAGATGGAAAAAGAGCTTGAAACGATTCGATTTTTCTCAAGCGATTCACATTTTTTTCTCAAGAGAGAAATTTGCATTCCTCTTGAACGCGATTTTGCCCGATTCCGCCACACCGTCTTTTCCCACCCACGAAGCCCTCTTCCAAACCTCACACGCGCCCCGGGCCATCCCCTCTTTCCGGGAACCGCCCAAGGCGCGTGTGACTGATTCAGCACGGCATCCGCCCCCTCTTTATTCCACTTGCACCTTCTTTCCTCCTATCACATAGACTCCGGGACGCAAGCCTTTCAAGGCTTCCGCGGCGGGAACCCCCTTGCGCACCAGCCGCCCGTCTATGGCAAACACATCGACCGCCGCACCGGTTTCCCGAACCACGGGAGCAGGCACGCTGGTGACCGTCGTATTCACATAAAGCGCCACGGGGCGCTGCCTGCTGGCATAGCAGGCAAAACGGGGCGAATTGGCATTGTATTGAATGGAACGGTCGTCATACTCCTTGTTGCAGATCATCGTCTCGTCGTAGCCAAAGACAATGTCCCAGCGGGCGCGGTCAGAATCGGCCGCGGCAGAAGCGTGCAGTTTGTTGCCGTTGCTTTCCAGCGAGAGATAAGTTTGTGAAACCACATCAAACAAGGTATAGGCACCGGGGGTTCCGCCCAAAACAAACTGGAAAGGCAACCCTTCCCGGCTTGTTTCCGTACGGATCACATCGCCGGCCACGTCTACCGGCGCATAAGTCCGGATGTCATCGTCCGAAGCACCCATGGCCTGCCCTTCGCTTTCACACACGATCAGATAATGCCGCCCAGCCTGCAACTCTTCTTCGGACATGACCTTGCGGAAAGTCTGTACGCCTTCGTCGGGCAAACCGGTAGCCGCCACGTAAGTGGCAGAGGACGATTCGCTCGTCTTGTCGTCCTTCATGGCATAAGCCTCAATGGTCATCTCCTCGTCAACCACGAGCGACACGGGCGGCTGCTCGGTGCGCAGGGTGCCATGATTGACGGAAAACACCAC
>CALUNJ010000147.1 GCA_944321975.1 uncultured Paraprevotella sp.
AAGCACGACTTTCTCGCTCTCCTTTGCTTCAAAAATGTATTGTTCGGCCGACGAGGCGTTCCGCCCGTGGATGAGCAGGCCGATGCGGCGCGGATTCTGATAGACCGTGTCGCGCCGCACGAGCCGGATGCGTTGCATTCCGGGGCGCAGCACGTAGTCTCCCATGTGGTTTTCCATGCTGTCCGTCAGCTCCTGCAGGTAGTCTTTCCATTCCGAATGGGGTTCGTGGGCGATGATGTCCTTGAAGAGAGCCAGGAAGTCCGGCGTGGCGTACTGCTCCACGCCGTGGGTGAGGTACGGTTCGCTGTAGGTCAGGGCCATCAAGGCATCGAAGTTCTGGTCGTTTCCGCCGCTGTTGCACCTGAGGTCCACGATGAGGTAGGGGCGCGACGTGATGTCCTTCCAATTGTCCTTGATCATCTGGTTCGAGGTGCTGTCGCGGAACGACGGGATGCGCAGGAAGTAAGTGCTGTCGTTCATGGGCTTCGCCGTGTAATACATGTTGGTGGATTCCGGTTTGTGTTGGGCGCGGTATCTGGCTCTTACCCTTTGCAAAAGGCCCTGGAATTGGATTTTTCCCTTGTCTGTCGCGTTCACCCACAGGTGTCTGTCCTTGAAGCGTTGGATATATTCGTCTATGAGGCACGGGAGGGTGTCCGGCCGTTGGGCGACGGAACTCCTCAGGCTGTCCGTCCAGGCTTTCCATTCATGTGCTTTTCCTTGTGTCTTTATCCCGTATCCCGGGTAGTTGCGGCTCACGAATCCCGTGAACCAGTCGAATTCGGCGAGGGCTTCTTCCCGCGTTTGTGACATGGCGGGAAGGATGGATAAAAAGGTTAATGCGGCGAAAAGGGCTTTTTCCTTCATTTCAGATGTGTTATTAGTGTTTTCGCAAAGTTAGTGTTTTTTGGTTGTCCTCCAAAGTTTATATGTAAAAAAAACAGATTATACAAAAACGGACGGGAAGCGGAGCCACAGGTGTTGACATTTTGTCTATTTGTCATCGGCACGGCGTGAGCTTCGCGTGTGTCGGTTTGCCGTCTTGTGGGTGAGCCGGCACGGGATTGTGGCGGCTCGGCGGCATGGCTTCCTGCACGGGTTCCGGGGGGATTTGCTTGCTCGGCGACAGCCTCCACGGGTTGGCGTACGGTTGTTTTCTTTCCCGGTGTCAGTCAAATCCGGTGTGGGCTGACATTCTGCTTTCCTGTTTTTGTGCTTGCGTTTCTTCCGTCTGGAGAAAAAATGCCGGCGTGTGCCCCGTTTAATTCCTTTTTGGGGGCATTTTGGGGCGGATAAAGGCAGTGGAAAATCTGTCTCAAGAGGGAAATTTTTTTTCCTCAAGCAGGATTTGTT
The DNA here is from genome assembly GCA_944321975.1 of uncultured Paraprevotella sp. GTDB lineage: Bacteria > Bacteroidota > Bacteroidia > Bacteroidales > Bacteroidaceae > Paraprevotella. The sequence goes on from CALUNJ010000147.1 coordinate 1,354, forward strand.
TTTTTCTCAAAAGAAAGAAACATCGTTCTTTTGATAAGAAATGCTTGTAGGAGGCAGAGCGAAGGGGAGTCCTTTTAACAAATGCCTTATAGATGGAAGGAGTCGGAGAAAATGGAGATTGGCGTTTTTTTAAGAAATACTGTCATGTTGCAAGGTTGATTCGCTATTGGGCTGACATTTTGATTTCGTGATGCGTCCTTGAAGTCCGTGTGATGAATTTGGCGCAGGGGCATGGCGATGTGGGAAAAACTTCTTATCTTTGCCCTTGCCCTCTGGACGGGAGGGCCGGCACGACTGAAGAGCGGGTGGAGCCGCTAAGGCGGGGCCTATTTCTTTTATTCACCACAAAAATCTTTTGATCATGAAATTTTTCTTCTTTGAATGCCTTATGGCTTTGATGTCCTTGGCCGTTGCCGCACAAACACCGCCGGCACCGGAGCCGCGGGATTTTGCCGTGGACGGCGTGGGCTACAACATCCTTTCCGAGGAGGAAGGGACGGTGGAAGTGACTTATTCAACGGTATTTGAGGAGTCGGCCAAAGATTTCGAAGGGACACTGGTCATTCCGGAAAGCGTGGTGCACAAGGGGAAGAGTTACCGGGTCGTGAGAATCGGAGAATTGGCTTTTGGTTATTTGGCGTGGAAGATGTCCGCAGTGGAATTGCCCCATAGCCTGGTGGAAATCGGATCTCAGGCTTTTGCCTATTGCGAGAATCTGACCGAGGTGGAGATTCCGGGAAGCGTGACGTACATGGAGGGCAATGTCTTTCATGGTTGCACTTCCTTGGCCAAACTGATTTTTGCGGACGGGGAGGCCCCTTTGGAACTTAGCGGATGGACTTTGTTTTGTATGGGCAGCTCTATTCCAACGGTTCCCCTGAAGGAAGTGTATATCGGGCGGGACATGGAATGTACCTCTTATTATTCTGGTTCTGGACTTTTCTCGGATACGGCCACTCCTTTTTCCGTCACGGTGGGTGCGAACGTCTCGTCCTTGGGCCGGAGGTTGTTTGCCAATAGCCTAATGGCTTCGGTGGATTTGCCGGACGGTTTGGAAATGATCGGCACCGAGACTTTTTCCCAATGCGGCCGTTTGTCGCGTGTGCGCCTTCCCAATAGCGTGACCGCTGTTGGCTCTCGGGCCTTTGCCGAGTGCGATTCGCTGTCGGAGGTCTCGCTTTACGTCCCCGGGCCGGATATGGGCCGTCCGCTGGCTTTGGGCGAATATGCGTTTTCCAATTGTCTTGCGTTGGCTGCAGCCGATCTGCCTTCCGGCACCGTGATCGGAAAAGGAGCGTTTTCGGGTTGCAGTTCGCTGGTCGAAGTCCGCATGGCCGACGGGGTGGCCGCAGTCGGGGATTATGCGTTTAACAGTTGCGCCTTGAAGGAGATAGACCTGCCGGGAAGTGTCCTGCGCATAGGGGAGAGATCGTTTTATGGGTGCCGCGCATTGGAGGCTGTCGGACTGCACGAGGGGCTCGACAGCATAGGGGAGCGGGCTTTCGCCTCTTGTTCGGCCTTGAAGGAAATCCGCATCCCCAATAGTGTGACGGCGATTGGAGAATATGCTTTTCAGGGCTGTGCTTCTTTGGCTTCGGCCTCTACGGGCCACGGGGTGGTGGATTTGAATGAATGTGTTTTTTCCGTGTGCGGTTCCCTGAACTCCCTTTCGTTGGGCAGGAACGTGGCTTATATAGGTCGTTCTTTTGCTTCTGACTGCAAAGGCCTGAAGCAGGTGTATTCCTACAATCCGGTTCCCCCCGTCATGGATTGGTGGTCGGTCTTTCCGAAGGAAGCCTATGACAACGCCGTATTGTATGTGCCCCAAGGTGCCTTGGAGGCTTATCGGAACGCCTCGTGGTGGAGCAGTTTTGTGGATATCCGGGAGATGAATGCGTCCGGGGCTGGGGCGGTGAAGGACGGAAAGGTGCGCGTGCGCGCCGGATCCGGATGTATCACGGTGGAAGGGCTGGAAGGGGGGCTGGCCTTGGAGGTGTACGACATGGGCGGAAGACTCGTGTATTCCGGCAAGGGAACCCGGATCGCCGTGCCGCAAGAGGGTGGATATGTCGTAAAGGTGGGGGGCGGCACCTTCAAGGTCTTTTGCGGAGGCCGCCCGGATTGATTTTCTCAGCTCATCTTATGGCCGTTCGCGGAAATCTCCGTATTTTTATCCGCTGAAAGACGAGACGGGTATTATGGCAAAAGATAAGACGGTATACGTGTGCGGCAATTGCGGGCAGGAATCCCCGAAGTGGATCGGGCGTTGCCCGTCGTGCGGGGAATGGAACACGTTCAAGGAGTTCACGGTGCGGAA
>CALUNJ010000148.1 GCA_944321975.1 uncultured Paraprevotella sp.
TGCCGCTACATGATGTACTGGCAACAAATGACGCAAACGGAATGGGATGCCATCAAGGACGAAGTCATGGCCGAAGAGGAAGAAAGCCAAACCCTGCAGGAACGCACGCTGGACTTCATCGCTACGGGCGAACAACAGAGCGATGCAGGCCACGTGCTGCAAGGGGATTTCGAGAAAGGCTCCTACTCCGGGGAATTCTATGTGGATGCGCTGGCCGGCAAATGGTTCAGTTATGTGTTCTCCACACAAGGCGTGAGCAAGAACGTGTCACTCATGTGCCGCTACCATAGTGCCGACCACGGCCGCGTGTATACGATTTACGTCAACGACAAAGTTCTCCGACAAATCACTCTGGCTCCCCAGAACTTCACCGGATTCTACAACGTGGAATACCCGGTTCCCGAAGAATACCTGAAAGACGAATACGGCAACACCCTTGATGAAATCACCGTGAAGTTCGCCGCCACGGGCAACACCCCCACGCCGGGAATCTATTACCTGCGCCTGCTGAAAGAATACCATGCGGAGCAACCCTACCAGTTCGCCTGCAGCGACTGGACATCCGGCGACGACGCACGGGTGAACTCGGTTGAATACGACAAAACGGCCAACACCGTGAAAGTTCATGGCAAAGCGGGCAACAACAACATCGCGCTGCAATTCAGCACCTACGAAGACAACAAATACTACATCACCGGCGCACAAAAGTATTTCCTTGCCCGAGGCACATCGCTGCGCACCGGAAACGGACTCTCCTACCTGTGGTGGCTGAACGGGGCAAACCATAACACCCAAGTGCCGCCTACTTATGAAACACAAGACGACGGAGTGACCACGGTGGTTTGGGACATGACCCGAAGCGGGCTTTCCGACTACATGCAAGGCGACCACATCCTGATTTCCAGCAATGGGAAGAACCTCTGCACCGTGTTCGGCCTCACCTCTTCGGCGGCCGACGGCACGGCCGTCCTCACGGATATCGGGTTCTACTCCTTCTCGGAGATGGTGGACAAATACCCTGAACTGGCCGCCTTGAATACAGATGAAGCCATCTCGGCTAAACAAAAAGAATTGCAGGAAACCCTCGCAGAAGCCGAAACTTGGGGAGCCAACGTGGGCACCCAAGCATTCCAGATTCCGCAAGAAGCCCAAAGGGCTTTGGAGACGGCTGTCACAAACGCCAAAGGCTACACGGAAGCCACCGACGTCGTCACCTTGGTGGAAGCCAAAGAAGCACTCGCCGAAGCCATGGCTGCCTATCGGGAAACGAGACTGAACGCCCCTTCGGCCGATGAGCGGTTCTACATCGTCTCCGCCTCTTCCGACCCCGAATACGACGGCAGAGCCGTGACGCTGCTATCCACCGATGCAAACAATTTCAGCGAAAAGTTCAAGCCCATAGACACAGACTATGCACAAGGATTCACGTTTGAAGCCACAGACACGCCAAACTCCTACCTCGTGTCTCTCAACCATTCAAACGGAAAACAATATCTCGATTCCTATGCCACCGTGAATGAAGCCGAAGCCATTCCCCTGAAAATCGTCCCCACGACCTCAGAAGGCATCTACCACCTCCTTTCAGCCCATGACGGAAATACCATGGGAGCCCACGACCTCTTTTTCAAGGCAACCGGGGAGCGCACAAACTTCAAGCTGATTCCGGCCGGGCAAGCCACCATCCGCCTGAATGTCACGGACGCCGGATGGGGCACCCTCATCCTTCCGTTTGAAGCCGAAGTGCCATCCGGACAAACCGCTTATGTCTGCACCGGAACAGGGAACATTCAAGGCCATGCCGCGGTCCTCAACCTGGAAGAAGCCGAAAGCCTGAAAGCCCACACTCCTTATATTATAAAGGGAAAAGGGCAACATGATTTCCAAGGGTACGGCACAGCCACACAAAGTCAATATTCCACGGCCGAAATGACAGGCACTTATGACAGTATGACCGCCATCCCCGGCAGCTACGTCCTCCAAAACCAAGACTTGGGATTGGGCTTCTACAAAGTGGTGGACGGCAACGAACCAACCGTCGGCGCCTACCGCGCATTCCTGAATGCAGACCTTGCGGCCAATGTCAATCCCGTGGTGTTGAAGTTGCCCGGAAGCGAGGCCACTGCGGTCAACGGCATAAAAGACGACACGAATCCCACAGTTAACGTATATGACCTCAATGGCACGCTTGTGCGCAGCAACGTGAAGATGGACAAAGCCACCCAAGGCCTGCAGAAAGGCATATACATTGTCGACGGCGCGAAAAAGGCCGTAAAGTAAAAATAGGAACGTTCAACCATCATAAGAAACAAATGAAAAAGAAATATATAAAGCCGTGCGCAAGCATTCTCCAAGTGGAAACCGCCCACCTGCTTGCCGGCAGCGGACTCTCCCGCTACGAAAGTGCCGCGCAGGAAGACTTGGAAGTGCTAAGCAACCAGAATGGATTCACTGGTCTTTGGGGACAATAAAAGAAATTGGATTCCCTGACAACTCAAAGCCCCCGTCGCCCCGGGGGCTTTTTCTTTCAACACGGCAAAGGAAAAAGGAAAAAAGGACTTCGGCGGCTCCCCATATGCTGTTTTCTCCCGGTCGCCAGCCCTCAAAATGCCACTCCACTCAAAAAAGTGTTACCTGAAAACGCTCTTTCCCCTTCCACAATCCTGCTCACGCTAAAAAACAATCATATTAACCTAATCTCAATAAGTTCTGACCGCATTGGCCCCATGCCCTCATCCGGACAATTCCCATCAAAAGGCGAGGAAGATTGCACGCCATCCCTCCCGCCTTTCCCGTGTCATTTCATGCCACGTGCCTTATAGATCCGTTCCTTCGCATTGTTGATCTGCTGGAACTTTTCCTCAGCCGCCCGGCGCACGTCTTCGCCCAGCGCGGCCACACGGTCAGGATGGTGCTTCAAGGCCAGCCTGCGATAGGCCGCCTTCACTTCGTCATCCGTGGCCGACGGGTTGATTTCCAACACCTTGTAGGCATCAGCCAGCGAGTCGCCACGCAGGTTCAGCATGGAGTCCACCTCGCTTGCGGCCAACTGCATGGCCTGCGCCACCTCACGCAATGCCCGGACTTCCTCCGCACAGACCGACCCGTCGCTTTGGGCTATCTTGACCAAGAAATCCAAGAGCTGCAACCGCTCGCCATAATTCAGGTTGGCAGCTATCTGGCGGCCGCAGTCGAAAATCATGTCACGGTAGGCCGTCGGGGAGGCTTGGTCCAGCCGTTTGGCCTCGTTGAACAGCTTGAGCAGAATGTCTTCTCCTTCCGCCACCGCTTCTTCCCCGAAATTCACACGGAGAAAACGGCGCACAAACTCCATCTCGCTGTGCATCACTCTCCGGTCTGCCCGAATCACATAGGAAGCCATCACCAACATGGAGAACAAGAAACTGTTCCGCTGCCCTTGTGCATAACGCCGTACGTCGTCCTCGGCTTCGGTCCCGCTGGTTTTCTTGTCAAACCATGATCCTATAAAATAACCGGCCAACGCGCCCAAGGGGCCCATCGTCATGAA
>CALUNJ010000149.1 GCA_944321975.1 uncultured Paraprevotella sp.
TTTCATGTGCTCCGTCAAGTGGGAAATACGGTATGAAAACAATGCAATCTGGCTCTCGGGAGAACCAGTATCAGTGTTAGACTTCCCGTACTGTCCAAAGATTTCTTGCTTTTTTGCTGCGTCTAAATACATAGTTTGACTTGATTTAAATATGAATTTTCTCTTAGCGGTTGCAAAGTTACTACATTTTCCTGTTCCGGCAAGTGTTTCTGCGTATTTTTTCGTCCTATCCCGCACTTTTCCAATAATTTGTTGTAACTTTGCCGCGTTATTTTCAGGTAAAAAGTATGCAGAACATTAGAAACATTGCGATCATCGCCCACGTGGACCATGGAAAAACCACGTTGGTGGACAAAATGCTATTGGCGGGGCATTTGTTCCGCGACAACCAACAGACCGGCGAACTGATGCTGGACAACAACGAGCTGGAGCGCGAACGCGGAATCACAATCCTTTCCAAAAATGTTTCCATTGATTATAAAGGCACGAAAATCAATATCATCGACACTCCGGGACACTCCGATTTCGGCGGAGAGGTGGAACGGGTGTTGAATATGGCGGACGGGTGCCTCCTTTTGGTCGACGCTTTCGAAGGCCCCATGCCCCAAACCCGATTTGTGTTGCAGAAGGCACTCGAAATCGGCTTGAAACCCATTGTGGTCATCAACAAGGTGGACAAGCCGAACTGCCGTCCGGAGGAGGTGTATGAAATGGTCTTCGATTTGATGTGCGACCTGAATGCCACGGAAGACCAGCTGGATTTCCCGGTGGTGTACGGATCGGCCAAGAACAATTGGATGGGGCCGGACTGGAAGAGCCCGGCGGGCGACATCTTTTATTTGCTGGACCAGATCATTGAGCATATCCCGGCACCGCAACAGTTGGAAGGCACTCCGCAGATGCTCATCACCTCGTTGGACTATTCCAACTACACGGGGCGCATCGCCGTGGGGCGCGTGCATCGGGGCACCCTGAAAGAGGGGATGAACATTACGATCTGCCACCGCGACGGTTCGCAGGAGAAGACCAAAATAAAGGAATTGCACACGTTCACGGGCATGGGGCGCCAGAAAACGGCGGAAGTGTCTTCGGGCGACATTTGTGCGATTGTGGGCTTGGAACATTTTGAAATCGGCGACACCATTTGCGATTACGAGCAGCCGGAGCCGTTGCCGCCCATTACCATCGACGAGCCGACGATGAGCATGCTTTTCACCATCAATGATTCTCCGTTCTTTGGGAAAGAAGGAAAATATTGCACGAGCCGCCACATCAACGAACGCCTCGAAAAGGAACTTGAAAAGAACCTGGCCTTGCGCGTCACGCTGGCCGAAGGCTATACCGACCGTTGGATCGTGGCCGGGCGCGGAGTGCTTCATCTGTCCGTGCTCATCGAAACCATGCGCCGTGAAGGCTACGAGCTGCAGGTGGGCCAGCCGCAAGTGATCTACAAGGAAATCGACGGGCAGCGTTGCGAGCCTATCGAGGAGCTGACCATCAATGTTCCCGAAGAGTTTGCCAGCAAGATGATCGACATGGTGACCCGCCGCAAGGGGGAAATGACATTGATGGAGACCCAGGGCAGCCGGGTGAACATCGAGTTCAACATTCCTTCGCGGGGCATCATCGGCTTGCGCACGAACGTGCTTACCGCCAGCCAAGGGGAAGCCATCATGGCCCACCGCTTCAAGGAGTACCAGCCCTACAAGGGCGACATCAGCCGCCGCAGCAATGGGGTGATGATCGCCTTGGAGAGCGGCACGGCTTATGCCTATGCCATCAACAACCTGCAGGATCGCGGCAAGTTCTTCATTGAGCCGCAGGAGCAAGTGTATGCCGGGCAGATCGTTGGGGAGCACATTCATGAGAACGACCTCGTGGTGAACGTCACCAAGAGCAAGCAGCTCACCAACATGCGTGCATCGGGTTCCGACGAGAAGGCCCGCATCGTGCCGGCTGTGAAATTCTCGTTGGAAGAGGCTTTGGAATACATCCGCGAGGACGAGTACGTGGAAGTGACGCCGAAGAGCATGCGCATGCGCAAGATCATTCTCGACCACACGGAGCGCAAACGCGCCAACCGCGATTGAGCATCCCCGATATGGAGGCATGGAATTTTGCCAGTTGAGTGCCGGCGTTGCGGATTCCTGCAACGCCGCCACCGGGTTCCAGACCGGCGCCGGCGCGGGGGCTTGCGTGCGCAAGGCGCGTTTTTTTCCGGGACAAGGCGTGCGGAAGCGGGGCGGAATGTAACAGGATTGTATTTCTGGTGCGGGCGGGCTGTCCGTTTCGCCCTCTCTGGTGCGGACTGATTACAAGTGTATTGTCCTCTTGCAATTCTTTGGCTATGCATGTGCCGGCGAAGCGTTTTGCACGCCGTTCCGAAGTTTTTCCGTATCTTAGCACAAAAATATTCCAAATCAACGAATCATGAAAAGGTTATTGTCTTTAGGGATGTTGTGCGGCATCTTCCTTTCATTGTGGGCGCAAGCCCCTGCGGGTTATTATAAGGCCGCGGACGGCAAGCGTGGCGCGAGCCTGAAAACCGCTCTCTATCAAATCATCAACGCACACACCGTGCGCAGCTACAAAGAGTTGTGGGCCGACATGCGCTCTACCGACGCACGGGCGGATGGCAGAGTGTGGGACATGTATTCCTCTGTCACGGATTTCAACTTCACCGAGGACCAGTGTGGGAACTACCGGGGCGAGGGGGACTGCTATAACCGTGAGCATTCGTTTCCCAAGAGTTGGTTTAATGATGCCAGCCCGATGTACACCGACCTTTTCCATCTTTATCCGACCGACGGTTACGTGAACAACCGCCGCGGGAACTATCCTTTCGGGGAGACGGAACGTCCCACATACACTTCTTCCGGCGGCTTCAGCCGGCTCGGGCCTTCGTCGGTTTCGGGATATAGCGGGACGGTGTTCGAACCGGCCGATGAATATAAAGGCGACTTTGCGCGCACCTATTTCTATATGGTCACCTGTTATGAAGACCGCATAAAGAATTGGAACAGCGACATGCTGGATGGGAAGAGTTATCCCGGATTGTCGCGCTGGGCGCTCGACATGTTGCTTCGTTGGGCGGAGGAAGACCCGGTGGGCGAAAAGGAGCAGGCCCGCAACCAGGCTGTCTACCGCATTCAGGGCAACCGCAATCCTTACATTGACTTTCCGGGACTGGAGGCCTACGTGTGGGGCGACAAGACGGGGGTGGCCTTTGACCCCGACCACTATGACGGGGAAACCCCGGTGCCGTTGCCCGAGGTGGCTGTGCCGACATTTGTCCCCGCTTCCGGAAGGGTGGCGGCAGGCACGGTCGTGACGATTGACTGTGCCACGGAAGGGGCCTATGTGGTGTTTTCCGTCAATCATGGCACCCTGCGCACCGAGCAGCCGCCCGTGTCGCTCGTGGTTGACGAGGAGATGAC
>CALUNJ010000150.1 GCA_944321975.1 uncultured Paraprevotella sp.
AAGATGGACAACTTCGTGAACCAGGTGGTACCCCGCGTATGCCTGCGCGGCCTCGACCCGTCGAAGAACTACCGCGTGCGCGAACTGAACGTCAAGACCGGCAACCGCCCGTGCTTCTTGGACGGCAAGACCTTCTCCGGCCGCCTGCTCATGAACACCGGCATCGAACTGCCGCTCGGCGGCGACTATGCCAGCTGCGTGCTGGAGCTGACAGCCTTGTAAAATAACTTTTTCACACAAAAGAAGCATATGGGAATGTGCCGCCCCCGGTTCATTCCCATATGTCGTTTCAAAGCCGGCACCTCCCCGTTCCCCATAGGCCGGAAAGCTCCTCCCAAGCCCCATTTATCGGACTCAAGAGAAGCACAAACCATCCGCTTGAGAAAAAAATGTGAATCTCAAGCGAAAAATATTTTTTCCTCAAGCGGAAAAAACGACCGGCTCAACAGATTAGCACCTGACTGATTCTCAAAGAAATAGAAACCGACAGATTTCGAAGGCGAAAACGCCTCTCCCCACACCCCGCCCCATGGTTCTCCTCCCTCGCGGGAAACCTGAATCCTCCCGGCGACTTGTCCCCCGAAGGCACGTCCACCCCTCTCTAAGAAAATCCGTTTCCACGACATAGCCACGCCTCCCTGTCCAAGGGTCTCCCACAGGGGCAAAAGGCCTCCCCCAACGGCACTTGACGGCATGAGGCCGGGAAACCACGCAAAAAACAAGAACGTGTCACGGAATTGTAACACATATGTCACGTCTCATTCATACAAAACCCCTACCTTTGCAGCACCAAAACCGAACAAAAATGAAGCATATCGCTATTTTGGCCTTGGGCCTCGCCCTGCCCCTTGCCGCCCTGGCAGACAACGAAGGAGAAAAAAAGAAGGTGGACTATCACCCCGAATTCCACGGCACGGTACGCGCCAAGTATGAATATCAGCCGGAAGTCGACGCAGGGCGTTTCCAAGTGCGCAACGCACGCATCAGCGTCAGTGGGAACGTGGCCCCGATCGTGGCCTACAAAGCAGAAATCGACCTCTCGGACGAAGGCAAAATCAAGATGCTGGACGCCTACACCCGCATCACCCCGCTGAAGGACTTCGAGTTCACCATCGGCCAGATGCGCGTGCCCTTCACCATTGACGCCCACCGCTCGCCCCACCAGCAATACTTCGCCAACCGTTCGTTCATTGCCAAGCAGGTGGGCAACGTGCGCGACGTGGGTGCCACATTGGGCTACCGCATCGAGAGCGCCCTGCCCATCATCCTCCAGGCCGGCATCTTCAACGGCTCCGGGCTGACCGACCAAAAGGACTTCTGGACCAAAAACATCAACTACTCGGCCAAAGCCCAGTTCCTGCTGCCCAAAGGCTTCAACGTGGTGCTGAGTGCCCAAAAGATCAAACCTTCAGAAGTGTCGATCAACATGTACGACGCGGGCATCAACTTCAGATACGGACGCTGGATGGTGGAAGCCGAATACCTGTTCAAGCACTACAACAAGCACGCTTTCGGCGACGTAAACGCCTTCGACGGCTTCATCTGCTATGACCTGCCGCTCAAGAAAGCCTTCAAGAAGATTTCCTTTCTGGGACGTTTCGACTACATGGGCGACCACAGCGACGGAGAAGAGTACGAGGACGGGAAACTGACCCTGACCGACGCCGAGCGCAAGCGCGTCACGGGCGGCATCACCCTGAGCCTGGCCAAACCGTTCATTTCCGACATCCGCCTCAACTATGAACAATACTTCTACAACGACGGTACCACGCCCAAGCCCTCGGAACGCAACAAAATCGTCATAGAAGTCATGACACGCTTCTGATCCCTTCAAGCCACATAAGAAACAAACGAAAAATTCGCCCTCTTGTGGAACCCCGGTTCCCAGAGGACGAATTGATGTTTTTTTCAGTTCTCTTCTCACTTTTCTTTCTTGAAACGGACCTCGTAGAGGTCGCGGCGGCGGTCCTTCAGGTTGCGCACCCCGCCATAGGTGTGCAGCTCGTTCAGCAAGTCCAGATCCACGTCGGACACAAGAATCATTTCCGTGTTGGGCGTGGCCTCGGCGCGCCGCCCGTCGGTGGGGAAGGCGAAGTCGCAGGGGGTGAACACGCCCGACTGGGCATACTGGATGTCCATGTTGTGTACACGCGGCAGGTTGCCCACACTGCCGGCAATCACCACGAAACACTCGTTCTCGATGGCGCGGGCCTGGGCGCAGACACGGACACGGGAATAGGCGTTCTGCGTGTCGGTCAGATAGGGCACGAAAAGAATCTGCATTCCCTGGTCGGCCATGATGCGCGACAGTTCGGGGAATTCCACATCATAACAAATCAGGATGCCTATCTTGGCACAGTCCGTGTCAAACGTGCGGAGCATCCGTCCGCCGCTCAAGCCCCAGCTCTTGATCTCATCGGGGGTGACATGTATCTTCTCGTACATCTCATAGCTTCCGTCACGACGGCAAAGGAAACCCACGTTGTAGAGATTGCCGTCGCGGAGCAGCGGCATGCTGCCCGTGATGATATTGATGTTGTAGCTGATGGCCAGCTGCACGAAACGCTCGCGGATCTCGCCCGTATAACCGGCCAGCCCGCGGATGGCCTGCGACTCGCTCAGGTTGTTGAACTCGGCCATGAGCGGGGCGTTGAAATATTCCGGGAAAAGAATGAAATCGCTCTTGTAGCCCGACACGGCATCCACGAAGAACTCTATCTGCTCGAACAGGTCGTCCAACGAATTGTAGGCGCGCATCTGCCACTGCACCAGTCCCACCCGCACGGTGGTCTTGGCCGGGACAGGCTCGTCGGTGGGCGGCTGGTAGTAGATGTTGTCCCACTGGAGCAGGCAGGCGTAGTGTTTGGACTCCTCGTCGTTGGGCAGGTAGTTGGTCATCACGCGGCGCACGTGGAAATCGTTGGAAAGCTGGAACGTCAGCACGGGGTCATAGATCTCTCGCTTGCCCACCTTCTCAATATATTCCTTGGGGCGCATCTTGTCGGCATACTTGTGGTAGTTCGGAATGCGCCCGCCAAACATGATGGCCTTCAGGTTCAGCTTCTCGCACAGTTCCTTGCGGTATTCGTACATGCGCCGGGCCAGGCGCAACCCGCGGTAGTCGGGGTGGATGAACACCTCGATGCCGTAGAGGATGTTGCCGCTGGGGTTATGGGTACTGAAGGTCTCGTGCCCCGTGACCTTGGCATAGGTGTGGTCGCCCTTCACCAGGTCATAGTCCACGATGATGGAAAGGGCGCACCCCACGATCTTGTCGTCGGCCACCGTCACCACCTGCCCTTCGGGGAAGATGCGCAAGAGGGTCTCGATCTGTTCATGCGTCCAAAACACGTCGCTGCCGTCGGCGTAGACGCGGCGGAACGACTGGGCCAGCTGC
>CALUNJ010000151.1 GCA_944321975.1 uncultured Paraprevotella sp.
GGGGAGCCAGCGGCATGCAGTCCACGGCGCGGCTGACGGGGCAGACGCTCGGTGCGGCCTTGGTGGCCTTGCTGTTCCACGGATATGGGGACAATGCCCCCCATGTGGCCATGATGTTGGCCGGCGGGTTCACGCTCTGTGGCAGCATCGTGTCCACCACCCGGATCCGGGCTTCGCGCGGAGGATGAGCCGTTTCAGCGTGATTTGTAGTCTCTGGCGATGCCTTCACAAATCCAGTCGGCCAGTGCCTGGCGGTTGGAGGGGAGGACGAGCCGTTTGCGGTCGCGCTCATTTTGTATGTTCCCCAATTCCAGGAAGGCGGCCACGGGCCGTGACTTCAGCAGCACGTAGAGATTCCGTGCGCTGACGGTTCCTCTAAATCCCCTGTTGGGCTGGTGTCTGTCATATTTCCGTTCAAAGGTGCAATGGATGTTTTGTGCCAGCCGTTTGCCCTGCTGGCTTCCGGGGGAGTGATAGAAAAACACATCGACCTGGTCTTTCTTGCCCCGGCTGTCTACATGGATGAAAATGCTTCTTTTATATTTCTCTTTATCTTTCCGGGAGAGCCGGTTGATCGCATCGCAGCGTTGTTGCAGCCTTTCTACCTGCCCGAGAGGTATGGGTTGCCCCATGCAGGTTTCGCGTTCGCTGTTGTCCAGATAGCGGTCGTTGCGGATTCCGTCTTTGGCGTCTTGGATGATGATATGCACTTTCGCGCCTTTTTCTGTCAATGCGCGGGCCAGTCTCAGGATGATGTCGTAGGCATATTCGTCTTCATGCAGTTCCCGGCCTCTGACTTTTCCAATGGCACCGGGATCGGGCCCCCCGTGGCCGCTCACCAGGTAAAGGCAAGCTCCTTCCAGTTCGTGTGATTTGATGCGGACGGTTTGGTAGTTGGGGCCGAACAGCGGTTCGCAGACACTCGTTTTTCCTTTCTTTTTCTGTTTGCCCTTGGGGGTTGAAGGCAATCGGTAGCTTCGGCCCAAAATCAAGCCGCCTCCTTTGGTGAACTTGCCGGCGTTGATTTCCATGAATTCTTGCCGTGCCGCACGTGAAGTGTAGCCAAATCGTTGAAGGAAGGTGGATACTCCTTCTCCGTTGCGGGGCTTGGCACGCTCTTGTGCCCGCACGGGGAGGAGAAGGCTGCTGCCCCACAGTATCAAAAGGAATAATAAAGCTCGCATATGATTTATGGTTGGCTATGTTTAACGCTTGGCAAAGATAAGGTTTTCTCTGCAAATGGGGGTACGGGAAGCTCGCTTTTCCTCGTTTTTGGCTCGAAAAAATCATTGTAGCCTTTTCTTTACGGGGTTGTCACAGGAAGGAAATACGGCTCATTTACTTTTGCGGAAAAATTGGGAATATGTGCAAGAGAATTTTGATGTTGTCCGTGTTGTGGGGCGGATGGGCCGCAGGGCTGTTTGCCCAGGCCAACGCACAGGGCAAGGCCGTGAAAGAGCGGGCGGACATTTATTTTGAAGAAGGTAAGTTGAACTTTGCCACGAGGAACAACAACTTCCGTCTGAAGTTGGACAATCGGATTTATACGGACTTGTCTTTTTACCTTCCCACGACTTCCACAGACGGGCTGAGTTCCAAACCCAATGATGATTTGGAAGAAGATGATGGCCGTTTCCGGTTCAACAATGGGGTGAGTGTCCGTCGCGCCCGGTTCGCGCTGAAAGCCACATTGTATGAGAAATGGTTTGCAGAGTTTGACCTTGATTTCGCCTACAATGAAGTGGAGATCAAAGATATGTATTTGGGCTACCATTTTAACGACCATATTTCCGTGCAGGCCGGGCATTTCAAGGAACCGATGAGCATGGAGCGTCTGACCAGTTCCCGCTATTTGTCGTTTAACGAACGTCCCATGCCTGTGGAAATGTTTGCAGGCGGGCGGCGTCTTGGAGCTGCGGTTACGGCTTGGGGCAAATATTGGTGGTTTTCCGGAGGAGTGTTCGGCCAGCAGGTGGACATCATACAGAAAGAGAAGAACCGCGGAAGCGACGGTTACGGATTTACCGGCCGTCTGGGCCTTTCGCCCGTGAACAACGACACGTGGACGGTGCACTTGGGCGGATATGCCACCTATCGCACACCGGACGGCGGAGGCACGGAAGACCGCTTGGTGGAGTTCCGCAGTTTTCCCGAGAGCCGCACCGACCGTCGGCGTTTCGTGCGGGCGGAGATTCCGAACGTGAACCACTACGCCACGTATGGCGTGGAAGCCGCCGTGCGCTGGGACAAGTTGCTGGCCTATGGCGAATACATGTTCACCAGTCTTTCGCGCTACCGCAAAGAGGGCGACCGGAAGATAGACCTGAAGAACGCGGAGTTCAATGGCTGGTACGCCGCCGCTTCCTACATGATATTGGGACAGCAACGCCGCTACATGCCAGACGATGCCGAATTCGCTCCGGTCTATCAGCGTCGCAAGGGCGGCTGTCTGGAATTGGCGGCGCGGGTGAGCCGTACGAATCTGAACGATTTCCACGAAATCTCGTCGCCCGTGACCGGCGGGTCGGCATACGCTTACAGTGCCAACCTGAACTGGTATCCGGTGCCCAACGTCATGTTCGGGCTGAACTACACATTCATGGACAATGACAAGTATGCCGACGACAAAGGGCATATCACCAAGGACGGCAAGACGCTGGGCGAGGCGTTGCCCGGGGGATTGGATTTCCACATCCTGCAGTTGCGGCTGATGCTTTCGTTCTGAGAACAGGAAAATATTTATGCACGTTAAACAGAGAATATGAAAAGAAGTTTCTTTTGCACGGCGGCCGTATTGCTGGCCGCTACGGTTTGCACCACAGGGTGCAAGGATGATTCCGAAGACGATTTGAATGTGGGGCCTTCCGATGTGGCCGGAGTCTTTATCAACGAAGTTTGTTCCAGTGGTACGGATTGGATAGAGCTGTACAACGCTTCCGACGAGGCGGTCGCTTTAGGTGGCTTCCATTTGCAGGACAGTAAAGGTTCCGAGGAAGAGTATGTGTTTCCTGCCGACACCAAGATTGCCGCCCATGGTTATCTGGTGTTGGAGAAAGATGCTGACTTCTCGTTCGGCATTTCTGGCGACGGTGATGAAATCAAGTTGCTCGACGCTTCCTATCGGGAAATAGACGCCACCGTGGTTCCGGCTTTGGAAGACGGGCAGACATGGGCTCGTGCTACGGACGGCGGCGCACAATGGACCACGATGGCTGCCGGAACGAAAGGACAGGACAATACGTCCGAGCCGACCGATGATCCGATTCCGGGTCAAAGCAGCGTGAATCTGGTCATCAACGAGGTGATGAGCGCGCCCTTGGACGGTGAGTTCGACTTTATCGAAATCTACAATCCCGG
>CALUNJ010000152.1 GCA_944321975.1 uncultured Paraprevotella sp.
GCAAAAGATTGCAGTCGAGAGCCAACGGCTTTCTTTATTAAATAGAGTTGATAGTTCTTCGCGTTGATGCCCTGGCGCAGCACGTAGTCGTCCGCCTGGTATTCATGGATGCAGCGCATGTCGGCCTCCATCATCCACACCACGGGGCTGAACCACTGCAGGACCTCGGCCGCCAGCATGAGCAGCGTGTCCCAAGAATGGCCGTAAGTCACATGGGCCTTCTCGTGCTGGTACACCGCACGCGCCTCCGCGCCTTCCCAGTCGGCTTCCGACACCACGATGCTCCGCATCCAACTGAACGGCAGCACGGGACGGGCATGGCAGTAGAGCGTGATGCCATCCTCGCGGCGTTCCTTCCACAAACATCCATGGGGAATGAACCATAGCAGACGGGCCAGTTGCCCCAACCGGACGGCCAAGGAGACGGCCACCCCGAAGAAATAGGCACTCACCAGCCACACGGGCCACCACGGGACAGACGGATCGGGCGTCACGACCAGTTCCGGCAAGCGCATCCCCGTGCCGCCAAGCTGCCCGAGGAAGGAAGCGTATGCCCCGTCCGGAACAGCCGACTGCCACGACATCCACACCCCGCCGAACCACTCCTCGCGCACGGCAGGCAGCAGGAAAGACGTCACGAGGATGGCGAGCAGGACGAGACGGTTCAGACAGTGCAGCTTCTCCCTCCTTAACAATAAGGTATAAGGCAAATAGAGCAGCGTCATGCAAAAGGCCGACTTGATGATGTAGACTAAGAATGTTCCCATGTCCGGACGATTTAAAGGTTCATACTGTAGCTTGTGGCGGAAGATTCACTCCCCGGCATCCTGCCGCTCCACCATATCGAGCATTTCCCTGAGTTCGCGTTCCGAAATCCGCTCTTCCCTGACGAAGAAGCGGACCAGCGAGGAGAACGACCCTCCGAAAAGGTCTTCCTTCACCCCGTCGAGCACCTGCCGCGTGTAGTCTTCCTTCGACAGCAAGGGATAGTAGCACTGCGTCTTCGTCCCTTTCATCTTCTCAAACCCTACGAACCCTTTGTTGAGCAGAATCTTCATAAATGTGGCCACGGTGGTATAGGCCGGCTTCTTGTCGCCGTACCCCTCAAGGACATCCGCGATGGTACCCTTCATGCCGGGACGGCTCCAAAGGATATTCATCACCTGCATCTCCGCCTTGGTCAAAGTTCCTTGCTTCCTCATAATATCTAAAACTTTAGTTATTGATACGGCAAATGTATATCTAAGGCTTTAGATAAGCAAGGAAACGGACGGTTTTCTGCACTGAAAGCCGCACTTTTAACTTCCATTTTTAGTAATAAACGGCACGACCCGCCGGAATGTGCCGCAAAATGACTACTTTTGCAGCGGATTTCAAGAAGACTGACACGTATGAGAATAGACATCATCACCGTTTTGCCGGAACTGCTCGAGGGCTTCGTGCGCGAAAGCATCCTGGGACGCGCACAGAAGAAAGGACTGGTGGAGATTCACCTGCACAACCTGCGCGACTACTCCACTAATAAATACCGCCGCGTGGACGACTATCCCTTCGGGGGCTTCGCGGGCATGGTGATGCAATGCGAGCCGATAGACCGCTGCATCTCGGCCCTGAAGGCGGAGCGCGACTACGACGAGGTGATTTTCACCACGCCGGACGGCGAACAATTCGACCAGCCGATGGCCAACAGCCTCTCGCTGTGCGAGAACCTCATCATCCTGTGCGGGCACTATAAGGGCATAGACTACCGCATCCGCGAACACCTCATCACGAAGGAGGTGAGCATCGGCGACTACGTGCTGACGGGCGGCGAGCTGGCCGCCGCCGTCATGACGGATGCCATTGTGCGCATCGTGCCCGGCGTCATCGGCGACGAGCAGAGCGCCCTCTCCGACTCATTCCAGGACAACCTGCTGGCCGCCCCGGTTTATACGCGCCCGGCAGACTATAAGGGATGGAAAGTGCCGGACATCCTGCTCTCCGGCCATGAGGCAAAAATCAAGGAATGGGAACTGCAACAATCTTTTGAACGCACGAAAGCCTTGCGTCCGGACTTGCTGGAAAAAAGCGCGACTGACCTGGCGGGAAACGGCTACGCCACCGCGTTTGAAAAAAAAAAGAACTGAAACGGGGCTTATAAAAAGACGCGCGAAATATTGTCGGATTCATTCGCAAATCGTATCTTTGCAAAGAAGACCGAAAAACAAATGCAAGGAATGGGCGAACAAAAACACAATCTGTATGTCATAGCAGGTTGCAACGGAGCAGGAAAAACCACTGCCAGTTTCACCGTGTTGCCGGAGATGCTGGACTGTCGCGAGTTTGTCAATGCCGATGAAATCGCCGCGGGGCTTTCTCCGTTCAATCCGGAAGGGGTGGCCCTTCAGGCAGGACGGCTCATGATTGAACGCATCATCCACCTACTGAAAGAAGGAGAAACGTTTGCCTTTGAAACGACATTGGCCACGCGCTCTTACGTGAAACTGATCAAGCAGGCGCAAAAAAGAGGCTATTTCGTCACCCTGCTCTTCTTCTCGCTCAGCAGTCCGGAACAAGCCGTCAAACGGGTGGCTAAACGCGTCAGCGAGGGCGGGCATAACATCCCGCTCGATGTCATCTACCGGCGCTATGACAATGGCCTGAGCAACCTGTTCAATCTTTACATGCCGGTGTGTGACTATTGGGCACTGTATGACAACAGCATCTGCCCCGCCAACAAAATAGCCTATGGATGGAAAGATGAAAGAGTGAATATCATTGAACCTGTCGTATATGAAAGATTCAAAGGACAATACACCAAAGATGACGACGGCCATGAACGAAGCTGAGGTGGACGAAATGCAACGCAAGATAGACGAAGGCATCTATTTGGCCCAAGAACGTCTGATCGAGCGGGCGCGGCACAACCACACCACGTTGGTTGTCGCGCAAGGAGACCGCATAGTGGAAGTCACGGCAGAAGAACTCCTATCCCAGCAAAAGAAGAATATAGGCATCCGGCAATAAAAGCCCAAGGGAAAACAAAGAAGAAATTAACCGTAATGCCGGCATTAGTTTCCAAAGAAGACTAATGCCGGCATTACGGCGTTTGCACGCAGGCACTTTCCCGAAGCTGTGGGATTTCAGTGCCGGGGCCGTGTTTCCTGTTCCAACCCGAGAAGGAGCCCGCCCCGCTTCCGTAAACTCCGTCCCCGGGTTCATATTTTCCTATTTAAAATCTTATTATTTCGTTATAACTTATTGATATATTGAATTATATATGCAAGCAACAAAACACACAGCAACAAAGT
>CALUNJ010000153.1 GCA_944321975.1 uncultured Paraprevotella sp.
CCGCATCGACGCCATGCTGAGCGGCACGCAGGCCGGCATCGCCATCAAACTCTTCGGCGACGACCTGAACAAGATGTACCAGATCGGCAACCAAATCAAAAACGCCATCAGCGACGTGGAAGGCGTGGCCGACCTGAACGTGGAACAGCAAATCGAACGACCGGAACTGAAAATCGCCCCCAAACGCGAAATGCTGGCCAAATATGGCATCACGCTTTCCGCCTTCAACGAATTTGTGGCGGTGAACATGGCAGGCGAGACCGTGTCGCAAGTCTACGAACAGGGACGTTCGTTCAACCTCGTCGTCCGCGCGGCAGAAGAAAACCGCCACACGATGGAAACCATCCGCAACCTGATGATCGACGACGCGCAAGGGCGCAAGATCCCGTTCTCCTACGTGGCAGAAGTCACTTCGTCCACAGGCCCGAACACCATCAACCGCGAAAACGTGAAGCGCAAGATTGTCATCTCGGCCAACGCCAGCGGACGCGACATGCGCGGCGTGGTGAACGACATCCGGCAACGGATAGACGAGGAAGTGAAACTGCCCGAAGGCTACCACGTGGAATATGGCGGACAGTTCGAGAGCGAGGCTTCGGCGAGCCGCACCCTGCTGCTCACCTCGCTGGCGAGCATCGTGGTGATCTTCCTGCTGCTCTACCTGCAGTTCAAGAATGCCACGCAAAGCGGCATCATCCTGCTCAACCTCCCGCTGGCACTCATCGGAGGAGTGTTTGCCCTGATGGCGACGACGGGCGAAATCAGCATTCCCGCCATTATCGGGTTCATCTCACTCTTCGGCATCGCCACCCGCAACGGCATGTTGCTCATCAGCCACTACAACACGTTGCGCGAAGAAGGGCTCCCGCTGCGCGAGAGCATCCTTCGCGGTTCGCTGGACCGCCTGAACCCGATCCTGATGACCGCGCTTTCGTCGGCACTGGCCCTGATTCCGCTGGCCCTGAGAGGAGACCTGCCGGGCAACGAAATCCAAAGCCCGATGGCCAAGGTGATTCTGGGCGGATTGCTGACTTCCACCTTCCTGAACGCATTCATTATCCCCATTGTTTACGAATGGATGAACCGCAAGGCCGTCCGTGCATAGCATTTATCAGTCATGAAAAGAATATTCATCATTATAGCCGCTTGCGCCTTGGGGATGCCGGCATTGCCCCAAGGCGTGGACGAGGTGTTGAGCAGCGTGGCACAACACAACAAGTCGCTTCAGGCCCGGCAACAGGCCGACAAGGCCGAAAAGACCGGCATCGACGCCGAAAACGGGTTGGAAGACCCCAGTGTGGAATACAGTTCCTTCTTCAGCAAAGGGGTGAACGGACAGGCCGGGTCTGAACTGGTCGTGACCCAAGGATTCGACTTCCCGTCGGTCTATGGGAACCGGAAACGGGCCGGACGCGAAGAGAAGGCCGCCGTGGACCACCGTGCCGAGGCCATGCGCCGCGACGTGCTGCTCGAAGCCAAAAACCTCTGCCTGGACCTGATCCGCCTGAACCAGGAAAAAGACTTGCTGGAACAGCGCATGCGGAATGCCGACGAACTGCTGGAACTCTACGAAGAACGGCTGGATGCCGGCGACGCCACGATCGTGGAACTCAACAAAATCAAGATGGAACGCATGAGCGTGCAGACCGAAGTGCTGCAGAACAATGCGGCCCACCGCACGGCATTGCAGTCGCTGCTGGCACTGAACGGCAACATGCCGCTCACGTTCGAAGAACGGGAATACCCGGCCGTGGCACTGACAAACGACTATGAGACGCTGCGCAACGAACTGCTGGCCCACGACGCGGAACTGAAAGCCGCGGAGGCCGGCATGCGGGCCGCCGAACGCACACTCGGCACACAACGCCAAAAATGGTGGCCGAAACTCGAAATCGGATACCGGCGAAACACCGGAGAAGGAGGGACGAAAGAACATGGTTTCCTCGTCGGAGGCTCCATCCCGCTCTTTTCCAACCGCCGCCAAGTGAAGATGGCCGAGGCGCAGGCCGTGAGCGCGCGACTTGAGGCAGACGAGGCCCGGTTGCAGGCCGAAACCGCCCTGCTGTCGGGATTCAACGAACTGCAGCAACTGCGAAAAGCCATGTCGGTGTACGACCTGCCGCTCATGACCCAGACACTCGAACTGATGAAAGAAAGCGTGAAGGGCGGCGAAATGTCGGTCATAGACTATTTCACGGAAGCCGACCAAGTGTACCGCAACATGCAGGCCTACATGGAACTGGAGAACCAATTCCAGAAAACAGCAGCCGCGCTGTATAAAAACCGACTGTAAAAATGCGATGGGAAGAGAACGGCAAAGCACGTGATTTTTTGGACATTTCGTGCGCATATCTCGATTTCTTTTTCTAACTTTGCGAGAAAGGAAAAACCCATCATTAAATTATAGTAACATGGAAAAGAATTTTTTGCAGAACTTCTCTCTGGAAGGCAAGGTGGCCTTGGTGACAGGAGCCGCCTACGGCATCGGCTTCGCCATTGCCGAGGCCCTCGCCATGGCTGGTGCCAGGATCGCATTCAACTGCCGTTCACAGGCACATATGGATCAAGCCCTGGCCGACTATAAGGCCAAAGGCATCGAGGCCAAAGGCTACCTCTGCGACGTGACGAAAGAAGACGACGTGAAGGCCATGGTGGCCGACATAGAAAAGACATTGGGCGTGATCGACATCCTGGTGAACAACGCCGGCATCATCAAGCGCATCCCCATGACGGAAATGACGGCGGAAGAATTCCGCCAGGTGATCGACATCGACCTGAACGCGCCGTTCATCGTGTCGAAAGCCGTGATCCCCGGCATGATCCAGAAAGGACATGGCAAGATCATCAACATCTGCTCCATGATGTCGGAACTGGGGCGCGAGACGGTTTCGGCCTATGCCGCGGCAAAGGGCGGGCTGAAAATGCTCACACGCAACATTTGTTCGGAATATGGCGAATACAACATCCAATGCAACGGCATCGGCCCGGGATATATCGCTACGCCGCAGACGGCCCCGCTCCGCGAACGGCAACCGGACGGCAGCCGCCATCCGTTTGACAGCTTCATCGTGTCCAAAACCCCGGCCGCCCGCTGGGGCACTCCGGAAGACCTGCAGGGCACGGCCGTGTTCCTGGCTTCGGACGCCTCGAACTTCGTCAACGGACAGGTGGTTTACGTGGACGGCGGCATCCTGGCCTACATCGGCAAACAACCC
>CALUNJ010000154.1 GCA_944321975.1 uncultured Paraprevotella sp.
GCTTCAGGTCGTCGGTGGGAGGTTCCACTTCCAGCACGATAGGTAGTTGTCCGGCAAGCTGGATGAATTGTTCCATGATGCGTTTTCCCAACCCGCCACCGCGGAGGGCGGGAAGCGTGGCCAGGTGTTCGGCATAGAGGAAGCCGTCCAGTTTCCAGAAATTCAGCAATCCGGCGAATTTGCCGTTGTCCAGCACCACGTGCGGGCGGAAGAGCGGGTTGTGGTCGGCATAGTCGCGTTGTTCCGCCCGTGGGCGGCGTTCTTCGGGGGGAAAAGCGTCCTCCATGAGGGCTTCGGCCTCTGCGTAGTAAGGGCTTGCGGTGTTGACGTGGAGTAGTTCCATGGAATTTATTTTACGCGGATTAATTCATATTTCCTGTTTCCCAGCCCGATTTTTTCCGCGTGCGCCAGGCACGACTTGTATTCGGTGTTGGGGTTGGTGTTGTCGAAGTGGTCATGATGGTCGTGGAAATGCGGCGATGCCATTTCGTCGGTCAGTTGGCTTCCCGGGAGCGGGGTCTGCTTCAGGCAGGCATCCACGCAAGCCTGGTCCAATGCGAGCGGATCGAAGGAGGCAAACATGCCCACGTCCGGAATGATGGGCGTGTCGTTGCCCGCATGGCAGTCGCAGGTGGGCGACACGTCGCAGACCAGCGAGATGTGGAAGTTGGGCCGTCCGTCGACAACCGCCTTGGTGTATTCGGCCATGCGGCAGTTCAGTTCTTTCACGGCGGCGTTTTGTGCGAAACCGATGGCGTCGAAGTTGCAGGCTCCGATGCAGCGCCCGCACCCCACGCAGTTGTCCGTGTTCACGGTCATTTTTTTCCGTGCTTCGTCGAAGGCCAGG
Organism: uncultured Paraprevotella sp.; assembly: GCA_944321975.1. Lineage (GTDB taxonomy): Bacteria > Bacteroidota > Bacteroidia > Bacteroidales > Bacteroidaceae > Paraprevotella. The sequence goes on from CALUNJ010000154.1 coordinate 848, forward strand.
CCGTCATTGGCGCATTCGCGCATGCACCGCTTGCATCCCCGGCAGGCGTCGGCGTCGATCACGGGCTTCCCGTTGCAGTGCTGGTCCTTTTTGCCGGCGCGGGAGCCGCATCCCATGCCGATGTTCTTGATCGTGCCGCCGAAACCGGTCATTTCGTGGCCTTTGAAGTGGGTCAGCGAGATGAAGATGTCCGCGTCCATGATGGCGCGCCCGATTTTGGCTTCTTTGACGTATTCGCCTCCCGCGACGGGCACGGCGATGTCATCCGTGCCCTTCAGGCCGTCGCCGATGATGACGGGACAGCCCGCGCTCAAGGGCGTGAAGCCGTTTTCCCAGGCGCAATAAAGATGTTCGATGGCATTTTTCCGGCTGCCGGGGTACAAGGTGTTGCAGTCCGTGAGAAACGGTTTTCCGCCGCATCGTTTTACCGCGTCGGCCACGGCTTTCGCGTAGTTGGGGCGCAGGAAACTCAGGTTGCCCAGTTCTCCGAAGTGCATCTTGATGGCCACGAACTTGCCGTTCATGTCCATCTGTTCCATGCCGGCTGCCTTGATGAGCCGTTTCAGCTTGTCCACAGGGCCTTCGTCCGTTTTACACCGGAAGTCCGTGTAGAACACTTGCGGTTTTTCCTTCATGTTTGTTTGTTCCATGATGTGGTTTTTCTACTTTTGGTTGCAAAATTAGGCAAAAAAATGCGGTTTATTACCTTTTGGGGCCGGTTAAATTGCAGGATGCCTGCATTCATTTCCTGTTTCGGTTTGATTTTTTTGTGTTAACTTTGTCTTGGATTTGACAAAAGGAGGTTACGCATGATGGATTCGATGTGGATGTTGGCCGGCGTGTTGCTGGGCGGTGGAGCCGTCTTTTTATGGGCGAAAGCAAGGATGTCCGCCTGGCAGGCTTTGTGGCATGACAAGGAGGAAGAACTGAAAGGTTTGCGTTCGGTGGCGGAAGAACAGAACAAGGAGAACAAGGCCTTGGCCGCCGACAGGCTGGCGCTGACGCGGGAACTGGATTTGCTGCGCGCCCAGATGTCGCGCGAGGCGGAGGAGCGTGAACGCCGCTTTGGCGAACAGTTGCGCTTGGTGCAGGAGCAGTTGCAAAACGCCACCCGGGAGCTGTTGGGACAGCGCGCACAAGAGCTTTCGCGGCAGAACACGGTGCAGATGTCGGCCATTATCGGCCCGCTGAAGGAAAGCCTGCAGGAGATGAGGGCGGCTATGGACAGCAGCCGGGACACGCAGAACAAGAACACGGCTTCGCTGGAAAAGGCCATTGAGGAGGTGATGAAGCGCACGAGGGAAATCGGGGCGGAGGCCGACAAACTGGCCAGCGCGTTGCGCAACGAGAACAAGGTGCAAGGCAATTGGGGCGAGTTGATCCTCGATGAGATTTTGGAAAGCCAGGGGCTGAAGGAAGGGATTCATTATGAAAAGCAGGTGACGCTGCGCGACAGGCGCGGGAATGCCGTCCTGAACGAAGAGACGGGACGGCGCATGATTCCCGACACCATCTTGCATTATCCCGACGGGAAGGACGCCGTCATTGATTCCAAAGTGTCGCTCACGGCTTTTGTGGACTATCAGAACGCGGAGACCGGCGATGCCCGTGCCGAAGCCCTGCAACGCCACGTGAAAAGCGTGCGTGCCCACGTGGGCGAGCTGGTGCGGAAAGATTACGGGGCTTACATCAAGCCGCCGCGGCGGGCGTTGAACTACGTCATCATGTTTGTGCCCAATGAGGGGGCGCTCCAGCTGGCGCTCGCCGAAGATCCCGGCTTGTGGCGCGAGGCTTTCACGAAAGGGGTGTTCATTACCGGGGAACAGAATCTCACCGCCGCCCTCCGCATCATTCAGATCGCCTGGACACAGGAACGCCAGGCGCAGAACCAGGAGGCCATTTTCGACACGGCCCGCATGTTGCTTGACCGTGTGGCCGACTTCATTAGCCATTTCGAAGGAGTGGGCCAGAAACTGGCCGATGCTTCGGCCTCTTTCCAAAAAGCGGCCGACAAACTGAAGGACGGGCGGCTGAGCGTGGTGGGCGCGGCGAACAAACTCATCAAGTTGGGCGCGAAGACGAGCGTGAAAAAGTCCATTCCGGAAGCCGGCGAGCCGTTGCGGACATTGGCGGGAGAGAAAAAGGCGGACATGAAAGGTGATGAAGGCGCGCAGGCCTGACCGGAATGCTTGTCTTTTTGCCTTCTGTTAAATCGAGCCGATGGAGAGACACCTTGGGAGGCGGATTTGCAAGATTCCCGTGCCTCAAATCGCTTTCAAGAAGAACGCCAAATTCTCTCTTGAGAAAAAAA
>CALUNJ010000155.1 GCA_944321975.1 uncultured Paraprevotella sp.
ACCTCGAATTTTCAAATACACGTGATTTTTAAGTTGCAAAATTAATGAATAAGAAGAAATCCGCACCATAAATTAAGCTAATTAAAGAAATTCAGTCCCTTGAAAAAGGCTTAATTGGCCTGAAATCCGTATCTTTGCAGCTAATTTTAACCATCATCATTTTTTGCGAAATGGAAAAACAGGCAAACGAACAGACCGGGCTTCCGGAAAATGCATTCAGGGAACTGAAAGAAGGCGAACAATACACCCCACCTATGTCGCCGGACAAAACATACAAGGAAGTGACCGCATGGTCCGTGCTATGGGGCATCTTGATGGCCGTGCTGTTTTCTGCGGCCTCGGCCTATTTGGGGCTGAAAGTGGGACAAGTGTTCGAAGCGGCCATCCCGATCACCATCATCGCCATCGGCCTTGCCGGCGCGACCCGCCGGAAGGGCGCCTTGGGCGAAAACGTCATCATCCAAAGCATAGGAGCCTGCTCCGGCATGGTTGTGGCCGGTGCGATCTTCACTTTGCCCGCGCTCTACATCCTGCAAGACAAGTATCCGGAAATGACGGTGGACTTCCTGGAAGTCTTCATCGCGTCCGTGTTGGGCGGTGCATTGGGCATCCTGTTCCTGGTTCCATTCCGCAAATATTTCGTAAAGGACATGCACGGGAAATATCCTTTCCCCGAAGCCACGGCTTCCACCCAGGTACTGGTCTCCGGCGAGAAAGGCGGCAACCAGGCTCGTCCCTTGTTGTTTGCCGGACTTATCGGCGGACTTTACGATTTTATCATAGCCACAGTAGGCTGGTGGAACGAAAGTTTCACCACGCGCTGCTTCGGATGGGGGCAAGAGTTGGCCGACAAGGCCAAACTCGTGTTCAAGGTCAACACGGGTGCGGCCGTGTTAGGCATGGGTTACATTGTCGGGCTGAAATACGCCCTCATCATCTGCTGCGGTTCCGTGGCAGTGTGGTGGGTCATCATCCCTGCCATTCCACTGTGTTTCCCAGGGCTTGACGTCGGCAACGGCATAACGGCAACCGCAGCCAGCGCGGAACAAATATTCCAATACGCCAAAAGCATCGGCATCGGCGGCATCGCCATGGCCGGCATCATCGGCATCCTGAAAAGCCGGAAAATCATCGCGGGCGCCTTGGGGCTCGCCGCCCAGGAGATGAAGGGCAAGGGAACAGCCGGAAAGGCTGTCCCCCGCACCCAACGGGACCTCTCCATGAAAATCATCGTCATCGGCTCATTGGCGACCATCGTGGCCATCCTGCTGTTTTTCTATTTCGGAGTCATGGAAGGCAACCTCCTGTTCACCCTCACGGGCGTGCTGATCGTCGCCGTGATCGCCTTTCTCTTCACCACCGTGGCTGCCAATGCCATCGCCATAGTGGGCAGCAACCCGGTTTCCGGCATGACGCTGATGACCCTGATCCTGGCCTCCGTCATCATGGTGGCCGTGGGGCTGCGCGGGGCTTCCGGCATGGTGGCGGCCCTGATCATGGGCGGCGTTGTCTGCACCGCCCTTTCCACCGCGGGAAGTTTCATCACCGACCTCAAGATCGGCTATTGGCTGGGCAGCACGCCCAAACAGCAGGAATCCTTCAAATTCCTGGGGACCTTGGTGTCGGCCGCCACAGTGGCTGGCGTCATCATGATCCTGAATGAAACCTACGGCTTCACAAGCGGGCAGCTCGCAGCCCCTCAGGCCAACGCCATGGCCGCCGTCATCGAACCGCTGATGAGCGGCGCAGGAGCGCCCTGGCTGCTCTATGGCATAGGCGCGGCCATCGCCGTCATCCTCACCCTCTTCAATGTCTCCGCGCTGGCATTCGCCTTGGGCATGTTCATCCCCTTGGAACTCAACCTGCCTCTATTGGCCGGCGGGCTGATCAACTGGTTCGTCACCACCCGCAGCCCCAAAGACAACGTGAACAAGGCGCGCGGGGAAAAAGGCACACTCATCGCTTCTGGCTTCATTGCCGGCGGCGCACTCATGGGCGTGGTCAGCGCGGCCCTGCGTTTTGGCGGCATCTCGTTCGACTACAGCGAATGGTGGGCCAACCCGGCCAGCGAATGGATCGCGCTACTCATGTATATGCTTCTCATAGCCTACATGGTGAAAGCCAGCATGCACATCAAAAAATGAGTGCGGACAGACCAAAAAAACAGGGGACAAACCTTGGACGGTCGGAGAAAAAGGCGTAACTTTGCGCCGCCGTTACGAGTTGACGGCATATTTCAAACCTATAATTTATAAAACAAAACTTTTTTTATGGCAACAAAAATCAGATTGCAACGTCACGGCCGTAAAGGTTACGCCTTCTACAGCATCGTCATTGCAGACGTAAGAGCACCACGTGATGGTAAGTTTACAGAAAAGATTGGAACGTACAACCCCAACACCAATCCTGCCACTGTAGATTTGAAATTCGACCGCGCACTCTATTGGGTTGAAGTAGGTGCACAGCCGACCGACACCGTTCGCAACATCCTTTCCAAAGAAGGTGTCTACATGATGAAACACCTCCGCGGAGGCATCAAAAAGGGAGCTTTCGACGAAGCTACCGCACAGGCCAAATTCGAGGCTTGGAAGAACGACAAGCAGAAAGGCTTAGAAGCATTCGAGGCAAAGAAGGCTGCCGACAAGAAAGCTGCCGCCGAAGCCCGCTTGGAAGCTGAAAAGAAAATCAACGAAGAGATCGCAAAAAAAGTGGCAGAAAAGAAAGCCGCCGAGGCAGCAGCAAAAGCCGAAGCCGAAGCCGCAGCAAACGCTGCCGATGCTCCCGCAGAAGAAACAACCGAAACTCCTGCAGAAGCATAAATCACACATTATTTCCTATTACACTTCTTTCAAACAACAAAGAACGGCCGGCCGACAGGCAAAAGGCCGTTCTCTTTTTATACCCCAAAGAACCGCCGGAATGTCGCCTGCCGCTCCCTCCAAAATGTTTTCCAGGCGCAGTAAAAATTTGGTGGGGATTTGTTTTCAAAATCCCGGATAATTCCGACCTCTGCCTTATGGAAAAGAATCAATTGGAAGTTCTTGCACGTATCGTGCTGCCTTCAGAAATACTGGATTATTTTGAGATAACAAGTGCGGAACAGGGTTCGACAGAAATTCATAT
>CALUNJ010000156.1 GCA_944321975.1 uncultured Paraprevotella sp.
TGGTTCTTCGAACGGGAAGGACGACACTGCCCCGCATGCACCGTGCGTTTCAAGGCCGACGGCTACGAGGTGTTCGAACTGCCCGTGGACTCCTTCAGTTTCCGGCGGCGCGAACTGGCCCGTTTCATCGCCGATGTATATTTGGAAAGGACTATGAAACAAAAGACACTGGGCGAAGTGACGGTCAAGGCCACGAAAGTGAAAATCTACACCCGCGGCGACACCGTGGTCTACAACGCCGACGCCTTCCAGCTGGCCGAAGGCTCCATGCTCGACGCCCTCATCCGCCAGCTGCCGGGCGTGGAACTGAAGGACGACGGGCGCATCCTCGTGAACGGCCGCTACGTGGAAAACCTGCTGCTCAACGGAGAGGATTTCTTCAAAGGCGACCCGTCCGTGCTGCTGCAAAACCTGCCCTCGTATGCGGTGAAGGACGTGAGGGTATATGACAAAGACGGCCGGCTCAGCGAGTTCATGGGACGGAAGGCCGGCGACGAGGAACTGGTGATGGACGTGCGGCTGAAACGGGAATACAGCGTGGGCTGGCTGGGCAACGCCGAGACCGGATACGGCACGGAAGAACGCTACCGCGCACGCTTCTTCGGCCTGCGCTTCACGCCCCACACGCGGGTCTCCGCCTTCGGCAACCTCAACAACATGAACGAAAGCCAGCAGCCGCGCGCCAACGGGACATGGACACCGGCCCAGCTCACCGGCGGCCTGCGGGCGGACAAACTCTTCGGCATCGACTACATGGTGAACGAGCGCGACGGGAAATACAAGCTCAACGGCAACGCCTCCTACCGGCACTTCGACACCGACGTGCGCACCCGCACGTCGGGCGTGAACTTCCTGCCGGACGGCGACACCTACGAGGAGGACTCCCACGGACAAGCCTTCTGCCAGACCTGGATCCACACCGCCCACGATTTCCAGTTCAACTGGCCGAAAGCCTTCCTGCGCCTGCAACCCTCGTTCCGCTGGGGGCAATGGGACGACCGCAACACCTATCTCTCCGGCACGTTCCACACCGACCCGGAGCCCTACTTCGGCCAAAGCCTGCTGGACAGCCTCGCCCATCCCGCCATCGGAAGCCTCATGCGCCGCATCGCCATCAACCGCTCCCGCAGGGAACAGCACAACCGGGGCGAACGGACCAACGCCGCCCTCCGCCTGAACTCGTCCGTCAAGACCGGACTGGGCAACGACAACCTGAACCTCCATGCCAACATACAGTACCAAGACTACAAGCAACGCTGGTACGAGCATTACCGGCTGGACTATCCCTCCGGAGGCGGAGCCACGGACTTCCGCAACCAATACACCGACGATGACGGCCCGACGCGCAACATGAACTACGACCTCGGCGGCGAATACTGGCTTTGGCTGCCGCACAACCTGGCCGTCGTGCCCGGCTACAACTACCATTGGCACGACCACGACAAGCGATACGAACTCTACCGGCTGGACCAACTGGCCGGCTGGAGGGAAGAAGGCGGACACCCCCTGGGAATGCTGCCTTCGGAAAGCGAACACCTGGCTCAGACGATGGACCGGGCGAACAGCTACTGGTCACACCTGACCGACCAATCGCACAAGTTCAGCCTGTACGTCAAATGGGAAGGATATGGGAAACGCCACAAGGGCACTTACTGGTATCTCACCCTCGACCTGCCGCTGATGCCCGTGTGGCAGGAACTGGACTACCGCCGCGACCGCATCGACACCACCGTCAGCCGCCGCCACGTGCTCTTCGAGCCGCACTTCATGCTGTGGGGACGGTGGAAGAACCGCTCACGGGGCTTCAGGCTGGAATACCGCAAGCGGCAGTCCTTCCCGGCCATGACCTCGTACATCGACATCCGCACGACGGACGACCCGCTGAACCTCACGCTGAGCAACACGGGACTGAAGAACACCCACCGTCATGAGGTGGCTTTCTATTTCTACCGGAACGACAACCCGAAGAACCGCCACTTCAACACCTATTGGAGCTACTCGGTCACACAAAATGCCGTGGCGCAAGGCTACATTTACAATAAGGAGACCGGCGTGCGCACCTACCGCCCGGAGAACGTGAACGGGAACTATGACGTGGGCGGCAACCTGCACTACGACATGCAGTTCCATCGGCACAAGCCTCTCGACATGACGGCCGATGCCTGGTCGCGCCTGTATCATTCCGTAGACCTTATCGGCATCACGGACGGAACCGCCCCGCAACGCAGCACCGTGCAGAACGTCAACAGCGGCGGCAAGCTCAGCTTCAACTACACGTTCCCACGAAACGTCAAGGTGGGGGCGAAAGCCGCCTGCACCTGGAACCACCTGACCAGCCGCCGCGAGGACTTCGACCCCATCAACGCCTTCGACTTCAACTACGGCCTGACCGCCCAGGCCGGGCTTCCTTGGAACCTCCAGTTCAACACCGACCTGACGCTTTACAGCCGCCGGGGCTACGAGGCACAAGGCATGAACACGGACGACGCGGTGTGGAACGCCACCCTTTCCAAACGCTTCCTCAGGAACCGGCTCATCCTGTCCGTGGACGGATTCGACATCCTTGGACAACTCTCCGCCACCACCCAGACCCTCAACGGACAAGGGCGCACGGAGACCTGGCGCAACGTGCTCCCCAGCTATGCCATGCTGCGCCTCACCTACCGGCTCGACATCAAGCCGGCCAAACGTCCGGGAGAATAAAAGATTGCCATGACAAAAAATGACAGAAAAAGCCGGATTTCCTTTTCCATCCGGCTGTTTCTCCGTATATTTGTACGCAATATTAACCTATATTTTAAACCAAGCAATGATGAAGATTTCCAAATGGATGATGGCCGGATGCGCGGCCTTGGCTTTCTCCGCCCCGCTCCACACCCAGGCACAACCGGCCCCTGCAGCCACAGACAGCTGTTATCTCTTTGCCTTTTTCTCCAACAACTCTCCCTACGGGGAGCAAATCCGCTACGCCTTGAGCGATGACGGTTTCAATTACACCTCGCTCAATGAAGGGCGGCCCGTGGTGGCATCTGACACCATCGCCCTGAAAAAGAGCATCCG
>CALUNJ010000157.1 GCA_944321975.1 uncultured Paraprevotella sp.
CCCAGAATGGTCGTGTAGCCGCACGACACCAGCAGTGCTTTCCACTTCAGGATGGCGCCCAAGTCCAGCGCGCAGCCTTTCGAACCGTATGGATAAAGTTCCGGTGCGGCAGACGGGGGATTGTCAACTTCCGCGTCCAAGGCGTATTTCTGCGCGTATTCGCCATAGCCTGCTCCCACATAAGCATACACGTACTTGTGGCAGCGCATCATCATGCCTGCTGTGAACGAAGAGTAGGTATGGTCGTCCTTATGATAATAGCCTGGCCCGGTAGGGGTCTCCCCTTCCGGCAGGTTTTCCACGGGCAACAGGTTGCCGAACCCCGTCCCGCCCGGCGAGGTTTCAAAGCGCATGTAAGCGCCGAAACGGCGGCAGATGCCGAGGAAACCGCCCACTCCGGACGGCGACCATGTGGCCATGGCCATGCCGTAGAGCCGGGGCGGGCGTTTGGCTAGGGTGAAGTTTCTCGTGAGGTTCTCGAAGGGGTTCACGCTGATGCGTTCCGTCAGGTCGTAGTACACCATAGGGTCGGCCTCTATGCGTATGTTGTGGTCGCCCAGCATCTCCACGGCCAGCGGGGCTTTCCCTTGCGGCAGGCCGTCGATGAATACGGATGCTCCGGCCGGAGTGGTTTGTATGTCCACCTTCCCGTTGATGGGATAACGGTAGGTATGCTCGTCTCCGGGGTTGACTTCCAGTTCGTATTCCTTCACGAACGAATTCCCGAACTTGACGGTCACGACGTGCTTCCCCATGGCCACTTTCTTGTGCAGGATGTTGGTGGAAGAGATGTCTCCGTCGATGCCGATTTCCGCACCCGCGCTGGTTTCCAGGCGGATGGTGACCGAGTCCTGCTTCTCCTGTGCGTTCAGGAGACAGGAGAAGCAAGACAAGGCCAGTATAAACAGTGCTTTTTTCATGTCGGGGCTTATTCCAGGTTGAAGTTCATGCGCCAGATGTTATACGAGTTGGTCTTGTTGGCGCGGCTGGACACGAAATAGATGCTCCGTCCGTCCGCAGCCCATACGGGCGACGTGTCTGCTTGGGGATGGTAGGTCAGCTGGGTGAGGCGGCTGCCGTCGATCCGCACCACGAATATGTCCAGATTGTTGGTGCGGGTGATGTTTGAAACGGAGTTGCCCACGCAGACAATCCACTTCCCGTCGGGCGACAGCTTGGGGTTGGTGAAACTTCTGTTTTCATCCGAGAGTACGAGGCTTTCTTGCCCCTTCACGTAGTCCACATACCAGATTTCACTTCTTCCGGCCGTGGAGTTCCTCACGCAATAGAATGCGTTGGGATTGTCTTTTATCAGGCAGGGCGAATATCCCCGTGCGCAAGAAGTCAGTGTGCCGTTGTCGCGGTTGAGCGACCAGATGGAGGGGCCGCTGTTGCCCGTGCGGGTGAAATATACCCGCTTGCCGTCATTGCTCACTATCGGGCAGCGGTCGCTGACCGAGCCGTTGGTCAGTTGGTCCATCAGGCTGCCTTGTGCGGCGCTGGTGCTGCAGATGTAGATATTGCTTCCGTTGATGTCGGCAAAATAGAGCTTGTTGTCTGCGCCCCATGAGAAACTGTGCACGTTGCGGAAGGTGCGTTGGGTGGACATGCCCTGCGCTCCTGTGCTGCGCACCATGATGTTGTCTTGTCCGTTCATGCGGGTGCAATAGGCCAGTTGGGAACCGTCGGGCGAGATGTCCAGCACGCTGTGGGTGTTCCAGGCAAAGCCTGCTTTTGTGCAGATGCCTTGTGTGTTCAGGGTGTAGTTGGTGTAGGCATTAGGCTTGAACGAGGAGCCGGCCACCACGGTGTTGTTGGCCTCGTCGGTCACTTTCACCAGGTTCAGCCCGCTTTCTTCGGGTGCATACGCTTCCATGTAGACGACGGCCTTGCTTCCGCCGCAAGAGGCCAACAGGCATGCCATGCCTGCGCCTGCGATGAATTTACGAATTTTCTTCATAGTGTATTTCCTTAATTAATAAATGATGTGTGTTCTTTTATTTGTCAGTGTCCGTTTGGGATGGAGGGATGGAAGCGGGAGTTGTCGTTTCCGTGGGTGTGAGTCCCAGCAATGCCAGGCAGCTGGTACACAAAGTGGCTGTGGCTGCCATTACTGCGAGTGCGGTGAGAAAAGGTCTTAGAATGTGTCTTGATGCCATAAATCTATCATTTAAGTTAAACATATATGCATGCTGCCGGCAGTCATGCCATTCCCATGCCGGCGTTAATGTTTTTGAGTCTTCATTTTTCAGTAGAGTCTAAGCTATTGATGTTTGAGTTCGCATCAGGGTTGGCGTGGCTGTTTATGGCTCTTTGCAGCGAGTTCTGGTAAACCGAGCCTGCCCCGAGAGGGGCGGAGCAATTAGCGCACAACAGCAGTGCCGCACCCAGCAGGCTGCAAACCAAGAACTTGGTTTTAAGATGTTTGTCAAATAACATAGGCGTATAGTTTGATGATATAATATGTTCTTGTTCTGTGGGGAAGGGATTAGGAGGACAAGACTATGCATTCAAACATATAAAAAGCACAGACGGGTCTCTGTCGCTTTCCGTTACTGAGGCCTTAGGATGCCCATACCAATAGAAAGGAGAGGCCAGCCTGCGCGATACGCAGGCATCCGCTCTTTATCCTTCGTATTGGTATTGAAAGTTCCTAAGTTTCAGTAACAACGATGAATAATAGCTGACGCTAATATTTTTCCCGCAAAGTAACCGCCGCAGGGCACTCCCCGCCGTTCGGTTGCTGCAAATGTACGTCTTTTGCCAACTTTTTCCAAATTTTGATGCAAGAAAAAGAAAAAAAACTTCAAAAGCGGGGCCGGTGGAAAATAAAGGTTAAGAGACAGTGACAACGCATCGCTTTTCGCCGTAACTTTGCAGCCGGATATAGAAAAAGGAACTGAAATGGAAAATCAGAATATCAGTAAAATCCAGCTCCGGCCGCTCCAAATCGAGGACTACCTGCAGCTGGCCCAGTCGTTCCGCCGCGTCTACGCCGACGGCAGCGACGTGTTTTGGACGCATGAACAGATCGAGACCC
>CALUNJ010000158.1 GCA_944321975.1 uncultured Paraprevotella sp.
GCCACCATGCCGTTCCTGCCGGGCGGGCATCATGCGTCTGTGGCGTTGGACGGGGGCGGGGAGGCCACTGTCGGGTTGAACCAGGACTTGACGTGGGAGAACAAATACACGCTGATGTACCCCACGGCGGCTGCCCGCGTCATCAGCAAGCGGGTGCGCCTGCCTTTGTCGGAAACTTCGGACGGGATGCACACGTTGACTTATCGCCCGTTGCAGCCGGGCGTAGTGTTGGAGAAAGTCATTGTGGACTGCGGCGGGTACGAGCCGACGCGCCTCGGCATGCCGGAAAGTCCGTACGAGAAGAAATAATGTATATATATAATAGGTATATGACTAAGCGATTATATTTATTGTTGGTGTGGTGCACGGTTTGCCTGTGTGGTAGCATGGCATCCGCCAAAGGACGGGAAGTAGTGAACCTGAACCGTGAGTGGACATACCAACGCGGGGATTTTCCCGGGGCGGAGCAGGCCGATTATGACGATTCCGGATGGGAACGCATCGGTTTGCCGCATTCGTTCAGCATACCGTATTTCCTTTCAAGTGAGTTTTACACCGGATACGGTTGGTACCGCAAGGCTTTGGATTTGTCGAAAGACGACCTGGAGAGGGATTTGTTTTTGGAGTTCGACGGAGTGTTCCAGGAAGCCGAGGTGTATGTCAACGGCACGTTGGCGGGTACGCATCGGGGCGGATACACAGGTTTCAGCATTCGTGTCACGCCCTACGTGAAACGGGGTGAGAACCAAATTGCCGTGCGTGTGAACAATTTGTGGCGGGCTGACTTGGCTCCGCGCGGGGGCGAACATGTATTCAGCGGCGGGATTTACCGCAATGTACGTTTGGTGAAGAAACATCCTGTCCATATCGACTGGTGCGGTACGTTCGTGACAACTCCTTCTTTGGAGGCACGGGAGGGACATTCTTCCGACGTGCGTGTCCGGACGGAGGTACGGAACAATACCGAAAAGAGTGGGACTTACCGATTGAAAATACAAGTAAAGGATGCCGAAGGGCGCGTGGTGGCCGAGCGGGACACCGCGCAGCGGGTGGCAGCCGGGACAGTCGCGATGTTCGACCAGGCTACGGAGGAGATTCTGGGCGTGGATTTGTGGTCGCCGTCCAGCCCCCGGTTATACACCTTGGTGAGCGAGCTTTACCAAGGACGGAAGTTGATAGACCGCGAGGAGACGGATTTCGGTTTCCGTTGGTTTAAATGGACTGCGGACAAAGGTTTCTTCTTGAACGGGGAACATCTCTTTTTCCACGGGGCCAACGTGCATCAGGATCAAGCCGGATGGGGCGATGCAGTGACGGAAGGAGCCATGCGGCGCGATGTGCGGATGATGAAGGAGGCCGGCTTCGACATGATTCGGGGCAGCCATTACCCTCATGCTCCCGCTTTTGCCAAGGCTTGCGACCGCGAGGGCGTACTCTTTTGGTCGGAGACGGCTTTTTGGGGAACGGCCGGCCCGAAGGTGGACGGCGGATGGACGGCGAGTGCCTATCCCGTGCGGGAGGAAGACATTGAAGGCTTTGAACAGAGCGCGCTCCAGCAGCTGGCAGACATGATCCGCATCAATCGGAACAGTCCTTCCATTGTGGTGTGGAGTGTGTCCAACGAGCCTTTTTTCACAGACGGGAAAACGATTCCTGGCGTGAAGAGTCTGCTGAAAAAACTGGTGGACAAGGCGCATGAACTGGATCCGACCCGGCCAGCGGCGGTGGGCGGGGCGCAGCGTCCCATCGGTGAGGATCGGATAGACCATATCGGCGACATCGCCGGATATAACGGCGACGGCGCGCGCATCGCGGATTTCCAAAATCCCGGCATTCCCAGCGTGGTGACGGAATATGGCAGCACACTTGCCGACCGTCCAGGAAGATATATTCCCGGTTGGGGAGACTTGGCGCGTGATGAAGGCTGGAAGGGCCGCGAGTGGCGCAGCGGGCAGATTATCTGGTGCGGGTTCGACCATGGCAGCATCTTTGGCGGGAACATGGCAAAGCTGGGCATCGTGGATTATTTCCGCCTGCCCAAACGTTCGTGGTACTGGTACCGCAATGAATATGGACATCAGGCTCCGCCGGAATGGCCGGTGGAGGGCGTTCCGGCACGGCTCCGCCTGGAGGCTTCCAAAACGGAAGGCATACGGGCTGACGGGACGGACGATGTGCAGCTGGTGGTCACCGTGTTGGACAAGGACGGGCGTGAGTTGAGCAACAGTCCCGATGTGCGGCTGTCCGTGGTGTCCGGGCCGGGAGAGTTTCCCACAGGCCGTGCCATCGATTTTTCTGCCGGCAGCGACATCCGTATCATGGATGGGAAGGCCGCAATCGCTTTCCGGGCCTATTATGCCGGACGGACGGTGGTGGAAGCCACTGCGGACGGATTGGAACCTGCGCGGGTGGAATTGGAGTTTGTCGGTGCGCCACGATATGCGGAAGGCAAGGCTTGGCAGGTCGAATCGCGGCCATACGTGCGTTTTATCAAAGCATCGGGGCAACGGCAAATGCAGCATTACGGGACAGACAGCCCAACGTTTGCCAGCACTTCGGCTCCGGGGCATTCCGCCGGGATGGCGGCAGATGACAACGGGGAGACTTGGTGGTCGCCGGCTGCGGATGACAAGCAACCTTTCCTGACGCTTGACGTGGAGCGCACGTTGGACGTGCATTCAGTAAAGGCCGTGTTCGCGGCTTCCGGTGCCGGGCGTTGCCTGGTGGAGCTTTCCACGGATGAGGAGCATTGGCAAAAGGTCGCCGAGGCGTCTTCCCGACAGGGGGGAGCGTGGGAAATCCGTTTGGAGAAACCCGTGAAAGCGCGTTTTATCCGTTTTTCTTTCCCGCAAGGCGGTGGTGCAGTGTGCCCGGCTTTGGCAGAAGTGGAGGTGAGCGGTACGGTGGCATATTAATTAATAGATAATAAATTTAGTTAGTGAAACAGATGAAACTGATAATGAAAACTTGGTGCGCTGCGGCTTTGATGGCTATGTCCGTGTCGGCGGCAGAGGCACAAATCCCGGTGA
>CALUNJ010000159.1 GCA_944321975.1 uncultured Paraprevotella sp.
TATGGAATTTCTGACGAATGACAAATTGGTGATTGTCGGTGCAGCCGGCATGATTGGTTCCAACATGGTGCAGACCGCTTTGATGATGGGGCTGACGCCTAACGTATGCCTGTATGACGTGTTCTCGCCCGAAGGCGTGGCCGAGGAGATGCGCCAGAGTGGTTTCGACCACGCGAACATCACGGCTACGACCGACGTGGCTGAAGCCTTCAAGGACGCCAAGTATATCATCTCTTCCGGCGGCGCGCCCCGCAAGGCCGGCATGACCCGCGAAGACCTGTTGAAGGGCAACTGCGAAATCGCTGAGCAGTTGGGCAAGAACATCAAGACGTATTGCCCGGACGTGAAGCACGTGGTGATCATCTTCAACCCGGCCGACCTGACCGGCTTGGTGACGTTGCTGTATTCCGGCCTGAAGCCCTCGCAGGTGACCACGTTGGCCGCTTTGGACTCTACGCGCCTGCAGAGCGCGTTGGCCAAGAAGTTCGGCGTGGACCAGTGCAAGATCACCGGCTGTGCCACCTACGGCGGCCACGGCGAGCAGATGGCCGTGTTCGGCTCGGCCGTGAAGGTGGACGGCAAACCGCTGAACGACCTGATCGGCACCGAAGCGTTCAGCCATGAGGAATGGGAGCAGATGAAGGTGGACGTGACGAAAGGCGGCGCGAAGATCATCGAGCTGCGCGGACGCTCCTCTTTCCAAAGCCCGGCCTACTTGTCCGTCGAAATGATCCGTGCGGCCATGGGCGGCGAAGCCTTCCGCTGGCCGGCAGGCACTTACGTGAACAACGGCAAGTACAACCACATCATGATGGCCATGCACACGACCCTGGACGCCACGGGCTGCCACTACGCCATGCCTGAAGGCACGGCTGAGGAACTGGCCAAGCTGGACGCCAGCTACGAGCACTTGTGCAAGATGCGCGACGAGCTGGTCGAGCTGAACATCACGCCGGCCATCTCGGAGTGGAGCAAAATCAATCCGAACCTTTAAGGTTAATTGAAAAAAAACTCATAATGAAAGAGGCGTGTTCCGTGACGGGACGCGCCTCTTTTTTTGCTCCGGCGGTGCAAAAAAAACGGTTTTCTTTGTCTTTTCAAAAAACATTGATTAATTTTGCACCGCATTTTGCAAATATCACATTTAAAGATTACCACTAAAAAAACAAGAACATGATTGTAGTACCTGTGAAAGAAGGCGAGAACATCGAAAGAGCGCTGAAGAAATTTAAAAGAAAATTCGAAAAGACTGGTGTCATGAAAGAATTGCGTCGCAGACAGCAGTATGACAAGCCTTCAGTAATCAAGCGTCTGGCCAAGGAACATGCGGTTTACGTCCAGAAAATGCAAAGAATGGAAGAATAATTTGGCTGATTTCCTTTGAACTTTGAAAATAATTGCCTATATTCGTTGCCATAAAAAGCAGCGAGGATGTGGACAGAAGATTTCCTGAGCTATCTGGCCTTGGAGCGGAACTATTCTCCGCGGACCGTGGGCGAGTATCGCGACGACTTGGATGCGTTTGAGTCGTATTACAAGGAGATGGACGGCACATTGTCTTGGGCGACGATAGATGAGGACGTGGTGCGCGATTGGCTGGTGTCCATGATGGAGGCGGGCCGGGCGGCCACCACTGTCAACCGCAGGTTGAGCGCCTTGCGGACTTTCTACAAGTTCCTGCTGAAGCGCGGGCGGGTGGAGAGAGACCCGGTGCGAGACATCCAGGGGCCCAAGAAAAGGAAGCCGTTGCCGGTGTTCGTGAAGGAACGCGAAATGGACCGTCTGCTGGACGGGGCGTTTTTCGGCGATGGCTTCAGCGGCAAAAGGGACAAACTGATGCTGGAGATGTTCTACGTGACCGGCATCCGGCTTTCCGAACTGACCGGGTTGGACACCTGCGACGTGGACCGGGGAAGACGGGTGGTGAAGGTCACGGGGAAACGTAACAAACAGCGGGTTGTGCCTTTCGGAGACGAGCTGGACGCCTTGTTGGAAGACTACTTCGCGGCGCGGGACGCGGCGGGGGCGGGTCGGGACGGGCCGATGTTCGTGGACGGGAAAGGGCGGCGGATTTCCAGTTGCCGGGTGCGCCGGACGGTGCAGAAATACCTTGGCCTGGTGACCACCTTGAAGAAACGGAGCCCCCACGTGTTGCGCCACACTTTTGCCACCTCGATGCTGAACCATGATGCAGATTTGGAGACTCTGAAGGAATTGATGGGGCATGAAAGCATTTCCACGACGGAGGTGTATGCCCACACCACTTTCGAGGAGCTAAAAAGAATGTATAACCAAGCTCATCCGAGAGCTTAAAAATGGCAAGATTATGGACATTAGGATTCAGGCAATTCATTTTGATGCCACTCAGAAACTTCAGGAGTTTATTGAGAAGAAGGTGACGAAGTTCGGGAAGTTCAGTGACGAAATAAGAAAGGTAGAGGTGTCATTGAAGGTCGTGAAGCCCGAAACCTCCCTGAACAAGGAGGCCTCCATCAAAGTGCTGGCCTCGACGGGAGAGTTCTTCGCGGAGAAGGTTTGCGACACGTTTGAAGAAGCAGTAGACGTTTGTTTGGACGCATTGATCCGTCAATTGTCCAAATACAAGGAAAAACAACGCGATCATTGAAAAAAACTTCGATATTTTTTGTGATTTCAAAAAATAGTCTTAACTTTGCAGCCGTTTCAGGCATGTCTTGAGATATGCAGGCTGCAATTGCCTCTTTAGCTCAGCTGGCCAGAGCACGTGATTTGTAATCTCGGGGTCGTTGGTTCGAATCCGACAAGAGGC
>CALUNJ010000160.1 GCA_944321975.1 uncultured Paraprevotella sp.
CTTTAAAATAGGGGGGATTGACTTGTGGCTTGGAGTCGTGCGGAGGGGTGACGGCGGTGCAAGGCTGCGTGGGGCGCTCATTGTTTTTCGGCCAGCCACATGAGGGCCAGCAAGGGCATGTAGTCTTTTCCTGTGCGCCGCATCAGTTCGTTGCGCAGTTGCTTGATGAGGTTGGCCTTTTGTTTCTTGACGGCGCTTTCCGAAACGTTCAGCAATGCGGCCACCTCGGCGTTCTTCAATCCTTTTTCAAAACTCAGGTCGAACAGTTTCCGGTAGCGTTCGGGCAGGGTCTGGATGGCGTCGAAAAGCAGATCCAGCACGTCCTGTTCGAGCATGCTGTTTTGGTATTCTTCCTCAGCCTGTTGCCCAAGATAGTTTTCTTGTGCCGCCTGTTTGCGCAGGATGGAAACGACTTGATTGTGTATGCATGAGTATAGGTAGGATTTAAATGTGGCGGCGGAAAGGAAGGAGTGGCGGAGCAAATAGACCTTGTATATGGCGTCCTGCACGCAGTCTTCGGCCATGAAGGCGACATCTCCGCCCAGTCTTCGGGAGGCATACAGTAGCAAGTCGCCATACATGTTTTGGTAGAGAGGTTCTATTTTTCCGCGCTGGAAGTCTGTGAATATTTCTTCGTCGAACATTTAAAATAACGGTTTTGCGCTGTAAAGTTAAAAAAAAGAAGCAAAAACTAGGAATTTTAATAAAAAAATAATCTTTTGGCTGTCCTTTTTTGCATTCTTTGCGTCTTAGTAATCAAAAAGTCTATTGCAGCAAGTTGAAACGTATGCATAAAATGTCACAGGAGCGCCACGACCGTGTCGTGTGGCTGTTATATAAATGTATCATAGGTGCCCTCTCTTCAGAGGAGCACGAGGAACTGGAGCAGTGGAGAAAGGAGGATCCGTCCCACGAAAGAACTTACCAGCGGCTGACCCATGTCCGTTTCCTCGAGCAGGAATTCCGGCGCTTGAAGTTGGTCGATGCCGAGCGTCCCATGCAGGACATGCGGGCCCGCATCAGGCGCCACGCCGCTTCTTCGCGCCGTTCGATGGTTCGGCGGGCTGCAATCTGGGCCACTGCCGCCTTGGTGGCTGTCGTGTGTGGCATAGGGTATTTCGGGAGGACTTTGTGGCCCGCGGGATCCGGGGATGCCGAAGTGGCCGGTATTCCATCTCTTCCGCCGGGTAAGACGCAGGTCGTGTTCACCCGGGCCGGCGGAAAGCCCGTGGTGCTCGATGGCGACTCGGCGCGCAACGCCAGGATTATGGCCCGGCGGCCTCAGCCCGGCGGCCAGGGGCGGTTGGCGCAGTTGAACAAACTCGCGACCCCGAGGGGCGGGGAGTTCAGGGTCATGCTCGAAGACAGCACGGAGGTGTGGCTGAACGCCGAGTCGCAACTTGTCTATCCGGAGACGTTCGCGGGGGACGAACGGCGTGTGGCCGTGAGCGGCGAAGCCTATTTCAAGGTGGCTAAGGACAGCCTGCGGCCATTCTACGTGGAGACGGGCGGCATGGAAGTGCGGGTTTACGGCACGGAGTTCAACATACAGGCTTACGGCGACGATGCCCACGTCTACACCACGCTCGTGAAAGGCAGCATCGCCCTCAAGCCCCTGCGGGGCAGCGGGGGAGAGCTGGTGCTGACGCCGGGCCACCAGGCCGTGTCGCGGACGGACGACCAGGCCACTTTCGTGCGTCCGGTGAATGCCGCGGCCGTGGCCAGTTGGCACGAGGGGCGTTTCTCGTTCGAAGAGCAGACCCTGGGGCAAATCATGCAGACCTTGTCACGGTGGTATGCCTTTGAGTATGAGTTTGCCGACCCGGGCCTGGAGTCCACCGTCTTCAAGGGCAGTGCCCCGCGCTATGGCGATTTGGCCGAAGTCTTGTCTATCCTGGAGAAGAGCGGAGGCATCGCCTTCGGCGTGAAAGGAGAGAAAATCATCATTACTAATCATTAAATAAAATGACGAATCATGAACAGTAGCAAACGGAAACTGTTGGGACTTGTCCTGCTGGGTGCCCTGGGGCTGCCTCTGTCAGCCCAGGACATCGACACGGCGTATAGGAACACGCCCATCGAGAACGTTTTCTCCGACTTGCGCGAGAAAACCAACTATGAGTTTGTGTATCAGAAACAGGTCTTGCAAGGCGTGAAGCCAGTCACCTGCACGTTGAGGGACAAAAGTTTGGAGGAAGTGCTCCGCGAAGTGCTGAAAGGCACGGGGCTGGCCTATGAAATCGTGGACAACACGGTGGTCATCCGCCGGGACGACAAGAAAAAGTCCTCGCAAATACGCCACATCAACGGGACGGTGATTTCCGACGAAGACGGGCTGCCCGTCATCGGGGCTTCCATCCGCCTGCTTGACGCGAGCGGGAGGCAGACCAGCTTCGGCACCATCACCGATGCCGACGGGCGTTTCGACATCCGCGACTTTGATTTCGGAGGGGACTACAAGGTGCAGGTGTCGTTCATCGGCATGAAGACCGTGACGCTCGACGCGGGGCCGGACATGCGCATCACGCTGGAAGGCGACACGAGGGAGTTGAAGGACGTGGTGGTCACCGGTATCTTCAAGAAAGCCAAGGAAAGCTACACTGGTGCCGTATCGACCATCACGCAGGAAGAACTGGACATCTACAAAGGGCAGAACCTGCTGCAGACGCTGAAGAACATCGACGCGTCGCTGAACTTCGCCGTGAACAACATTGCCGGAAGCAACCCGAATGCCCTGCCGCAAATCAACATCCGCGGCAACTCGTCGCT
>CALUNJ010000161.1 GCA_944321975.1 uncultured Paraprevotella sp.
CCCGCAGCCGATGCCGCAGGTGTGAAGTACACTCCGGGCTTTGTGCATAAGGTGATGTACGACACCTATCTGAAAGACCATGAGGCTCCCGAGGATATCGAGTACTACATGTGCGGCCCCGGCCCGATGTCGAATGCCGTGGTGCAGATGCTCGACGGTCTCGGCGTAGATCCCGAATCCATCATGTACGATAACTTCGGAGGTTAGTCCACTAATCCAAGAAAGAATGTTGGAAAATGTGATAAGCCCCTGGGGATTTTGTTCCTCAGGGGCTTTTTCAAACCTTGTCTGATACGGGATTTCCCTTTGGGCATATCCTCATTACCGCACCACGATGCGGCTGTTTTCCACCACTTGGCCGTTTTCCGTGAGCGTGAAGTTGTAGATTCCGGCATTCATGCGCCGCAACGGGATTTGCACCGTGTGCGCATCTGCTGCTACGGGGTGGCACAACAGCGTCTGGCCATCCATTGAAGTGACGCGCACTTCGCGTCGGGCATCGGCATCTTGGGCTTTCGGAAATTCCATGGTCAGTATTCCGCCTTTTCGGGCGGGATTCGGATAGGCTCGCAACGCGCCGGCCAGTGTTTTCACATATGCAATCTCACTGGCTTCTTTAGAGACGGAATAGATGGTGTATTTGTTGTAGGATGGTTCAGAGGGATGAAAAATCTGTTCGCAAATCATAAGGAATGCTTTTCTTCCCACTTTATAAATCTTAGGCCATCCTTCGACGGAACTGCCAGCTTCGTTTGAGTATTCATGCCGGAATATGACCGTGCCATCATCTTGCCTAATTTCCAATCCGCTTTCTGTCAGGCTAAAAGAGGTCCAGATTTCATCTATTTGGCCATCGTTGTCCCGGTCTGTTTCCACCTTGTTTGTTTCACGGATTTCTTGCGTGGTGAAAAAGTATTCAAATTTCTCATCTTCGTTAAACAGGGTTTGGGTCAGGTAGCCATATTCTCTTGACGAGCATGCCATTCCTCCATCGGTTTCCGTGCATGATTCGAGTCCCATTAAATTGTAACCGTTGGCTTCATATTCATTTTCCTTCGTTGAAACCCAGTCTCCCGTATAAGTCACATTCCCTGTCGTAAAATCGCGAACAGGTTCGCGCCGTTTGATTAACGTGTATGTTTCATAAGTAGGGTTTTCTATGCTGATGTCTTTGATTTTTTCGAAGCCCTCATTATAGACTTGTAGGTTCTTGAATAGGCCGGACTCCTTATCCTTGGTATTTGCCGAATAGAAAATAATCTGGCCATCCTTGGTATAAGACGTGGGGATAAAATTGAGGAATTCATTTTCCAAGGTGGTTTCCTCCGCAAGTTGTTGTGCCACGGCGATGTTCCCCGAAAGCATGACGAATGAGCTTAAGGTAATAATGCTTTTTTTCATGAGGTGAAAGAGTTTGAGTGCCCGTAGCTTCCCTGCCGGGCAGGTGAAAAATGGGATTAAGTTTATTGACTGGTTTGAAGTCTGGCATCCAAAAAGACGGGGAAGTTTTTTCTACGGTCTGTTTGTCCGAATCCCGTTGGAGGATGCTGTGCTTTCGGTGTGGCAACTGAAACCATTGTCGAGATAAGGGGCAAGGCGACAAACGCATGCAAACGTCTTTTGGGCGAAAGAACTTCTTTTTAATCTTACTTTTCTACAAAAATATAAAAAAATGCAGATAGCTCATAGAGGAATTTTTGAAATAACAAATATTAACTTTCGACAACAAACTGAATCCCCGTGCCATAGCATAGGGACGATGCCCGGTGATGTGCAAGGCATGTTCTATTCAGTGGTGCGTCTGTTTTTCTCAAGCGGGAAAGTTTCCGTTTCTTTTGAGGGATGGGGAGTTGTTTCTCCATCATCCTTTATGTCGTTTGCCTGATGAGTTGCTTTTGCCATCGCCGCAGGTACCAGAAGCAGATTAACAGCGACACGGTGGTGGCCAATGGGGGTGCGAAGCCCATCCAGAAGAGCGAGGTGGGGGCAATGTGGCTGAAGGCCCACGACAGCGGGACGCGGAACAGGAAGGTCGCAATCAGGCTGTGCACCATGGGAAACCAGGAGTTGCCCTGCCCGCTGAAGTAGGAGTTGATGCAGAACACGAAGCTGACGATGACGCAGTCGATGCTGTAGCCGCGCAGGTAGTCCGCTCCCATGGCCACCACGGCGGGGTCGTGGGTGAAGATGGCCGTCAGAGTCTCCGGCAGGAACTGGGAGTAGGCGCATACGCTGATGCCGAACACCAGGGCCATACCGATGCCTGAGCGCAGGCAGAGGTTCATGCGGTGGATGAGACTCGCGCCGTAGTTCTGTGCCGTCATGGCGGCCACGGCGGAGGAGATGGCCATGGGCGGCAGCATGGCGAACGTGATGATTTTCTCCACCACGCCGAGCGCGGCCGAGGCTATGACTCCCATTTGGTTGACGATGACGGTGATGAGCAGGAACGACACGTTGATGAGCGCGTCTTGGAGAGCGATGGGGGCACCCAGCTTCACGATGCGTCGGGACAACGGGCCGTCGAGCCGGATGTCACGGCGGGAGAAGGCAAAGTGGAATCCGTGTCGGTGAAGGAACCATAAGGCGGTGGCGAAGCTGATGCCTTGCGAGGCTACGGTGGCGATGGCCGCTCCGGCTGCCCGCAGGTGGAAGCCGCCCACGAGAAGGAAGTCAAGGAT
>CALUNJ010000162.1 GCA_944321975.1 uncultured Paraprevotella sp.
GATTTCATCTTGGAAGCCAAGGCTTTGGCCGCGCGGTTGGGCATGGCACACTATGTGGCCGACGAGCGGGAGGCTTTCAGGCAAACCGTGGTGCGGCATTTCATTGACGAATACCTGGCCGGACGGACACCGAACCCCTGCGTGATGTGCAATCCCACGTTCAAGTTCCGCATGCTGACGGATTGGGCAGACCGGCTGGGTTGCGATTATATCGCTACCGGCCATTACGTGCAGGTCTGTCCGGAGCACGGACGCTATTATCTGCATTGCGGCGTGGACGCGGGGAAAGACCAGTCTTATTTCCTGTGGCGGTTGGGACAGGACGTGTTGTCCCGTTGCCTGTTTCCCTTGGGCGGGATGAGGAAATCCGACGTGCGGGACTATCTGGCGCGGAAAGGGTTTGAGATGAAGGCCCGCGAAGGGGAGTCGATGGAGGTGTGCTTCATCGACAAGGATTACCGCGATTTCCTTCGTGAGCAAGTGCCGGATCTGGATCGCCGTGTGGGCGGCGGGAAGTTCGTGGACGCGCTGGGGAGGACGCTCGGGACGCATGCCGGTTTCCCGTTTTACACCGTCGGGCAGCGCAAGGGATTGGGCATCGCCCTGGGGCGGCCGGCCTATGTGTTGCGGGTGAATGCCCGTAAGAACACGGTGGTGTTGGGCGACGAGGAGCAGCTTGACACCGAAGCCATGCTGGTGAACGAGGCCTGCATGGTGAATGAGGAGGATTTGACGGGCGACGGGTTGGCTGTGCGCATCCGCTACCGCAGCCGGCCGCTGCCGTGCAGTGTGCGCAAGGTGAAGAACCTGTTTCCCGGCGAAGTGCCGGGCGAAGAACTGTGGCTGGTGTGTTTCAAGGAGAAGGCTTCGGCCGTCACGCCGGGTCAGTCGGCCGTGTTCTATGCGGGCGACAGGCTGCTGGGCGGGGCCGCCATTTGTTCGCAACGCGGGTTGCAGGCTTATTTGCAGGCATGAAATGGAAACGTTGACATTATACGAACTGAACAACCTGGTGCGGGGCGTGGTGGAAAACACGCTTGATGGAGAATATTGGTTGCAGGCCGAACTGAGCGAAGTGCGGCCGGCTTACAATGGCCATTGCTATGTGGAGTTCGTGGAGAAGGACAAGCGCGGGCGCGACTTGGTGGCCAAGGCGCGTGGCGTGATCTGGGCGGGGACTTACGGTTTGCTGAAGCCGATGTTCGAACGCGAAACGGGGCGCCCGCTTTCGCCCGGACTGAAGGTGCTGGTGAAAGTCACGGTGTCTTTCCATGAACTTTACGGCTATTCGCTGACGGTGCGCGACATCGACCCCGCTTATACGTTGGGCGACCTGGCGCGGTTGCGACGGGAAATCCTGGCCCGGCTGGAGGCCGACGGCATTTTGGACGACAACAAGTCGCTTCCCTTGCCGATGCTGGCCAACCGGATCGCGGTCATCTCGTCTGCCACGGCGGCGGGCTACGGCGATTTCTGCAACCAACTGTTGCGCAATGAGTACGGGTTTCGTTTCACGACCCGGCTGTTTCCAGCCGTCATGCAGGGAGAGCGGGTGGAACAGTCCGTTCTGTCGGCCTTGGATGCCATCATGGCGGAGCGCGGGGAATGGGACGTGGTGGTCCTCATCCGGGGCGGGGGAGCCACCAGCGACCTTTCGGGGTTTGACACTTACCTGTTGGCGGCGGCCTGCGCACAGTTCCCGTTGCCTGTCATCACCGGCATCGGGCACGAGCGCGACGACACGGTGATTGATGCCGTGGCGCATACGCGGGTGAAGACTCCCACGGCAGCCGCGGCTTTTCTGGTCAACCACCAGTTGGAGACGGCTTCCCGGCTCGAAGAGTTTTCCCGGCGGGCCACGGAGGGGGCGGAGAGGCGGATGGAACGCGAGCGGGGGCGCATGGTGCAGGTGGCGGCGCGTCTTTCTTCCGCTTTCGTGCGGGTGAAGATGGCGGACGAACATCGCCTGGACCGTCTTTTGCAACGGATGGGGCATGCTTGGCTGCAACGCCGCACCGGGGACGAACATCGCCTGCAACGCGCCATGGAACGGTTGCGCATGGCTTTGCCCTTGCGGATGGAGCGCGAGCGTTTCCGCCTGCAGCTGGCCGGGCAGCGTTGTGAAGCCGCCAATCCTGAGAATTTGCTGAAAAGGGGCTATAGCATGAGCTTCTGCGGCGGGGAGCTGGTGCGCGATGCCGCGCGGCTGCATCCGGGCGACACGCTCACGACCCGCCTGGCGGAGGGGGAAATCCGTTCGATTGTACAATAAAAAACACAGACCGTCATGAAAAAGCAAACGTTGTCTTACGAAGAAGCCATGGCGCGGTTGGAGGAGCTGGTGCGGAAAATAGAAAGCAATGACACCGGCATCGACCAGTTGGCCGCTTTGGTCAAAGAAGCCCAGCAACTGGCCGCCTTTTGCCGGGAAAAACTTTATGCCACGGACGAGGAAATAAAGAAAATATTGGAAAATGGAGAAAAAAACTGATAAAGTGAAATAAAACCCGGCCTTTTGTGCCTAAGTTTGGCTTTTTTCAGTAATTTTGCCTTTCAGAAAGCAAAAACAAGAAAGAGAAATGAAAGAAATTGATTGGGCGAATCTGTCGTTCGGTTACATGAAGACGGATTACAATGTGCGTTGCTACTATCGCGACGGCAAATGGGGAGAAATCGA
>CALUNJ010000163.1 GCA_944321975.1 uncultured Paraprevotella sp.
CCTTTCTTGCGGTTGAGCTTGCGGACGTTGCTGGTGGTCTGGTAGGTCCACTTGCCTTCCTTTTCGGGCATGAACCGGATTTTATATGTATGGTCTCCGTCGTAGAATCCTTTTACGACCACTGTGTCTTTTTCGTGGATGAACCGTGCAGACAATTCCACGTCGCAGAAGGGGTTCCCTTGGACTTCGGCAGGCCAGCTCAATTCGAATATCCGCCATTTTTCAATGTCTTTTGCAGCAGCTTGCCAGGCGCTTGCGATGAATAGCAGGAGAAGCCAGGCGGATCCCGGGCAACCTATTCCTTTTTTGGGGGCGTTTTTTTGTTTCATGGTTTGCTTAACGTTAATGTTTGATTTGGTGGTTGCAAAGATAGGAAAAAATCGGGGGCTCGCGCCATGTCTTGAATGGAAATCAGTTTCTTGAAATGGATTTTGCGCCTGCTGGCATGAGGATGGGTTGCCGGAAGGACGTGCTTTCCGGGTGTTGGCTTTTGGGAAGGGGGCGTTTACGCCATATCTTGTTTGAGGGATTTGTGAGTTCTTGTCAATTTCTTTTTTGAGGCCGGAAGGGACTCCGAAGGGGCTTCTTTGCAGAAACGGGCAGCCGGAATGTCTTTCGCATAGATAGTTGCTGGTGTGAACGTAATGTGTTGGTAATCAGATATACC
Organism: uncultured Paraprevotella sp.; assembly: GCA_944321975.1. Classification (GTDB taxonomy): domain Bacteria; phylum Bacteroidota; class Bacteroidia; order Bacteroidales; family Bacteroidaceae; genus Paraprevotella. Next base: position 668 of record CALUNJ010000163.1, read on the forward strand.
TGGTTTCTGGTGAGGCCGCTGGATTTTTCTCGGGCGATTCACATTTTTTTCTCAAGCGGGAATTCTTTTTTTCTCAAGCGGGAAATTTGCATTCCTCTTGAGGGAGGTGTGGCGGAATACAGGGGTGGCCGGATTTTTCCCGCATGACAAGGCTTGTCCCTTCCCGAAAAGTCGGTGAAATGTCTTGATTTTTTTGCAATCGTGGCGCGGGGCCGGGAGGCATGGGGCATAGGGCGGGTGGTGCGAAGCCGGGAGCGGGCGGAAGGAACGCCGTCGCATTTCCTTCCGCCCGCTCAGGCTCATCCGGGAGGAGTGGGGTGGTTCCTATTTCCAGGTGACCCAATCCAGTTCCGTCCCGTTTCCGGATTCGAGCGACACGGTGAGGTCGTGCAGGCCTGTGGGCGCGGAGCTGACCGGGTGGGTCACGAGGATCCATTGGTCGCTTCGGGGAACCTTCATCGTGAAATCCGGGAGTCCGGAGAGGCCGATTTTCAGGCGTCCTCCGGCGGGGGATTTCACTCTTACGGTGATTTCCCGTGCAGGCGTCGTGCCGAAATCAATCCTGTTGTAACGTATGGAGGCATTTTCGCTTTCCAACACGGTCTTCCAGCCTTCGAACTTGTGGTCCGGGTCAAGGTAGGCGATGGATGCCCCCGGCGTGATTTCGCTGTAACGGTCTATCTGGACGGGTTTCCGGGCGTCTGTGATTCCGACGCCGCGCAGCGTGGGACGCACAGGGCGGATGGTGCCGTCGTCGTTGAACGAGAGCGAGTCGATGCGCGTGGAGCGCCGTTTGTCGAATTCCGGCGAATAGTCGTTGTGGTGGTAGAACAGGTACCACTGTCCGTTGTATTCCACGATGGAGTGGTGGTTGGTCCAACAGCCAGTGGGCGATTGCTCCATGATTTTGCCTTTGAACGTGTATGGCCCCATCGGCTGGTCGCTCATGGCATAGGCCAAGGTTTCCGTCTTGTCTTCCACCCACGGGAACGTGAGGTAGTATTTCCCGTTCCGTTCGAAGGCGAAGGGACCTTCCTTGAAACCTTCCGGGAGTCCTTTCACGGTTTGCGGCTCGGAGTCCAGTTCCGTCATGTTGTCCTTCAGGCGGGCCATCCGTATTCCTCCGCCCGACCAGAAGAGGTAGGCTTTCCCCTCGGTGTCGAACATCACGCAGGGGTCTATGCCGGACACGCCCTCTATGGGTTGCTCCAGCGGAGTGAACGGCCCTTCGGGGTGTTTGCCCGTGGCCACTCCCACGGCAAATCCGCGGCGTCCTTCGCCCTTGGGCGTGGAGGGGAAATAGAAGTAATAGGTGCCGTCCTTGTACACACAGTCTGGAGCCCACATGGAGTAAGAGTCGGGTTGCACCCATGGCACGTCGTTTTGGTCGATGATGACGCCGTGGTCGGTCCAGTCGGTGAGGTTTTCGGACGAGAACACATGGTAGTCGCCCATGCAGAACCATTCCTTCAGCCTTTCCACAGGGCTGGGAATATCGTGGGAGGGGTAGAGGTACATTTTTCCGTTGAACACGCGGGCCGTGGGGTCGGCCGTGAACTGGTCGCGGATGACGGGGTTTTGCGCTTCCATGTGGCCTGAAGTGACGCAAACAGCCAACAAGCCAAGCCAATAGTGATTTTTCATATAGAAGTATTTAATGTTACTGTTTCTTTTTCTCTTGCCCGCGAGGGGGATAGCCTATGGAAATACAAATATAAGGATGATTTGCCCTGAAGGATGTGACTTTTCAAGATAAAACGTAGGACAAAATTGCCCTTTAGGTAAATTTAACCGTGGTGGGGCCTCCCGGTAGTTTTCCGGTTGCCGCGAGGAGACGCGGCGCGTCCTGTTGGAGGGGCGTGCTATTTTCCGGGTGTGGTCTCGGGGGAATCCTTCTTAGTCCGTATGGCGGATGCGGCGGATTATTTTTGCGTTTTGTGCCGAGAACCGGATTTTTT
>CALUNJ010000164.1 GCA_944321975.1 uncultured Paraprevotella sp.
GCGCTGAGGGATTCGAACCCCCGACCCTCTGCTTGTAAGGCAGACGCTCTGAACCAGCTGAGCTAAGCGCCCTCTTTGGCTTGAGAACTTTTTGCTTCAGTAATCCTGAATGCTTTGTTTCTCGTTTGCGGTTGCAAAGGTACGCACTTTTTCCGAACCGACAAATTTTTCGAGGACTTTTTTTATGCACTTTTTTCTGGTTTTTCTATAGCCGGTTTATATTGAGACTGTTGTGTAATCCTGTTTTTTTTAGGAGCGGAGGGAATCTATATCCTCTTTATTCTTTTCTCTGAGGAGTTGGAGAGAATATTTCGATGAATTTTATAATTTTGCCGCCGTTTTTTAAAATCAAAAGTAATGAGGAAAAAATTTGTTTATGCGGGTGCCTTGTGTATGTGTGCCGTTCAAGGCTTCGCTCAACTCAACGTCCAGTTACATTACGACCTGGGTCATGGTGCGTACGGGAATGAATTATCTTCGCGTCAGCACCTGACGGCAACCGTTGAGAATTTTACGGCAGATAAATGGGGGAGTACCTATTTCTTTATGGATGCGGACTTCGGGGATAATGTCTTACGCGGGGCGTATGGCGAGATTTCCCGGGAAATCCAAACCCGGAAGATGCCTGTGGCTTTTCATGTGGAATATAACGGAGGTTTGAGCTACGGGACGGGGAAGGGGGATGGCTATGCTTTTGGGGACGCTTACCTGGTTGGTGTGGCATACAACTGGAGTAGCAGGGATTTCAGAAGGGGCTTCTCTGTGCAGGCCATGTATAAGTATCTGGCTAAGAAAGGCCCTTATAGTCATGCCTGGCAGTTGACAGGGGCCTGGCGCACGTGCTTTGCCAAAGGGTTGTGCACGTTTGGCGGTTTCGCGGATTTATGGTACGACAATACGGTGAACGGGAATTTGATATTGCTTGCCGAACCTCAGTTTTGGTTTAATCTGGCTCCGTTAAGGCGGGTGAGCGATGATTTCAAATTGAGTGTGGGGACGGAAGTGGAAGTCAGCAATAATTTCATTTATAATGACCGGGGGCAGAATAACCGTTTCTACGCTATTCCTACGCTCGCTTGCAAGTGGGAATTTTAAATAAATAAGGGGGAGGGGCTCCCTCTCCCTTATTTGCTTTTCAGCAGTTCTTCCATGCGCATCATCTCGTCGCGATACTGTGCGGCTTCGATAAAGTCCAGTTTCTTGGCCGCCTCCTGCATCAGTTTGCGGGTGTGCGCGATGCTCTTTTCCAGCTGGTCGCGGGTCATGTACTCCACAACGGGGTCCGCAGCCACTGTCTTTTCTTCCGGCTCCACGTAAGCCCGTGTTTCCGTGTGGGCTTCCGCATTGGCGTTGATGAGGTCTGTCATCTTCCGTGCTTTTTTGATTTGCTGTGGCGTGATGCCGTGTTCCTCATTATATTTCAGCTGTTTTTCCCGCCGTCGGTTGGTTTCGTCGATGGTCTTCTGCATGCTTTCCGTGATGCGGTCGGCATACATGATGGCTTTTCCATGGACGTTGCGTGCCGCGCGTCCCACGGTTTGGGTCAGCGAGCGGTGGGAGCGGAGGAATCCTTCTTTGTCAGCGTCCAGTATGGCCACCAAGGAGACTTCCGGCAGGTCCAGCCCCTCGCGCAGCAGGTTGACTCCTACCAGCACGTCAAAACGGCCGGCACGCAGGTCGTCCATGATTTGCACCCGTTCGAGGGTGTCCACGTCGCTGTGGATGTAATTTGTGCGGATGTCATGCTTGATGAGATACTCCGTGAGTTCTTCCGCCATGCGTTTGGTCAGGGTGGTGACCAGCACGCGCTCGTCCCGTTCCACCCGTAGTTGTATCTCTTCCATCAGGTCGTCCACCTGGTTCAGGCTGGGGCGCACTTCGATGACAGGGTCCAGCAAGCCTGTGGGGCGGATGACTTGTTCTACCACGATGCCTTCGCTTTGGCGCAACTCGTATTCGGCCGGCGTGGCGGAGACATAGATGACTTGTTTGGCCATTTGCTGGAATTCCTCGAATTTCAGCGGGCGGTTGTCCATGGCTGCCGGCAGCCGGAATCCGTATTCCACCAGGTTCTTTTTCCGGGCGCGGTCGCCGCCGTACATGGCGTTGATTTGCGGGACGGTCACGTGGCTTTCGTCGATGACGATCAGGAAGTCTTCAGGGAAAAAGTCGAGCAGGCAATACGGGCGTGTGCCGGGTGCGCGCCCGTCGAAGTAGCGGGAGTAGTTTTCGATGCCGCTGCAATGGCCCAGTTCCCGGATCATTTCCATGTCGTAGGTGACCCGTTCGTAGATGCGTTTGGCTTCGTAGGGTTTTCCGGCCTCTTCGAAGAATTGCACCTGTTTGTGCAGGTCGTCTTCGATCTGGTGGATGGCCCTCATCGTGCTCTCTTTGGTGGTCATGAACAAGTTGGCCGGGTAGATGCGGTATTCGTCGAAGCTCCCCAGGCGGAGGCAGCTCACGGGGTCGACTTCTTCGATGGCGTCGATTTCGTCGTCCCAGAACGTTACGCGCAGCAGGTTGTCCGAGTAGGCCAGGTAGATGTCCACCGTGTCGCCTTTGACCCGGAAACAGCCGCGTTCCAGGTTCAGGTCGTTGCGGGTGTAAAGGCTGTCCAC
>CALUNJ010000165.1 GCA_944321975.1 uncultured Paraprevotella sp.
CAAAATCATGAGACTTTCCTCAGGTAAAAAACACCTGCTTCAACACAAGTCTGCCGACAGAAAAAGAAGAATGACCGGCATGACAGAAGTATCAGAAACTAATTTGAAATTGGTTTCAAGAGAATTACCGTACAAAAAATATTCAAGATAAGGAAGGTTAAAAAATGAGAGTAAAACGCGGAAATGTCTTAAGAAAAAGACACAAAAAAATATTAAAATTAGCTAAAGGCTTTATCGGCGCAAGAAGCAGAATCTTTAAAGTTGCTAATACAGCTGTAATGAAAAAACTCAAATATCAATACAGAGACAGACGCAACAGAAAAAGAAACATGCGTCGTTTATGGATTGTTAGAATCAACGCTGCTGTTAGACAACACGGCTTGAGCTATTCTAAATTCATGAATGCATTGAAAAAAGCTGACATTCAGGTTAACAGAAAAATGCTCGCCGATATGGCAGTAAGAGAACCCGAAGCATTCTCTGTTATTGTTGAAACAGCTAAAGCTAAAGTTTAATAAAAACTTTAAGAAAAAAATTATAAAAAATACTCCATTAGTGTGTGACTTATGGAGTATTTTTATTATATTATGAATTTATGAAAAAGTTTTTATTAACAATTCTCACATTCTTTATTATGTTACCTGCGTCAGCACTGGTATTACAGGGCAATGCAGAGATTAATGCAGAACTTGCAAGAGAAGAAACATTTAAAAATATTGATTACGCTTTAGGCCCGAATGAATTCAGGGACTACTGGTCCGACCCAAATTACATGGAAAATTACACATCTATGAAAAACGGGGTGCATAAAGTCGGAAACCGTTATCTTGCATTGTTCTCCGACGGCACATACGGTGTAAGATACACTAACGACCCGTATCATAACTATTATTACAGCGAAACAGGTTCTCTGTTTAAAGTTGATGTTTTGAATAAACCCTACAATGTTTACCCGCATCGCTCGGTTGCTTACAACAAATACGGTGCATTTAAAAACGCAACCTACGTGGTTTCGGAAAGAGAACAATACCTCTATGATGCAAAACAAAATCTTATCGGACGCTGGGTTGACAACGCCTGTTATGATGAACAGGGTACTGTTTTAATGCTGAGAAAAAGAGTGGAACAATCTAAATAAATGAAACTTTTAAAATTTGATTGTATCGATTCCACAAACACATACGGCAAAGCCAATTTTGACACCTTAGACGATAAAACAGTCATAATTGCAAATGAACAAACAAAAGGCAGGGGACGTTTTAACCGCGTATGGGTGTCTAAAAATTGCGAAAATATATATCTGTCATTAGTTTTAAAACCGCAAAACACAAAATATATCACTAATCTTACCCAGTATATGAGTGTGGTTAGTGCAGATGTTCTAAAAACATACAATGTTCAACCGCAAATCAAATGGCCGAATGACGTTCTTGTTAATAACAAAAAAATCTGCGGAATTTTAAGTGAAGGTGTTATCAAAAATAATCAGCTGTCCGGTATTGTCCTCGGCATCGGCATAAACCTCAATATGGATGATAAAACCCTGAACAGTATTGACAGACCTGCAACTTCGTTAAATATTGAAACCGGGAAACAAATCAACAAAGAAGAGTTTTTAAAAAAACTGATTGATTCTTTTTTTGAAAATTACAATAACGCAATGCAAAACGGCTTTGAATATTTTAAAAATGACTATCTAAAATACGTTGATTTTTTAGGTAAAACCGTTTTTATACAGCAGAGAGATAATGACAAAAAAGAACAATACATTGCTAAAAACATTGACAATCAAGGTAATTTGGTTGTCCTTGACAGTACAAATAAAGAAAAAATAATCTATAGCGGTGACTTAATTTATTAAATAAGCTATTATTATAATGCGTACAATAACAATTGAGGAAAAATAATGCAGGAAAACAAATCCGAAAATAAAATAATAATTACCGTATACGGTGCAGACAGAATCGGCATTGTTGCTAAAGTAGCCAATGTTCTTGCACAATACAATGTCAATATCGAAGACATAAAACAAACCATTATGCAGGATTATTTTGTAATGTTTTTGCTCGGAGACATTTCAAAAGCAGAAAAATCTTTTAAAGAAATAAAAGAAGCAATCCAAAAAGCCGGCGAAGAACTGCATATGGAAATATGGGTTCAAAAAAAACAAATCTTTGACAAAATGCACAATATATAAACACTTACAGAGGAAAAATGAGTTATATAAACGCTGATTCTATTTTAGAAACAATCGACATGATACGTGTACACCACCTTGATATAAGAACTGTTACACTGGCACTCAGTCTGCGTGACTGCTGCGACGCTGATGTAAAAATTGCCGGTGAAAAGATTTACGAAAAAATTACCCGTTACGCCAAAAACCTTGTGGCAATGGCAAATGAAATAGAAGAAGAATACTCTATTCCTATTATTAACAAAAGAATTTCCGTCACACCTATTTCGCTTGTTGGAGAATCCTGTAAAGAATACGACTACGTACATCTTGCCAAAGTTCTGGATAAAGCAGCTAAAGATGTCGGAGTTAATTTCATAGGCGGTTTCGGGGCGCTCGTTGAAAAAGGCTGTACGCGCGGTGATATTGCACTTATAGAAAGCATACCCGAAGCGCTTAAACAAACTGAAAGAATCTGCTCCTCCGTAAACGTTGCAAGCTCTAAAGCCGGCATAAATATGGATGCTGTTTTAAAAATGGGACAGACAATAAAACAAGCCGCACAATTAACCGCAGACAAAGACGGAATAGGCGCAGCAAAGCTTGTATGTTTTTGCAATGTTCCGGGGGATAACCCGTTTATGGCCGGCGCATTCCACGGTTATGGAGAACCTGAATGCGCACTTAATGTAGGAGTATCAGGGCCGGGAGTCGTCAGAGCAGCTATTGAATCACTGCCTGAAGGTACAAATTTCAGCGATATGGCAAATAAAATCAAACAAATTGCTTTTAAAATCACCTCAACAGGCGAACTTGTCGGGCGGGAAATGGCACAGAGAATGAATCTGCCATTTGGTATAATAGACCTTTCACTTGCACCTACACCGGAAATAGGCGACAGCGTCGCCGGAATTTTTCAGGCAATGGGCTTGGAACATGCCGGTGCACACGGCACAACAGCAGCACTTGCAATGTTAAATGATGCAGTTAAAAAAGGCGGAATCATGGCAAGTTCACACGTAGGCGGACTGTCAGGCGCATTTATTCCTGTTTCGGAGGATGCAGGCATGATAGAAGCAGCCTCAAAAGGCTGTTTAACTTTTGACAAACTGGAGGCTATGACCTCTGTTTGCTCTG
>CALUNJ010000166.1 GCA_944321975.1 uncultured Paraprevotella sp.
GCCATCCTTGCGCAGAACAACATCAAGAGCATCGAATGCGTGGAATATCCGGAACTGGGCATGGAGGCCATCTGGAAGATCGAAGTGCAGGATTTCCCCGCTTTCATCCTGGTAGACAACAAGGGCAACGATTTCTTCAAGCAGATCAAGCCTTGGAACGTGTGCAAGAAATAATGTCCGGACGGGGATAGTCCCGGTGCTGGAATGACATGGAGAGAAGTCCCCTCTTGCCGCACAATGAGTGCGTCAGGAGGGGACTTCTTGCGGACAATGGCGGGGAAGGCCATTATGGGCACAATGGAATCGTTGCGGGAACCAGTGTGGGTTTCATTCCCAAGTCCATATTGTCCTATTTTGGAGGCGTTTTTTATTTCGTTGATAAACAGTGGAATAGGAATCTCTTGCAACAAAAGGATTTCTCTCAAGCGATTCACATTTTTTTCACTTGAGAAAAATGGGTGAATCACTTGAGAGAAATTTGCGTCCCTTTTGAGGGCGATTTTGTCTTATTCTGCCACGGTTGATTTCCTGTTTGTCTTCACAAGGCCGCAGAAACGTTTTCCGCTCCCGCCCTCATGATTTTGGCCATCGCTTGATCCGGAAAAAAGCGTTTTGTTCACAGGTTTGCAAGAATGGTCATTCCGAAGAACAGGTAAGCCAGAATCTGAAGGCAGAATATGACAATGCCCCATATGGCCCAAACCGATTGGGTCTTTACGAACTCTTGCGGACTGTTCCACTTGCGGTTGTCCCACGCCCACCTTGTCCCGAAAATGCCGAAAATGATATTCGGCAGGGGATAGAGCAGGCCGAAGCACATGGAGACGAGGAAGCCCCACCAGCAGCCGTTGAAAAAGCCCCATATGGGATATAGCCCGAATGCGCCCCAATTCCATTTGGTCCGGTTTATGGGTTGCGAGTCCTTGGGCTGCCCGTTGCTCCAAACCGTACTGTCCGGTTCCGGTTTCCGGGGCGGGAAAAACGCATGGATTTGTGCCCAGCTGACGGGGTAACGGCCCGCGATCATGATGATGTCCCCGTCGGAGATGGGCACTGTCCGGTGGTTCACCCGGACGTTGTTTACCATCGTTCCGTTGGTGCTGGTGTCACGAAACATCAGTTGATTCCCGTCGTAGAAAATCGAAGCATGATTGCGGCTTGCCAGTTTGCAGCTTTCGTCCAAATAGATATCACTGTCTTTGTTTCGTCCGATAGTTATGACCTTTAGGTTTTGTGTCATCTTGAAATCTGATAATGTGGATAAACAGATGGTTTTTGTCTTTATCGCATAAAACGGAGCCGGACTTTCCGGCAAAATGTTTCTTCAAAATGCCGGGCTAATCGATTCTGAATAATATCACTTCTTTTTTTGAAGGATTATAAAGAGAATAGATGCCATGGCCTTTTACAGAGAATGTGATTTTGGTGATACCGTTTATGCTGGTTTCTGCTTCTTGGGGGCGCAGAGCCTCTTTGACAATATCTTCATAAGTCAGGCCATGGACCGTTTTTTTCTCTTTTTTGTCATGGTATTCTTTTGCTCTGACCAGTTTCAACTGGGAGGCTTGGATATTGTCCGTGAATTTGGATTCAATGATTATTTCTGTCGACGGGGTTCCCGCAGGGATTACGACTTCGACGGAATCCGTGTTGAAAAGGATGGTGCCCTTGGACTCTTGTACGGCTTGGGGGACGACCTTGTTCCTGTTCACCACAAATTCTCCCTCGTTCAGCAAGATGTCCGTCAATGGCTTGTATGCAGGATTCGGCTCCTTGCGGTATTCGAGCACATCGGCGAGGCTTATGCTTTGGATGGAACCATTCTCGGCTTGAATCAGGAGATAGTCGTTTGAGATGGTGTCAGTGTCCGAATAGTTGCGTTCAATGATGATGCCCTTATGCGACTTCCCGTTTTTCAGTTGCACGATATCAATTAGTCCGGATTGTTCAAAAAGGGTTTGGTTGGGGTTGATCTTGTACCGGTTGTCCTTGAGCACTTCGTCACGGTTGAAGACGAGGGTGACCCCGTCATCCTGATACAGGCTGAGGGTCTTGCCGGGAATCTCTTCCACGTATTGTCCCTGGTACTCCATTCCCGATCGGAGTTTGTACTTGCGGTTTATGCCGGACAGTTGCAGTTTCGGGCGTGGCTCTGCTTTTATCATGGTGATGGTATCCCATGACAGGGAATAATTGTTGGGGCGAAGCTCAAGGTATTTTACTTTTGCCCCGCGTTCAAGTATGCGCACGTGATTTACCGTTCCGTTCGACATGACGATATCGCTTAAGGTAAGATGTGCGTTGTCTCCGGTTCCCATCAGCGCACTGTTTTTTTCCGCCCACTGTTTCCATTCTTTCGAGAGATCCTTTGCGTTCACTTGGTGGTCAACGATGGATTTCACTTTTTCTGTGTTGGTCATGATGGTTGCGCTTTGGGTCGTGAACGTGAGGTTTTCCCCCGGGCGTTGCCGGGAGATATATCCAACCAGTTCAGAGCCGTCTTTCAATATCACTTTCTGGATGTCTTGAGCGTAACCGGGGATGAAGCAGCAAAGGGCTACGATAGACCATAAACTTTTAATCTTCATATTTTGTTCTGTTTTTGATTGTACTCTGTAACGTATGAGGGTAGCCCGACCGGGGTCAAGCTGTATGCTTTCGGCTGGACGTTTCTGCCCGTTGGCATTGGCGGAAACCAATCGGGGCAAATTAACTGCAACGCCTGATGCAACAGCGGTTCGTGGATGTCACCCAATTCTTTTTCCCGTGTGGCATAACCGTCAGGAATGAAATAGTCCGGGCTTAAACCGTCATCGGGCGTGGATTCTCCTTGCGCGTTGTAATACCTCATGGTGATAGGTTGAATCGCATACCTATATTCACTGTTCGCTATGGCCCACGAACCGACTCCTTTTCCCACCGTCGTTTCCCCGATGAGGGTCACCTCCATATATGGGCGCAGGCATACGATGGTAGCTTCGCTGGCAGAAGCCGTGTGGCTGGACGTCAAGACGTATATCTTGGAGAGGTTCAAGGGAACCAGCTGGGTGCCGAGGGTGTTGCCGCCCGTTTCCTCCACTTCTTCAAAAAAGGTGTATGTACGTTCGTCGCCAGTGGTCCTTTCGTAAAATTCCGACAAGATGTCATTATAGCTGCACTGCTGGAAAATTTGTGTGTAGCCTCTTTCGGGGACGATGCAATTGCACAAGTATTGGCAAGTGGAAACATATCCTCCGGGGTTGTATCTTAGATCAAGGATCAGGTCTGAAATCCGATGGTCTGAGAATTTTTTCAAAGGGGCGTATAAGTCCGAGATGTTGTCGTATTCGGCATAGCACAGATAGCCTATCGTTTTATCGTCGGCGTAATAAACGGAGTCCACGATCACCGTTGAATTCGGGGTGGGAAGATGGCTGGACAATTCAATCTCGGGATTGCCTTCTTTCACAAAAATCCCCTGGTCGTCCAATGCGACCTTTGCGAGCCTGATGGCGTGCGGCAGTTGGTCTGTCACTTGGAAAAAGTCGCCGCGCTTGATCCCGCGTGATTTGGCTTCTTCGCTTGTCGTGTACAGGATCTGTATGGCCTGGTTCCCTGTCATGTCGGAATACGCCTGATAGGCAATTCCGTAGTTGTGGATGTTGGCGGGGCGATATGCCGGATTGTTTGTCAGATACGAAAACCTGTCTTTCGGCGACAACAGCGTCTTGAAGAAGTCCGGCGGAGTCAGGGTATAGTCGCAATCCAGACTGTCGGGCATGTCCTCCCGCCACAAATAGTCGTGGTTCATCCGGGCATATATCCATTGGTTATGTGCCAAATACTTGTATTCAATAGTGGTGGCCGGCCCGTCCGATATATCTTCATCGGATGAGCAGCCCACCACTATCAGGGAAAGTACAGATATGAAGCTCAATATGCTTCGCATGGTTGTATGGTCATTGAATGAGTGTGCTCAGTTTTGCGGAGTTGGTCTGCTGGATGGGTTGCATCTTTGTGCCTTCAGACCGCTTACCCTCGCTTTTTGCTGTCGCAAACTCACTTCCGGGTATTTCAAACGCGTCAAACGTGATGAGATTGTCATTGTCCGGATCGCAAAGGTCTATTTCAAAATAGTATTCGGCACCGGCCTTGATGTTGAGCGAGAACTCATTCGTGTACAAGGATTCAGAGCTGGAAGTCGTTATGCAATATCTGAAGCTGATGTTGTTGGTGGGGAGGGTGAAACAATACCCGTAAACGTTGGTGCTGTTGGGATATTCTGACGGTTCGACATAGTTCGTGCGCCAGCTGTATTTGTTGTTGTCGTTTTCTATGGCCACATTATATCCTCCGTCGCTGTTCATGACCAGGTAATCGCTCGACCGGTTGGTTTCGAGTTCAATCATGCTTACGTCCGAGAAGGTGTGAATGTTGCTCCATACCGTACACAGCACGGCGCCCGCAGGCATCGGGTCGATTGAAATTTCTTCGGCTTCTCCCGTTATGCTGATCTTTTTCGAACCGATGCCCAGAATCTTGGCTTTTCCGCCGATGTAACCCAGGTCTGTGATTCTTGCCGTGGTCAGCGAACTTTCTTCAGACAACTCCCAGCAAGCCCAACTGATGTTGTCCCCGTCTTTTTCCACAACGTCTGTGATAACCACTGCGGTATAATCGCCTTTTTCCAGGTTTACAGACGTGGACATGATACTCGCGTAGCTGGATAAATATTGTGTTGCTGTCTGAACAAGGACGTTTTCTGAATTGTACACCAGCAGGCGGACTCTTAAGGCATTCTCCGAATCGATTCCTTCAAGGTCTCCCGGATTGACCTCATAAGTAAAAGGCCGTATGACATTCGCCGGGTCAATCTTAAATGTGGTGGACTGGCTTACTGGGATGTCGTCGTTAGAACAAGACGACAAGACAAGCGTGAGGACACTCGTCAAAATAAAGAATATTCTCTTCATCTTCGTGTGATTTAATTATTTGACAATGGAAAACAACCAACCGATATGGAATGAGATGGTGCTGACTTTGGTCTGGAAGTTCCCGGCAAGATCGCTGTTGCCAAGGTTATACCTCAAACTCGCGGCAAATCCTTTTTGGGTCTTGTATTCCGCGCCAATAGTGAGCATCACGTCGTTCCCTTTTATTTCTTCGGTTTGGAATACGGCGTTGTTATATCTCAACTCTTTGGGAGAGGTGCTGAAAGCGCCGGTGAAGGTGGGGCCTACTTCCACACAGAGGTCGCGCACGAACCACCATTGGAAAAGCAGGGGGATCTCGTAGCAATTCATATTGATGTTTTCCGCGTCCGACTTGAGCGAGCGCATGGCGTACAGGGCTTCCAGTTGTACGCCGAAACGCCCGGTGTCCGCAAACTTCGTAAGCGCGCGTTTCCCGAACCGGACATTTGCGGCCAATCCGCCGCTGAACCCGGTATTGCCTCCGATGCCGAGATTCATTCCGTCGGGATCTCCGGCGAGTGAATAGTTTATACCGACTTTCGGCCCTATTGTCAAAGCAAAGGACTTGGGAACGATGCCAGCAACATTACTGTCCGAGTCTGGACTTGCCGGCACTAAGTCTTGGGCAAATCCGCAAGCTGCGACAAAGAGTGCAGCAATACTAAGCATAAATCGTTTCATAATTTGAAATTTTATTTAATTAATATATTTTCAGGGAAACGGTGGATTTCTTCTGTTCCCCGGAATTTAATCTAATGACCGCCGCGGCGTGTTCGTCGACCTTGACCGTTACCGGAACGCTGATTCTCCGGGACGAATTGCCGGGAATCGTGATGTTGAATGAACGGGAGACGGCCTTGTTCGAGCGGCAATCCACAGACAGCGTGGCAGTAACCGTGACATCACGGTCGGAGTCGTTGAATATGGTGGATGCGATTTCCTGAATCTCGGTTTTTATGTCTGCTTGGGCTGTGGTAGCAAAAGGCTCAGAAAGCCGCAATCTGACGGGCCTTTCTACAGACAGGGTGAATGTTTCATTCAAGATTTCCATGCCTTCGTACAATAGTTTGCACTTGAGGCTTTTGTCCTTCTCGTTGTCTTCTATTTCCGGATAAAAATCATAGGTCAGTTTATTCCCGCCGTCCGCAACAACGGCCGAGGAGACGTCTTCAAAATGACTGTTTCCTTTGTCCACCAATAACTTCGTGTGCCCGATAATTTGTTTTGGCAAGATGATGGCATATTGTAACATGTCGGTTTTGCCTTTCTTGTCGACGTGGATCCGTTCGGCAGCCTGGCCATTGGACAGAAGTGCAGATTGCACAACTCCGTCAATGACCTTCAGCAAGCCGGTCTTGCCATGATAAGCGGCTATCGAGACCTGGTTCAGGTCAATGGGCGACGCGCTGCTTAAGGTCGGATAAAGAATCGTTTTGCCATTCAATCGGAACCCATATTTCCCATCTTCCGAAAAAATCTCGACGGGGGATTGTGGGACTGTGGCTTTGGCTGCTTCTTCTTGGATTTTGTCCTCGTTGGAAACAATGGTATAGTCCGCAGGATTTATCTTCCATTTTGAGGCGCTGAAATTTCTCAGTTCACGCCCTTGCAAGTCGATGACCTTGTATTTGCCTCCATAGCCTACGACAGCCTCGCCGTTTTTAAATGAAGACCCTTCCGTGATTTGCCCGTTTCTCCATTCCGCATATACGACATTCCGGTCGGGGGCCGCGTCATGGTTCTCGCGGATATAATAGACCCACGGGCCTTTCCTTATGGAGGACAGCCCTTCCTTAAAAGGTCTCACCACGTCAAACTGACACTTTACCACGATTTTGCCGTTTTCGTCCATGAAGCCTTGTTTCCCTGAGGGGTCGGACACGCACAGTTTTCCTTCTGAAAAATGGGGGAAATGGGGGATCACGTAATAAGTCCCGTTCACGGGCGTGCAAGTCCCGTCGGGGCTGATAAGCCCGTTCAGGCGGTTTTTGCCGCCCTCGAGTGTTCCGAAGAGGCCGTTTCCCTCGTGTGGCGTGGTGATAAAATCATATTGGTTGGGAAGAACCGCCTTTCCGCCCGCGTCCACCACGCCCCATTTGCCATTGAGTTGGCAAAGGTAAAGGCTTTCGGAATAAGGCTTTATCGTTTCATACATGGGTTTGACACTCCAGATGACGGTTTGGGCATTGCTGCTCAAGACCGTCGTGCAGAGTATCATTACGAGGCAATATATTGTTCTGGCATTCATTCGCGTACTTTGTTCTTTTCGTACAATTCTTTGAGGTGCTTAATGTTGCAGCAGTATGTGACTTCGGTGCCGGAATAGCCGCTGCACAACACTCCTATCAGGCGGTGTTGGCTGTCTATCACGGGCGAACCGCTTTGCCCGTTAATCCCGACAGCCTGTATCTGCATCTGGTTGTCATCCGGGGTTTTGCTGAGTGTTGCCTTATGCATGGTGGGACGCAGTTCCTTGCCATCAAAAGTTTCATTCGATATGCGTTCTCCGAGTGGGTAGCCGACGATGGTGAAATCTTCATCTTGAGGCTTTAAGGAATGTTCATCCACTCTTGCTTTCTCAATGTCATAAACCGCTCCCATTTTTATGATGTATTCTGGGGTTTTTCGGGAGTTTAATCGAATGAGTGCAACGTCTTTCTTTGGATCCCCGGATTCTGCGATTACCTGGCATTGTTGAAGGTCGTTGAGACTGTTGACTTTCGTACCGTTCAGTCCGATGCCTAGATATGCATGTGTGCCTCCGATTTCAAAATCGGAATTCTGGTAGCGTTTCAGCCAGGCGTTGGCATCATTGGCAGACAGCGTGCCGCTTTGTACGGATGAAGTCAAAAGGTTATATAACAGGTTTTCCGCCACTTGACGTAATTTTACCACTTGTTGGCGTATGTCCTCTTCCACTTTGGGCGTGCGATACATCCAAGGCACCGCGATATGCCTGTTTGTTCCCATTTCGCCGTCTTTGGATATGAAAAAGGCGGTTCCCGTGTAACCGATGGGGTTAATCTCTTTGGTGTTCGTGTGCACTTGCAGTTCGTTTTCTTCGTCCGTGCCCACGTACCATTTTTCCGGCCAATCGTTTAGCACGTTCTTGAAAGGATCGTCTTTTATGGTTATGGTGTAATAATATCCTCCATAGACACAAGCCGTCGCGTTCTCCATGGCCTGTGTGGTTTTGGGCGTCGCTGTGCTTTGTCGGTCAATCCACCACCAAGCACCATATCCGCCACAAGCGATGATCACGATGGCTGCGACGAGTCCTATAATTTTGCGCATGGACATGCTGCCAGGAATGTATGGGCTGATATTTACGGGAATGCCGCCACAGACCACCGCATCGCCTTTGGAGACTTTCACGGTTTGTCCTTTCCTGATCCGTTGTCCGTTGACCGTGGTGCCGTTTTTGCTGTGGTCTTGTAATGTGGCGTGCCCTTTTTTGTCTATTTTTAAGGTGGCATGGAAACGGCTTGCCGTGTTGCCGTTAATCTGTATTTCATTTCTGAAATTTGATCCGATTCCATAAATGGCCTTATAACCACTATTGTCCTCCGGAGAGGGAATCTGGTCCCAAATCAGTTCAACGTCTGCGAAACGGATGGCATCGCCCCGTTTGATATTGACCTGTACGCCTGGTTTGATGGGATTGTTCATGATGAATGTCCCATTTCTGCTGTTTTTGTCTTCAAGGAGAATGTCCCCGTTGTTCAGCACTGTAATTTCTGCGTGGAGGGCACTCACTCTTTGGCTTTGGAGGACTATGTCGCACGACGGGTCCCGTCCTACTTTAAGTAAACGCATAACAATTGTTTTTTAGTCGTTTGTATTATCCAATGTCTTGCTTTGAATTTGCTGGTTGGGTTGGTTTTTCCTTTTTCTCTTTCGGGCGTTGCCCGCTGTCTTTCCGGGGTGCCTTTTCTTTTTTCTTCCGTTCTATGCTGTCCCGGCGTTTTTGGGCAGCTTTTTTGAGGGAATCTTGGCGCAAGGAATCCGTTTTTGCTACTTTTGCCAATGAGTCAAGCCGCGCTTGCTCCTTCTCCTTCAATGCGGCAGAATCAACAAGGAGGACTTGGTTGTTGTCGTGGCCATTGTCTTTGAGGTTGATGAACGTCTTTATCCCGAAGACGACCCCCGCAGCGATTAAGATTCCCGCAAGCCCGAACAAGGCATACCGCATGTAGGTGTTGGATTTGGGAACCATGGACCAGTCAAGTTTGGTCACATGGGCCAAAGAAATCGTGTCTTTGCGGGTAACAGGAACCGGGACATTTTGGGAAATCCTTATGCCATTGACATATGTTCCGTTGCTGCTTTGGTCCATAATCGTCATTTTCCCCGACGACGTGACATTCAGCAGGGCATGGCGGCGGCTGACCACGTCGGTCGGGTCATTGATTACAATATCGCAATTTATATCGCGTCCAATGGAATATGTTTTCATTTCAGTCCTTTTTTTCTTTTAGCTCACCATTTTCTTTGCGAAGGTCGGTGATTTCTTGCTGGAAGTTCGCGCTGTCTTTCTTTAATGCTCTTATTGCTTTGCCGGATTCCTTTTTGATGGAATCTTTTTCCATGCTGAGGCTTTCAACCTTTTTCTCAAGTTGGCTTTTCTCCTTTTTCAGCTGGTTGACAATTGCGGAGTCGGTGCCCGCCTGTGTCTCGTCGTTTTTCCCGGCAGTGGAGGTTGCTTGAAAGATGTTCAAGGCAATGCTGGCCACGCAAAGGATGACCGTGGCACAAAATAGTATTTTTAAACGCGGATTCATTTTTGATTTTAATATTGAGTTTTGGTTGGTTTCTATTATGGCAATCGTAAGGTTGTCATGACCTCCACCGGCGTTGTGCCCTTCGCCGTCAATCGTTGTCGCAATGTCGTCTGTGACGGCTCCCAGCGATTGGGAACGGCTTGACAGCATTTCTATCAGTTGGGGTTCCGGTATGGCGCCATGTATTCCGTCCGTGCAAAGGACAAAGCGGTCGCCGGCAAGGAAGGGAAGCACCGCACAGTCGACTTCCACATCGTACTTTGCCCCAAGCGCGCGGGTAATGACATTGGATTGTGCAGAGAGTCTCGCTTGTTCTTCTGTGATGACTTTCTGTTTTACGAGGTCAAAGACCATAGAATGGTCAAATGTCCTGTAAACTTTTAATTTGCCTCTTATCTGGTATATCCTGCTGTCTCCCACATGTGCAATGGTCGCGCATGTTTCACTTATAAGCAAGGCTGTGCATGTGGATCCCATCCCGCTATAAGAGGGGTTTTCGCGGGCGTATTCGAGAATAGCCATGTTCGCCCGCCGGATTGCCCTTATCAGTATGTTGGAAGTGGTGTCTTCCATGTTGCCGTTGGCCACACCTGCTATGATTTCTTTGACCGCGATGGACGATGCCGTTTTGCCGCCGGGGCCGCCGCCCATGCCGTCACACACTGTGACAAGGAAGCCAAACGGGGTTTCTTTCCATCCATAGGAGTCTTGGTTCTCGGCACGGCCTCCGATCCTGGACTCTGCGAATGCTGAAAGATATGCGGGTGTCGGAATTTGTATTAAGTCCATATCTCTCTATTTTGAATTTACTTGGAAAACCATATTTTTATTTTCGTGAAAATGGATGTGGGGGGTTGCATGGCTTCCTGTATCGCCTGCCTGAAATCCGATGCCTTTTGGAATCTTTGGGACTGTTCCTTTTCAGTGGCTTTCCAAATCACCTGCATTAACCTTTTGGGAATGGATTTGTCGGCAGGAAGTGTCTCACGCAGTTGGCGCGTCAACACATCTGTCTCTACTTCGCTGTTGAACGGATTCCTGCCTGTCAGTAATTCATAAAACGTGATGCCTAAGGCATAGATGTCCGTGGAAGCGTTGATTTGCACCATGCCTGTTTTTTCCCGTAGGATTTGTTCCGGTGCGGAGTATTGCGGAGTGCCTATGAACCCGAATTTGGAGAAACTGTTGCCGTCGTTCATGCGGGCGATGCCCAAGTCCATCAGCCTGACATTATAGCCTTCTTCAATCATGATGTTTGAAGGTTTGATGTCCCGGTGGACAACTCCCCGCGAATGGATATATTCCAATGCGTTCAGCACTTGGCACACGGCATTGCACACTTTGTCAATGCGCGAGGGCGTGTCTGCCATGGATTCGAGGTATTTGTCTATGTTTTCGCCTTTCACGTATTTGCTTATCAGGAAGATGGGACCCTCGTTCGGGGCATATTCACAGTAGCCTATCATTTCTATCAAGTTGGGGTGCCTGAACGCAAGGGAAGCCTCTTGTTTGGCACGGGCCCTGATCATCGGGTTGTTGGCATAGGTGTCGATCACTCGTTTGATTGCCATCGGCGTACCGTCTTTTACGCAATAGCCCAGGTATACCGTGCCCATGGCCCCGCTGCCCAGGGGTGTTGATGAAGGGTCATAGCAATACCATTCGCCCATTACATACAAATAGATGTAAGGGTCTCCCGGTCGTTGATACACAGTTTTTCTTACCATGAGTTACCAAAGTTTTGATAATCTTCTTTCTATCTTGTCTTGATAGTCTTTGTCTCCGGCTTGTTCCGCCAAAGAACGGGCTTTCTGCAGATATGTTTTTGCCTGCCCAAGGTCTTTGTCGGCTCCGCGTTTGTCCCTCGACATGTAATTGCACCCCAATTCATATAGCGAATGGTAATCGTCGCCGTTGATTTCCACCGCTTTCAATAAAAGGGTGTGCGCCCGCTTATTGTCTATTTGTATGAGGCTGTTGAGCGCTTTTTGCATCTGTTTGATGGAATCCGGGACTTCGGATTGGTCTGGCGCATTCGCAAAATAGAGCCTGCTTAATAGGAATGTCGCCTTGTAGCTGATTTCGGGAGAAGTTGATTCCGTCAGCCGGTTTAATTGCTCCAGGCCTTGTCCTGCCGTAGTCCCGTCTTTCAGTTCAGATACTGTTTTGAGATATAAGGCTGCATCATCGCCAGGTGAAGGCTTGGCAGATTCTTGTTTGCCTGTTTGTGCCAGAGCGACACGGCCGGCTTCCTCCTGGCTTCCGCCCGTTGCAGGATGACGGTCGGGAAGGAACCACCAGAGACAGCCCGCCAAGACGGCCGCTGCCGCGGAAACAGCCCCGACTTTTCCCCAATTTATGTTTTTCCCGGGGTATGAAAGGGGTACCAGTTTGTCCACGGCGACGCGGAACTCCGCTGCACTTTGGAATCGTTGTTCCTTGTTTTTCCTGGTTGCCGTTTTGATGATCTTGCGCAGTTCGGCTTGCTTGATTTCCTGTAACGGCATTTTTTTGTTGATTTGCATTTCCAGGACTTCGGCCATCTCCCCGTCGAAAGGGACGTGTCCGGTGACCAATTGGAATAGCAATATCCCGACCGCGTATAAATCTGTCGGAAAGCCCAAGGAGTTGGTCAGTCCCCTTGCCAGCTCCGGTGCGGCATATTTCGGTTTTCCAATAAACTGGCCTACTTGGGTATAAGACGCTTCGTCCGTATGGCTCCCCTTGATGTTTTTGGCTATGCCGAAGTCGATCAGTTTGATATGCCCGTCTGCTGTGATCATTATGTTGGACGGGTCTATGTCCCGGTGGATATATCCGGCATCATGCAAGGCCATCAACCCGGAAAGGAGGCTGCGGATTACGGTCAGGGAAAAATGGTAGGGGTCATTCATGTATTGCCCATATAACTCTTGCGCAAAAGGAATGACTTCCCCCCGGTAATCCGTGATTTTCCCCTTCAGAAGTGCGTCTAAGGTGATTCCGTGCAGGAATTCGCTGATCACATAGTATCTCACGACCGGGGTGCCCAGTTCGTCCTTGGCACGGATTTCGACAAAACCGATCATCTCGATGAGGTGGTCGTTCTTCAATTGCAGGGACGCTTCGCGGCGTGCCCGGGCGATTACGTGTTGTGGCAGGCCGACGCTCAGTTCCTTTATGGCGACTTCTCTTTGCTCTCCTGAATAATTATCAAAACGCCATCCGCGATACACTGTGCCCATGCCGCCTACTCCCAACGGTTTGTCCGACGGGTCATATTCATAGTGAATGCCTCTCCTTTTTTCCTGGTCGCCTTGAATTATTTTTGTAGCCATTTGATACCTAATGTGATGTTACCATTCAGTTCCTCCCTTTTGAGGCCCGTTTGTGTTGTCGTCCATCCCGACGGTCCCATGATACGTGGGAGATTCGTTGTGGGGATGGGCTTTGGTGAACCTGGGCGGGAAGTCTTCCGCGTTCCGGGTCCGCCTTTGGCCAAAGGGCTCGTCTTCATAACCGAATCCGTCTTCTTCGGAAGACACGCTGATGAAATTCTCGGCAATGTTCAGGCCAAGGGATTTTGCATCGATAAGGACCAGATACAATTGATAGCATTCGCCCACGGTTATGATGTCCCCGCTTTTGCATTCAAGCGGGCGGGTAGACGGGATGCTTTCGCCATTGAGCATCGTTCCGTGGGACGACCTTTCGTCGGAAATGGAGGCATCTAGTTTCTGGGGATTCTTCATCATGCGGACAACGATCACGGCATGTTCCTTGGACACGGTTCCTTCGGGCAATGAGATGTCACATTTTTCCGAACGCCCGATTACGTTGGGGCCGATGTATATCGGCCAATATTCCCCGAAGCCGGTTCTGGAAATCGAATATAAGAATCCGACCAACGGCTTGGAGGGGTGTCTTTTGTTTGCATGCTGAAACCCGGGGCCGGGTTTCCCTTTGGTGTTGTCGTTGTTCATGCCCGGGAAGACTGTGCCGTTGTTTTCGCCTCCATAAGGATGCGAGTAATTACCACTGTGGTACTGCCGGTTTTCTCTATAATCATCTTCGGCCGGTCCGACGCCGGGGAAAACTGTTCGATCTTGTGACATTGCTCTATCTTTTTTTGTTATTTGGCATCCGTTTCCTTGTAAGAAACGGATGTTTTCTTATGGTCGTGATTTTTAATGATTTGTGTTCATATTTTCGATTGG
>CALUNJ010000167.1 GCA_944321975.1 uncultured Paraprevotella sp.
GTCGTAGAGCGAGATGCCCAGCAGTCCCAACACGGAAATCAGGATGGCCACGGCGGCAAAGAGCAGGAAGATGCGCATTTGCAGCCGGTCTTGCGCGTAGAGGTCGCGGATGTCGTCCTCGGCCCAGCTGTATTCCATCGTGCCGCCGCCCATCAGCTCGTCCCACAGCCCTTTCATGAAGGCCACGGCCTCTTCGCGGTGGCCCGGCGCGACGGCCAGCAGGAGCGGGTTGCGTGGGTCTTTTTCCGAATAGGTGAACACGGCCGGAATGGTTCTTTCGGTCAGGTTGCCGCCGCAGAAGTCCTCCACGATGCCGACGACCTCGTAGGGCGGGTTGTAATTGAAATCCACGCCTTGGCCGAACCAGAGCCGGCTTTCCAGCTGCACGCGGTCGGTGCGCAGGTTCTTGATGCCCAGCCGGCGGGCGGCTTCCTCCGTGATGATAATTTTGTAATCCGTCCACTTGTCTTTGTTTTCATCCCATAGCCGGCCTTCCTTCAGGCGGAAATCGAACACTTTCAGATAAGAAGGGCTGGCATAACGCACGGAAAGTTCCACCGGGCGGCCCGAAGCATCGGAGGCGTTCTGGGAAAAGCCGTCCGTCACGGGAAGGTCGCCCGTGGTCCAGCCGGAGAAGAGCGGAGAGGCGTCCAGTTCGCGTGCGACCCGTTCCCAGGTTTCTTGCGCCTGCAGCCTCCTGCGGAACCAATCGTTTTCGTTTACCACCTGGTAACTGGCTTCTTCGTTATAAAACGGCTCGACCCGCAGGATGTCCTTCGAGCGGAAGTTCAGGTCGTAGTGGAGCAGGTAGTCAAGCTGCCGCGCGAAGTAGATGGCCGCCACCAGGATGCCGATGGTGACGGTGAACTGGCCGAAGAGGAAAACGGCGTTGCCCCGCAGGGGGTGGCGGCGCACCGGCGCGGACAGGTGCATGCTGTGGACGGGCGGCGCCAGGCAGTAGCGGGCGAAGGGGTAAAGCGTGGTGAGCAGGGGCATGCCCACGAGCACGAGCAGCGAGATGCCCAGGTCGAATGCCAGGTCGGAGCGGACGGGAATCTGCAGGCCGCGCTCCACCGGGATGCGGGTGACTTCCACCACGACCCAGACGAGGAACAAGGCCACGGCTCCGATGCAGAAGTTTTCCAGGAAGAGCAGGCCGAAGACGCTCCGGCCGCTGCCGCCATATACTTTGCGGATGCCGAACTCCTTTTGCCGCTTGAGCATCATCACGGCATGGAGGTTTGTGTAGTTGAACAGTCCGACGATGACCAGCAGGGCGGTGACGAAGCCCAGCAGGGTCACGACACGAGAGTTGCCGTGGGGGAGCATGTCTTTCAGCCAGGTGCCCAGCGTCCGGTCCATGTAGAGATCCTTCAGCGGCATCAGCCGGTAACTGATGGCATCTCCTTGATATCCCATCAGCGTCATGAACTCTTTGTTCTTTTCGTTCACGGTGTCCATGTCCTCCGGGCGATGTAGCCGCACCAATTCCTGGGATGACTTGCTATAATTTGTTGCCGTCTGGCTGGAAACAATCAGGTCGAACTGGTAACTGCTTTTCGTGGAAGGTTCGCCCACCACGCCACACACCGTCAGTTCCTTGTCCAGCGACACGTTCTGGATGGTCTTGCCCAACGGATCCTCGTCGCCCCAAAGGCGGCGGGCCAGTTTTTCGCTGACGAGGGCCATGCCCGGGCGCTTCAGCGCGTCTTCTCCGGCCAGCAGCGGGAAGGGCAGGAAGTCCAGGAAGAGGCTGTCGGCAAAGATGGTGCGTGTCTGGACGAGTTGTCCGCCGACCCGCAGCTTGTCTTCCTGGAAACAGTAGAAGCGGGTGAATCCTTCCACTTCGGGGTGTGCCAGCGGGTTCCGGAAGTTCGGGTCGCGGTTGCGGTTTTCCGTGCTTCCGAAACTGCGGTCTCCGTCTTCGTACAAGGTGGTTAAAAGAAACGTGCGCTCCAGTTCGGGCACGAAGTGGTCCACGGTGCGTTCCTGGTGGATGTAGCGCACCAGCACGAAGGCGCAGGACAGGCTCAGCACCAGTCCGGCCAGATTGAGCGCGGTGTAGGTCTTGAATCGGCCTACGGTGCGCAGGGCTTGCATCAGTAGTTTGTTCATGTTTTTGTTTTTTTTATTATCAAGGTTTTCATTCAGTTTCCAGCATGTCGGTGGGACGGGCCCCGGCGGCGCGCCACACTTGCCCGCCCACACAGGCGGTCACCACGGCGGCCACGATGAGGAAGAGCGTGAGGTAGATGTCCCATCCGGCGGGCAATTGCTCTACATATTGTTCCTGCCAACGGCGCACGGCCATGTAACCCAAGGGGAAGGCTACGATGGAGGCCGCCGCCAGACAAGCCAGATATTCGCCGATGAAGTTGCGGAAAATGTCGCCTGCCGTGGCTCCGTTCACCTTGCGGATGGCGATTTCCTTGCGCCGCTGTTCGCACACCAGGGTGACGAAGGCGTAGACGCAGAAGAGGGCCACGCCGCCGCAGACGCCGGCGGCCAGTCCAATGAGCCGCATCAACACCCGTTCGTCGGAAAGGATCTCGTCATAGACCTCTGTGACCGGACGTATTGGCTCGATCCACGGGGTGCCTTGTTCTTCCAACAGCCTGTTGATGCGGGCGCACACCGAGTCGGCCTGTCCCGGCTCGCAGGCCACCAGGATGTTCTGTCGGACACTGTGCTCGAAACCTTCGTATTCCCGGCCGACGATCACGCACGGGTCAACCGGCCTCGTGGGGGCTGAGATGTGGAAGTCCTTTACTACGCCTGCTACCGTAAACGTATGGCGGTTGGCATAGAAGATTCGTTTCCCGATGGCCTCTTCCCGGCTCCATCCCAAAGCCCGCATGGCCGTCTCGTTGATCATCACCTTGCTTTGGCGGGCTTCAGCCGCCGTGGGGCAGCGGCCTTCGAGCAGTTGGATGTGCCAGAAGTCCATCCACGTCCGCCGGGCGGTGATGCGGTTTACGCGCAACGGTTCAGTGCCTTCCGGTTGGCCGTCCCAGTAAATGTCCATCGGGGCAAAAACGTTTGCGCACAACATCCCGTACTCTTCCGGGCAAACCTGCGACACTCCGGCCAACCGGGCGATGCGGTCGGCCAGTTCGGGGGTGGTGTATTGATTGTGCAGCACGATGCGGCCTTTGCGCTCCCAACCCACGTCCGTGGTGGTGGAGAGATAGTGCAGTTGGCGCCCCATCAAGGTGACGCAGAACAAGATGAAGAAGGCCATCGCGAACTGCACGACCAGGTTCAGCCGGGGCAGCCAGGCTCGCGAAGAGGGGCGCAGGTGTTGTTGCAGCGTGCGTCGGCTGAAAGTCCACACGATGAGCAGGAAGGCGGCGATGCTGAGCACGGAGAGCCCCAGGAAATAGACGGCCACTTCGCCCGTCAGGTGCCGGTCGATTTCCGCCAGTTCGCAGAACCAAGGGCGTACGAGTTCCAACAGGATGAACCCCAGCAGCAGGGCCATGGCCAGCAGGCAGAGGAACTCGGTGAACAGCAGTGCGGCCAGCTGGCCGTTGGTGGCCCCGCACACTTTCCGGATGGCCAGTTCCCGCAGGCGTCGGGGAATGCGTCCTGCCAGGAAAGAACAGGTGTTGACCAGCACCGCGAGGATCATCAGTGCGCCGATGCCCACGAAGAGTTTCAGGTAGGTGGTTCGCACGGGTTGCTGGACGGAATAAACCGTGGAGCGGCACGATGTGAGCGGTTCCAACTCTATCCGGTAAGAAAGCCACCGGGTGGCTTCATCGAGGCGTTGTGCCACGGAGGCCAGGTCGGCATCCGCATGGGCTGTCTTCAGCACGACCTGGCAGGAAAGACGGGGCTTGGCCAGTTTCGGGTAATATCGCAGCACGCCGATGGAGATATTGCTGTTCGGCCAATCTTCCACTACGGCTCCCACGGTGAGCGGTTGGCCGTCCACAGAGTTATACACTGTCCGTCCTATGGCCGTGCTGTCGCCGAAACAGGTGGCGGCCGTCTTCCGGCTGAGGGCTACCTGCGTGGGGTCGTGCCAGAAGGAGGGGCTGCCCTCGAGGATTTCCACCTGGAACACTTCGGAGAAGTTCTCGTCTATCAGCGTGGGGATGACGAAGATGGAGTCGTCGACGGCTTCCGTCTTCCCATAGTTGACATAGGCTGTGGCCCGTTCGACTTCCGGAAAATCCCGGTTCAACTGCGGAACCAGTCCCGTGGTGGCCGAGGGCGTTCTTCCTAAGGCGTCTATGCCCCAGTCGGAACAGCACATGTACAGCCTTTCGGCATCGGGATGGAACCGGTCGAAGGTTGTTTCGTGCCGCACCCACAGCAGCGAGAGGGCGAAGCAGATGAAGCCTACGGCCAGCCCGCACACGCATACGGCGGTCTGCACTTTATACTTGAGCAGGTTGCGCCAGGCGATTTTCAGATAATGTGTCCACATATTGCATGTCTATTTAAGCGTCAATCCGTATGTCGTCGGCCGGTTGCCGGCGAGATGATTTCCACACCTGCGTTCCCATGCCCAGCAGGACTAACAAGGCGAGGACAAACGCCACGGCGAGGTAATAGCCTGCGCCGATAGGGATTTGGTGGACATATCGCTCCAGCCAGCGGCGCATCAGAATGTAGCCGGCGGGGAAGGCCACGAGGAGGCTCAGCAGCCAAAGCGTCATGTATTCGCGGCACCACATCCGGTAGATGTCGCCCGTCGTGGCCCCGTTGATTTTCCGGAGGGCGATTTCCTTGCGCCGCTGTTCGCAGGCCAGGGTGATCAGCGAATAAACGCA
>CALUNJ010000168.1 GCA_944321975.1 uncultured Paraprevotella sp.
TTCATATACAACGAGCGCATACGTAACAATGTGGCATTATATCTTTCAGCAGTTCTTTGCAAATCAAAAAGATAGTTGCATATCTTATTGATTTTTTGCTCATTTGAAATCATTTGCTCCCATGCTTTGTCCGCTTTGCTTGAAAGTTTAGAACCCGTACAGCTAAATATAACACCTCCAACCAGTAAACCTACGCCTAATGTTGCAGCACCTAAAATAGTAGTGCCCAAAGCTATTCCACCACCTCCTGCGGCAAGCGAGCCACCGCCAAGCGCAGCAAGGGTTGCATTTGTTGCAGCAGCTCCGCTTAAAGCAGAAATGGCAGTTCCTGTTGAAGCTGTACCCAGAGCCATAACAGCTGCTGTTGTTGCGCCTGATGCAGCAAACCCACCAGCTGTCCCCAAAGCCGCCCCACCTAAACCTCCAATAAGCACACTGGCTCCAACAGATGCTTTCTTAATTTCTTCGCCTTCAAATTTTGGTATTTTGACATTGCCAATTTTTATGTCTGCAAACTCAGGACGATTCTTAATCCGTTCAAACAAATCGGAGAATTGTTGAAATTCGGAGAGGACTTTCATTTCATTCTCTCCCAAAACGTCCATAGCCCTACACGCACTTTGATTCATCCTTCCAAGACGAGCATTGTTTGAATCATTCCGTTTTTGAGCCTCTTTTAACTTATCATTGGCTTGTTTCATCTTGACACCGCCATGAATTCCTAAGCCGACACCTGTTGTTCCTGCAACAGCGGCAGCTATTCCTAAAATCAGTGGTAATGGCATAGTTATTCTCCTTTCTCTACTAAATTGACTAATGACATATAAGCGGCTACATAAGCATCTTCCAAATTGATAGCTTGCTCTATAAAAGCTCTATCAAATTCAAAAGCATCTGCAAGCTGTTGTACTAATGCTTTTTCTTCAGCAGCACAATTTCCATCTGCAAACGCCAATGCCAGCAATTCTAAAAAGATAATTCGTTTTGTTTGAGGTGTCGAAGTCATAGCAAATTCCTTGATGATACTATCGGCATCACATTGTTCATCTAAGTTGCAAACAGGAATCTGCATTTCATTGGCATAAGCAGATAAAATCTGTTTTTCAGATTCTTCAACAACACCATCTGCCTTTATTACCGCAACGGCAAGTTTCATGAAATTATCCTTTTCTGTAGGATTCAGTGAATTTAAAAACATAGCTCTTTATTTTTTAGTTTGTCACATATTTCATAGTTGAGTTTATAAAACTCATCACGGGTATATTTCTCTTTGAAAAATTGTTCGTAGCAATCGTCTATCCGACAAAACAAAGGCCTATCTTCATAAATACTGCATAGATTTCCTTTTAGGTATTTGCAAATGCCATCGCCTCTATCTAACTCAGCATAAATTGATATACCTTTGAGATGTCTGCAACATTCTCCGCACTTATCACATTCAAACATCAGCAGAATTTTAATTTGCTGTTAGGGTCTGTCATAAAAGAACCCATGTCTTTATGGTTGCCAATCGGTGAACTAATCTCTAATCGTTTGCATACAGTTCGCAAGGCGAAATTCAGTTCTTGCTCATTGGCCGCATCCTCTAAAATAGATACAGCTTCACTATAAGATTGTACTTCCTTTTGAAATGCAGCCAAGTCTATACCCTTCAGTTTAGCGCAATATTCTTCCAACAACCTTGCCTGCGTTCGATAATATACAACGATATCGTCAACGGTCGGGATTGAATTAAGCACTTGCACAATCTTATTGACAGCGGAATTCCTGTCTAAAAGATATAACAATGAGCAACTCAATATGCCTGTAACAAGTGTACCGCAGAACGTTTGTACAATATCTCCAACAACAGGAATTGCCGCAACACCTGTTTTGGCAATCAAATCGCCAACCATTGTTCCTGCAACGACGCTGGCTCCTGTAGCTATAATTTTTGCAGCCGCCCTAAATCTTTCCCCAAAAGGAAGAAAGTCGGGGTTAAACAATAGGATTTTTGTCGCTTCAACCAAGGAAGCCCATGACTGCCGGATAATCCTCACCACATTCTTAGCCGTAGTAAAGAATATGTTACAGAGCGTTGTAGTCAAGGAAGCCAATACACCTCCTACTGCGCCTTCTATAAATTTATGCCATAATTCTTTATATTTGAGCTTGGCATTTTCCAAACCTCTTTTAACTCCCGAAGCTATGCTGTTGAACAATGCTTTGCCGTCCTCTTTCCCTTGTTTTATTTCATCACGAACTGCGAACCAAATTTCACTAAAGACCAAGCCGAGCGCTTGACGTAATCCCATTGCTATGCCAACCTTGCCAGCAGCTTTTGCTGTGTCCTTGAAAAAAGCAGGGCTTGTGTAATATGCTCGGTTTATTTTTTCATTATAGGCTTTTCTTGCCTGTTTATCCTTTTCAAGCATTCTTTTTTTTGTTTCCTCATCAAGTTCGGGATGGGATTCAATATATTCTTGAATGCTCTTGTCTTGCATAGAAGCGTTTAAGCTCTTATTTGTCCAAGCAAAATTATCTTCGGAATCAGCAAGCTCTTTTCCATCCAGTCCTGATAAAAGACGCCCTCTATCTTCATGTATTTCTTTCGCTGCAATTATATGGTCTAATTCTGCCTTTTTATTTGGTGGTATAGATTTTGTATGCCCATAAAAACCTATATCTTCATTAGTATATTCATCTTTTACATTTTTCCCTGTAGCTTGCCACTGTTCTCTTGCCTCGTGTTTCTTTTGCTGAAAATTACCCCCTTTATGATAGGCTACACCATCATAATTACCCTTATTGTTATAAGCTTCTTCATTATTCTTGTTTTTATAGTACATTTGTTCGTCCTTACCAATCTGTCGCACGCCATGAATTGTATCAACATCACCTCCATGCTGGTCACGCACTAAGAAGTCAAGTCCAAATGATGTGATAAGGCTTTGTATAACAACACGCTCATATTGTTCAAATATGCTATTATACACATTTGTTTCTGCATCATAGTTCCCATCAATTTGTTTCACAAAATTATCAGCCATTATTTTATCTCCTTTTATTAACCACGAAGCGTGGAACTGCAATACATGAAAACAAGTGCGATAAAAGGAAAAGAAATGAAAACAACTGAAAAGAAAATCACAATATATCAGCTATTTACAACGGGAACAGCATCTTAAACTATCTTAATCCGTTTCATTTTATTTCGGGATATATGGGAACAATTACGGGAATTCCATTACATTTGTAAGCGAAGATGAAAATGATTAAATCCGATGAAAGTAAGTGTATACCTGAAACCAATCAAGGAGCCTGTGAACGGACAGAAGTTGTCGTACATCTGTTTCCGCGTTAGGGACAAGGCTGTGGACATCAAGGCCGTTTCCGAACTGACGGTCAAGGACAAATATTGGGATGCCGGATTACAGGGCTACAAACGGTCTACCCCTATTCCATCAGACAGACGTAAGGAAACGGCAAGGCAGATTGCCGGCATAATCGAAAGCATCGAAACATCCTATGATGCGAACACAGCCAACGGTACATGGCTCAAGCAGGTAATCGAGGAGGCACTGCATCCTGCGGAGGCATACAGGCGCAAACATCCCGAGCTCTTGACACGCCTACACGAATACATTGAAAAGGCCGACGTCGCAAAAAGAACAAGAGAGCATATTGCTGATTTGGAGAGAAAGATGGCCCGGTACCACTTATACCGCCAGGAAATACTCGGCGAGGCTGACTTCCACTTGTATGTGGAAACCTTAAGCCTGGACGACATGGAGGATTTCAGGAACTATGTGGCCAACGAATATAGCCTTCGTATGGAACACCCGGACTTCTATTCCAAGTTCCCCAAAAGCAGGAACACGGCAAAGGAGCTGTCAAGCACGACGCTCATCAACGTGATGAACCAGCTATGCACGTTCCTGCACTGGTGCAAGCGGATGAAGTACACGGACAGCGACGTGTACCTGCAGTACGGATGCAAGTCGCCTGTTTACGGCGACCCGTTCTTCCTGACCTGCGAGGAACGGAACACGCTTTACGATGCCGACCTGAGCGGCAATCCGAGGCTGGCCGTCATCCGTGACATCTTCGTGTTCCAATGCTATGTCGGATGCCGCTTCGGCGACCTCGTCAGGCTTACAAAAGAGAACGTCAAGGACGGATTCATCGAGTATGTGCCGCAGAAAACAAAGAAATGCGAGGCGAAAACCGTCCGTGTCCCATTGCATGAAAAGGCGTTGAGCATTGTCAGCCGTTATGCACCGAATGCACCGAAACTTCTGCCGTTCAGGAATATCATCACATACAACAAGGGCATAAAGGAGTTGCTGAGACATTGCGGCATTAACCGGACAGTCACAATCCTCGACACGCACGGCTACAAGACCGTGCAGAAACCTTTGTATGAAGTGGCCACCAGCCATACGGCACGCAAGACGTTCATCGGCAACCTTTATAAACAGGTGCCCGATCCGAACCTGATAGCGTCCATGTCCGGACATGTGGAAGGCAGCAGGGCGTTCAGACGTTACCGCAGCATTGACGATGACATGAAAAGGAAATTAGTGGAAATGATAGACTAACCAAAACAGAGAAACAATCATGAAAGTTACAGCATTCATACGGAAGACCGCAGCCAAGAACAACGTGACAGACTTGGCACGAGTGTATTTCAGGGTCAGGGACAAGGGAGGCGTTGACATCAAGGCGGCCAGCGAGCTTTCCATCAACCCGAACCACTGGAGTGCGGAAAGGCAAGGCTACAAGGCAAGGGTCGCATTCGTTTCGGACGAGAAAAAGACGGCTTTCGACAGGGATGTCCAGACGCTCATCCACCTTATAACGGAAGAGTACCACCGGGGCGTGGACGGCGGCTGGCTACAGTCACTGATAGAGGAATACCATCACCCAAACATAAACACTCGGGGCGGTAACAGGAGCGAGGAATACCGACTGGCCTACCAATGCAGGCTGTATGCGGAAAGCCATATATTGGCAAACGACACCCTCAAACACCACCTCTCCAACGTGGAGAAGATAGAACGCTATGAGCGTTTCCAGCATGAAATCATGCACCGTCGTGGCTTTGCGCTTTGCATCGACACCATTACCGCCGACAATTTGCGAGATTTCCATACATGGCTCAAGGAGGAACACAACTTCGTAGAACAGTTCCCCCTGTTCTATGAGGGCATCCACCCGAGCAAGGTTGCACAAGTACGTTCGGAAAACTGCCTTGCCGGCGTATTCTACAAAATCCGTACGGTAATAAAGTGGTGCATCAAAAAAGGAATGACACGCAACAACCCGTTTGACCAATACAAGATAGCCCAGCCGATGTACGGCGACCCGTTCTATCTCACGCTGGAAGAACGCGACAAGGTATATTACACAGACCTCAGCGGACTGCACCCGTCATACACCGTATTCCGCGACATATTCATGTTCCAGTGCATGATAGGCTGCCGGGCAAGCGACCTCAACCGCCTGACAAAAGACAACGTGACAGACGGCATCGTGGAATACATCCCCCAGAAAACGAAAGGCGTACATCCCAACACGGTGCGCGTCCCGTTGAACGGCAAGGCAACGGCAATTCTTGAACGGTACAAGGATCTGGACAACGCGCTGCTGCCACGGTTCTCCATGTACAACTACAATATGAAGATAAAGAAGATTCTCAAATATGTGGGCATAGACCGCATGGTCATCACGCTCGACCCGAAGACACGCAAGGATGTGTCCAAGCCCTTGTACGAGGCGGCCACCAGCCATACGGCACGCAAGACGTTCATCGGCAACCTGTACAGGCAGGTCAAAGACCCGAGCCTGATAGCGTCCATGTCCGGGCATTCGGAAGGCAGCCGCGCATTCGCACGCTACCGCAAGATTGACGACAAGATGAAGAAAGAGCTTGTGAACCTATTGGGCTGACATCTTTTATTCTATACATCTATAAAAAATGTCACATATATGGAAAAGGCAAAGACATTCACACAGTTCAAGGAGGACATACGGAAATGGAAAGATGCTCACCGTGAAGAATACAACCGTTTCGCACGCTGCATGGCCAACGGTGATGAAAGACAGTATTTCGAGATATTCAAGGCCGTGGCCTTGCAAAGCGTAAAGACGGCACGTACTATGGAACTGTGCTGGGGTGACGACTCGGCAGAAGATTTCGAGGACGTGTTTATCTCCTTCAAGGAAGATGCCTTACCCGAAAGCATTGCAAGGTTGGCCAGTGAGTTTCAAGGAATTGGTTTTTCCGAAAAGAATGAAGATGCACGGCAAATAGGCAGGAAAGGTATTCTTGCTTCACTCCGTAGGATTTTCGGCAGACGCAAGCCTGAACCGACGGTTAAAATATCCGCACCTCTGGTGCTTAGCTGGCTGTTTTTCGGCAAAAGTTTCGAGGCGATGGTGCTGATGACAGACAAGCTCGTCCGCAATCCCCATGCAGACGCATTGGACAAAAGGAAATGTTCTTTTGCAGGCAAGGCCATCATCAGGGCAAGCATCAATGCCGGCTACCGCACCAAAGAGGACTGGGACAGGTCCTTCTCCCTTGAAAAAGCCATTACAGATGGTACAGTGTCAGATTGGGCATTGAAGGAAATCGAGCACGAAACACAGACCAGCATTGAAACGAATCCTGTTGTCAAGACAACGCAACAGATACGGACAAGCGGGAAACAGAAAGCAAAGGAACTGCCGCTGATAGACTATCTTTCCTGCCCGGACAAGGAAAAGGTCATATCCGTCATCGGACAATTCATCAAGGAACACAATACGGGCATCGGCCTTGCCATCCCCTATTACGTTCTCAAGGAGCTTGACTTGTTCAAAGGACTGAACGCAGTCAAGGAGTACAGCATGGGGCTGGCCATGCAATTCCGTGACATCGGGAACCTGAAAAGCGAAAGCAGTTGCCGTCAGGCCGTGGCTTTCCTGCAAAAGGAACAGTATGTGTCCGTGAATGGAAAGATGGGGAATGCGCCGCTCATAAAGAGCGACGAAGTGACTTCCATGATGGAACAACTTAGAAACAATATTCTTTCCGCATTGGAACAGGATGCCCCCGTTTTACAACCTTTTATGACAGAATAAGCCGTATTTCATCTTGTCATAATTGTCTTATTCGTCAGGACAAATAAGACAACGCATTACATATCAGTCTGTTGTGAGCCATTACATACTTTTGCACAGTCAGCTTCTTTCCCGGAAGTCTGGCGGTGCTTCTTTTTCATACGCCATCGGAAAAGCGGCATCAGGGAATACAGAAGATGGCCATGTCCATTTCTAAAATCGACTGATATGATATCCATAAATTCACTGATTGAGCATGGTGCCAACGTAAGGCTGGAGCTAAGCCCCACCGACCTCAAGATGTTCGCCGAGTCCATCGTCGAGCAGACCATTATGGCGCACAGGCGGGAACTGGAATCCGTCAAAGAAACAGAAGAGGAGACTTACCTCGACACGAAGCAGGTACGCAAGCTGCTGAACGTATGCGACGGCACGCTCAACACATGGGCGAAACGTGGCTACCTTGTACCTGTAAAGGTCGGCATGAGGAACATGTACGCCCTCTCCGACATAAACCGCATCCGCACGGGTAACCGGTGCGAGTCCGTGGCATCCTATTGCAGGAAAGGAGGCCGCAAATGAGTTCGGATAGCAATATTGTAAGTGCAATGGGACTGTGCAACAGCATACACATGGAAGCGGACGGAATCAGCAGGCTAGACTTGCCACTTGACGTTTTTCCGCAGACTGTACAGAAACTTATACTTGACCTTGCCGCATATGAGAACTACAACGTGGAATTCACCATCGCCGCACTTCTGTCCGCAGCGGCTACAGCATTGGGTAACGCCATGCAGATAGCCGTCAAGGGCTGCTGGACGTGCAGCCCGTCACTCTACATCCTGCTTGTAGGCCGTGCCGGACTTGGTAAGACACCTCCGTTGAATTTCGCCTACCGCCCAATCCGTGAACACGATGATACGGCAGCCAAAAAGTTCAAGGAGGAATGGGACGAGTGGCAGCGACGCATGGCTGAGGGAAAGAAAAAGCCGGACGGAGGCACGGACGACCCTTGCAGGCCGAGACTGTCAAAACCGTCATTACCGATTTCACCACGGAGGCCATGCTCAACGTACACAAGGACAATCTGCGCGGCATAGCCGTGGTGGTTGACGAGGTGCTTGCCCTGTTCAAGTCGGTCAACCGTTACGGCAACGGCAGTCCGCTGATTGAATACCTCCTGAGCGCATACAGCGGGCAGCCGCTCGACAGCGTGCGCAAGTCTGAGAGGATGCCGGTACACATCCAAAAGCCGTGCATCAATCTTGCAGGCTCCATACAGACACTGCTATTGCCCGACATCTTCAACAAGGAGTATGCCGCCAACGGACTATTAGACCGTTTCCTTTTCGTATATCCGAAAAACAGGAAGATTTCCGAGTGGAGCGACATGGAAATGGTGGACAATGCGGATATAGCAAGATGCTGGAAAGGCATCATTGACAGGATACTTTCCATTCCCTGCATGACTGGTGACGGCGGCACTCCCATTCCTGAAACGCTGAAGTTCTCAAAAGAAGCGGGTGAATGTTTCTTTGGCTGGTATAATGGCATCATCAGGGAGACAAACGCCATTGAGGACGACAGCATGGTGGAGAGCCGGAAGATGAAGCTCAACGGCAACGCCGCACGCATCGCCCTTGTGCTTCAGGCATTGGGATGGGCTGCCGGCGAAAGCCACAAAGACTATGTAGGCATGGAATCGGTACAGGGTGCAATCCGCCTTGTTGGATATTTCGAGGACTGCTACCACAGGATGCAGGAAGCGATGGTTGCTGACGAAGCAGGAGATGTAAAGGATGCCTGGCTGGAAAGCCTGCCCGATAGGTTCACGACGGCGGAGGCTCTGGCGGCGGCACGCAGGTTAGGGATGTCAAGGCGCACCGTGTTCAACGTGCTGGAAAGGCTGGCCAAAAATACAAATGGACGGTTGAGGAAGACCGCGCACGGACGTTACGAGAAAGTGCCGTCTGAAAACAGGAATGCACTTTGCACTGTTGCACTTTCAGACGACGGCACAGAGGATTTGCCAAACAGCCAGCAAATTACAGAAGTCAAGGAAAATGCAACGGAGGTGCAAAGTGCAACAGTGCAGAATGCAGACAATGTGGGACCTGAAAACCTTTTGAACGATGACAAGCCATAGGTTCCATTTGCAGAAATATGTTCCAGGCAGCAAGACCGCCTGCCCGAAATGCGGACGCAAGGCGTGTTTCGTCCGTTATGTTGATGAACAGGGTGAAGTCGTGTTTCCCGAAGACGTGGGCAGGTGCGATCATGAGGAAAGCTGCGGTTACCATCGCACACCAAGGGATTTCTTCAATGACAATCCGGGAATGGTTGGACAAATTGAGAACCAAAACATTCATTACCCTCAGGTTGCAAGGTCATTGGCTCCAAGTTTCATTGACGGAAGCATCGTGGCCAAGACCCAGTGCGGTTATGGACGCAATCCGCTGTACCGGTATTTCTGTTCAGTGTTCGGCAAGGAGGAGATAGATCGCCTGTTTTCTCTTCAAGATAAATATATGATTTAATATATTTATTATCAAATATATAATTCGATAAATTCTTAATTAGATAACAAAAT
>CALUNJ010000169.1 GCA_944321975.1 uncultured Paraprevotella sp.
TGGCCTTGGCCTCGCCTTCAAAGACACGGGCACGCACATCGCGGCAGAGCATTTCCGGAGCAACGGCGGCCTTCTTCACCACGGCACCGTCGGGAGCGATGTTGCCGCGCAGGATGGCAATGCCGCCGTCCCTGGAATAGGGATTTTCCAGGGTGTGGATGACGTCGGTATTGATGATATGCGCGTTGCGGTCCTTCAGGTTTTCGGCAACGGTCTTTCCGGTGACGGTCAGGCAGTCTGTCTTGATGAGTCCGCCCCTGGCGAGTTCGGCCATGACGGCAGGAATGCCGCCGGCCAGATCCAGGTCAGTCATGTAGTGGGTGCCGGCAGGGGAAAGGTGACACAGGTTCGGAGTCCTGCGGCTCACCGTGTCAAAGACATCCAGATTGATGTCCAGATGGGCCTCGCCGAAGATGGCGGGCAGATGCAGGACGGTATTGGTGGAGCAGCCCAGGGCCATGTCCACGGTAATGGCATTGGTCACGCTGTCCTGTGTCACGATGTCCAGGGGACGAATGTTCTTGCGCAGGAGTTCCATGACCTGCATGCCGGCATGCTTGGCCAGGCGCAGCCTGGCCGAGTAGGCGGCGGGAATGGTTCCGTTGCCGGGCAGGGCCACGCCAATGGTTTCGGAGAGGCAGTTCATGGAGTTGGCCGTGAACATGCCGGCACAGGAGCCGCAGCCCGGGCAGGCGTTTTCTTCCATGGCCAGGAGTTCTTTCTCGCTGACGGTATGGGCACGCACGCCGCCCACGGCCTCGAAGACAGAGATGAGGTCGGCCTTCTTGTGGGGACCGACGTTGCCGGGCAGCATGGGACCACCGGAGACAAGGATGGAAGGCAGGTTCAGGCGCATCATGGCCATGAGCATGCCGGGCACGCACTTGTCGCAGTTGGGAATGAAGACCAGGGCATCAAAGGCATGGGCTCTGGCCATCAGTTCGCAGGAGTCGGCAATGTAGTCGCGGGAGGGCAGGGAGAAGCGCATGCCCTCATGGTTCATGGCAATGCCGTCACACACGGCAATGGCGGGAAATTCCAGAGGCGTGCCGCCGGCCATGCGCACGCCGGCCTTGACGGCTTCGGCAATGCGGTCCAGGTGCATGTGTCCGGGAACTATTTCGCTTGCGGCATTCACCACGCCGACAAGGGGACGGTCGATTTCTTCCCTGGTCAGGCCCAGGGCATGGAGAAGGGATCTGTGCGGGGCCTTTTCCAGACCGCGCTTCATAAGAGAACTTTGGGCGTCGTCCATGGCACCATATCCAGTGAGGCACCCGCAGCACTGTGCGGGTGGTAAGGTTTGCCCGGAGATCGGCAGAGCGTCCTTGCTGAAGGTCCCTGCTGAAGAACAGGGCCGGGGCAAGCAGGGAGGAGGCCCCCTGAAGGAAGGCTGGCACGTTCCCTTGAGCCGGAGGCCATGGGGGAATGAGGTATACTGTGTCCACTGGAAAGGGGAGAGGCTGCCGGAAGGCTTGTGACCCTGGGGGAAAGCTGTCGCCAGGACCGTTCCGGCATCTTCGTGCCATGGGGAAGCAGTTGTTCAAGGATGTTCAGTACTTGAACAGAGATCGCTCTGACCTGTCTGCGCAAACCGGGTGAATGAGGAAAAC
Source organism: uncultured Paraprevotella sp. (assembly GCA_944321975.1). Taxonomy (GTDB): domain Bacteria; phylum Bacteroidota; class Bacteroidia; order Bacteroidales; family Bacteroidaceae; genus Paraprevotella. The sequence continues at coordinate 1,614 of CALUNJ010000169.1, forward strand.
GCTTTGTACCTTAGGCCAAATTCCCTGACAGGTCAAAAATCACGATATTTGAGAAAGAAGCAGAAAAGAGACATTTCATACAATGTTAAGTCATAAAAAAAACTGCTGTACAGCAAAAGAATGTATATTTTCAAAAACAGTACATTCAGAAGAGTATTTATATAAGAATTGTGATTTTTTGCTATTTACAGGGAGGAAATTCTCCTGACCTTTGGAAAAGGAGAAAACAGTCCTGTCAGGCTGGGAGAATAAGAAAATGCGCCCCCTTGAGAGTGGCAGGAAAAGGCGCTACCTTGCCGCCCATGCAAGGAAAAACACCCACACTCGCCCGCCGGTATCTTTTCAAGCTTCTGGCGAATATAGCGTCCGTACCGGTCTATCTGGCCATGGAAGCCATCCTGCCCCGCGCCTTGGGACCGAGGCTCTATGGAGAGTACAGTTTTGCGACCAACCTCTTCTATCAGCTCTCCGGCTTTCTGGACATGGGCACGAGTACCTGCATGTACAATGCCCTTTCCCGCCGGCAGACGGAAGGCAGTCTCATTGCCTTCTACATGCGGGTCAGCGGACTGGTACTGGGCATCACCATGGCAGTGGCTCTGTTTTTGTTTGCCGTTCCGCCTGTGGGCAACCTGCTCATGCCCGAGGTGCCGCTGTGGCTGACCCCCTTTGCGGCTCTGTGGGCCTTTCTGACCTGGTGGGGCAGGGTGCTGCGCTCCATGAACGATGCCATAGGCGCCACCGTGCCCTCGGAGCTCGTGCGCAGCTCTATTTCCCTCATAGCCATGGCCATTCTGGCCCTGCTCTTTGTCTGCGATGTCCTCAACATTGCCACCCTGTTTGCACAGCAGTACCTCATGCTGGGCACGACAGCCCTGGGCTACTGGTTTGTGACCGTGCACAGCGGCCGGGGCACCTGGGAAAACGGGGGGACATTGTGCTGGAGCCTGTCCAGGCAGCAGGTACGCAGCTATACTAGGGAATTCTTCGACTATTCCAATCCGCTCTTCGTGCAGGCCCTGCTGGCCTTCCTCATGATCTGCGCCGAGCGCTGGCTTTTGCAGTGGTTCAACGGTTCCACGGAACAGGGCTTCTTTGCCCTGTCCCAGAAGGTGAGCATGGCCTGCTTTCTCTTTGTCTCGGCCATGACGCCCCTGCTCATGCGCGAACTCTCCATAGCCTGGGGCAAGAAGGATCTGCAGGCCATGGGGCGGCTGGTGGATCGCTTTGCGCCGCTGCTTTACGTTGTTGCCGCCTATTTTTCCTGCTTCACCCTGGCCGAGGGCGCAGCCCTTGTGCAGCTCTTTGGCGGCGCAGAGTTTGCCGCAGCCACGGTGCCTGTGCAGATCATGGCCCTCTATCCCCTGCATCAGGCCTACGGGCAGCTCGCAAGCTCCATCTTTCATGCCACGGGCCGCACCAAGACTTTGCGCAACATACAGATGTGCGAGTGCGTCTACGGCCTGAGCACGGCCTGGATCCTGCTGGCGCCGCACGATCTCTTCGGCCTGAGCCTGGGAGCAACGGGTCTGGCCATCAAGACGGTCTGCGTGCAGATAGTCACCGTCAATCTCTATCTGTGGCTCGCCTCGCGCTTCGTGCCGCTCTCCTTTGCCCGCAATGTCTGCCATCAGGTGTGGAGCC
>CALUNJ010000170.1 GCA_944321975.1 uncultured Paraprevotella sp.
TTCCCTACTGTACGATTAGAAGGCGATTTACGGAAATCATCCACTATTTTATTGATATAGTTTCAATTCCATAAGGTACGATTAAAAGGTCTGTACGTCTGCTATCTGCTTGCTGATGTCTTCGTTTCAATTCCATAAGGTACGATTAAAAGCTCTGCTACTAAACTTCAAACAGCCCGCACAATTGTTTCAATTCCATAAGGTACGATTAAAAGTTATTTTCGGTCGAAGAACAGTGGCGATACATAGGTGTTTCAATTCCATAAGGTACGATTAAAAGAAACAAGAGGCCTATAAACAGAATCGGCTAGCCCGGGTTTCAATTCCATAAGGTACGATTAAAAGCAAGTCCGAACACCTCATCTTCGCTCACGGAAGAAGGTTTCAATTCCATAAGGTACGATTAAAAGTGAATACACGGAAGCTGTGTCCGGAATGCGTCTTGAGTTTCAATTCCATAAGGTACGATTAAAAGCAAATTATCTCAAGATTCTTGTCAACGACAATCGGCGTTTCAATTCCATAAGGTACGATTAAAAGAAAGTTGTGGGAGGACTTCTTCCTAAGGTATCAAAGTTTCAATTCCATAAGGTACGATTAAAAGTTCCCCGAAGTAAGATGATAACTGACTCTGACGGATGTTTCAATTCCATAAGGTACGATTAAAAGCATACTACGTGTGCCGCTAGTCAGCCAGTACGCACGTTTCAATTCCATAAGGTACGATTAAAAGAAAGGGAGGTTTACGCTTTTCTGTTTAAGAACAAAGTTTCAATTCCATAAGGTACGATTAAAAGCAGACCCTCCAACTATACGATTTAAACGTGACGTCGTTTCAATTCCATAAGGTACGATTAAAAGGCGAGCACGTCTGAACAACCTCACAGCTTGTTTTCGGTTTCAATTCCATAAGGTACGATTAAAAGATCGGATGCTTGTATACCATAACCCGATAAAGTAGTGTTTCAATTCCATAAGGTACGATTAAAAGCTGGCCCGACCCAGCCGGTGCGGTTGCCGGTTATGTGTTTCAATTCCATAAGGTACGATTAAAAGATACTCTTTTTTCGCACGAAAAAAGGAAGATTTTGTTTCAATTCCATAAGGTACGATTAAAAGAAAAAAGGCTGAAGACAAGTTTTGACCGTTTCGGGTTTCAGTTCCATAAGGTACGATTAAAAGACGCCATGGGTGTATGTACAATAGAAGGTTGCACGAGTTTCAATTCCATAAGGTACGATTAAAAGCCCGTGTGGAGCGTTAATGCGCCCACTGCCTGTTTCGTTTCAATTCCATAAGGTACGATTAAAAGCATAAGCACTCTATGTTTTTAATCTGAGCCTCACTGTTTCAATTCCATAAGGTACGATTAAAAGGGCCTTTGGAGCCTTGAAGAAACTGCGTAGGAAGAGTTTCAATTCCATAAGGTACGATTAAAAGTGCTGGAGTTTTACCATCGTATCGTTAGCGACGTAGTTTCAATTCCATAAGGTACGATTAAAAGATACAATAATCTCAAAATATGTTATACAACATGTTTGTTTCAATTCCATAAGGTACGATTAAAAGCGGAGGCGACACGTACTGCTGCAAGCAGTACAGCGTTTCAATTCCATAAGGTACGATTAAAAGCAGGCCCAACGGGATAGCTTCTTGGATTTTAACCAGTTTCAATTCCATAAGGTACGATTAAAAGGCCGCATCGGCGGCCGTGTGCTCCCGTCAGACGTATGTTTCAATTCCATAAGGTACGATTAAAAGCCAAACGGTCTTTTGTACCAAGGTGGACGTATACGCAGTTTCAATTCCATAAGGTACGATTAAAAGGAAAGCGTGATAAACTACTGTCTTGGTCACAGCGACGTTTCAATTCCATAAGGTACGATTAAAAGCTGGCGGGGCCCCACAAGCGTAGCCCGCCGCGAAGGTTTCAATTCCATAAGGTACGATTAAAAGTGTCTTCGGGTTTTTGATGTTCTTAATATAAGTAGTTTCAATTCCATAAGGTACGATTAAAAGACTACTCCTACACTCCTCCCTCCCAATGGCTCCCAAGTTTCAATTCCATAAGGTACGATTAAAAGGCCGCATCGGCGGCCGTGTGTTCCCATCGGACGTATGTTTCAATTCCATAAGGTACGATTAAAAGTATATGCCGTTATACTGACAAAATGTAAAGCGGGGTTTCAATTCCATAAGGTACGATTAAAAGAACCTCCATGTTTTTATGTTATAAAACATATTTTGTTTCAATTCCATAAGGTACGATTAAAAGTTAGACGGAATAAACCTTTAAAATATCAACCGTAGTTTCAATTCCATAAGGTACGATTAAAAGCGGAAACAAGCGGTAAGGTTATTCAGTCTAGCACGCGTTTCAATTCCATAAGGTACGATTAAAAGCATTACCGAAAGCAGGAAAGGCTAGGGGGCAGTTTGTTTCAATTCCATAAGGTACGATTAAAAGGCTAGACAAACTGTCGTGTCGGTATAGTGATTTAGCAGGTTTCAATTCCATAAGGTACGATTAAAAGCCGCAACGAACGCATTAAAAGCCGACTGGTTGGCTTTGTTTCAATTCCATAAGGTACGATTAAAAGTATCACAAGTTTAAAGTAGAAATGCCTGTAAAGACGTTTCAATTCCATAAGGTACGATTAAAAGGTATGACGTTTGTAGCCTATTCAGCTTAGAGATTAAGTTTCAATTCCATAAGGTACGATTAAAAGTCAGACCATTTCTTTCCCATGTCTCCCGAATCCAGTTTCAATTCCATAAGGTACGATTAAAAGAAGACAGCACGACGCCCACTGAGTTGTAGACCTCATGTTTCAATTCCATAAGGTACGATTAAAAGTAGACCTTAACGCCGTTGAATTATCCGTTGTGACTTGTTTCAATTCCATAAGGTACGATTAAAAGCATGAACAAATAAAACTTTCAAAGGTTTTATTTTGTTTCAATTCCATAAGGTACGATTAAAAGCTTCAAACTAATATAAAAAATATATTAGTTTTCAGTTCATTAGCTTTGACAAATATATAAAAAACGAATCAAAATATTGTCGATAGTCAGTCATAAAAAAAGTACTGACTATCGACAATATAGGTAAATGGCTATGTATCAATAAGTCAAAGAACGTGTGCTATAAGACTTGTTATATTGCAAGTGGTAAAAGCTATACATCGACAAGAATGAGCTATAGAAAAATATCGATGCTGCTTCGTTCTTTTCCTACAATCTGTTTGTCAAGGGCTTTCTGTGAAGGCC
>CALUNJ010000171.1 GCA_944321975.1 uncultured Paraprevotella sp.
GAAGTCACCGGCTGCCACAGCGTAGGGCAGGCAGATGGTGCCATAGTTGCCGGCAGACACCGTGCGGGTGTAGCCGTCTACGATGGGCATGGGGCCAGCCACCTTCTGGCTCTTATTCTCCGGATCATATGCACGGAAGGCCGTAATTTGGGGGTTATACGACAAGGCTTTGTCCGCCTCGTTCGGAGACACCCAGATGGAGCCGTCCCAATTCCAAGCGAAAGATTCTTCGCTCAACTCGATATCAGAACCGCCTGTGTGAGCCACATACATGCCGTTGGCATCCTGAATGGTGCCAGCAACGTAGTCTACATACCAGTCGATGGCGTCACCAGTGGCGAGCACTTTGCCGTTAACTACGTTGACCTGAACGGCCATCAGGCGTGTGCTGCCCTGCGTGTTCGTCATGGCGAAATATGCGCCGCCATTCTCAGCCACGATGGCCGTAGCCTCCGGCAGTGCGCTCGGGTCGATGACTCTCAATTCATACGCAGTGGTGGCTCCATTGAAAGTAGCGGTAGCGGCTACGGAAGCCTCGATCATGGTGGTGCCTACGCCTACGATGGTGACGATACCCTCGGCATTGATCGTGGCTACGTCTTCATTAGAAGAAGTATAAGTGACTTCGCCATTGGAAGTGTTCGTCAAAGTGGGATAAACTGCAGCTGCCACGTTGTTAATGTCTACCGAGACGGAAGCCATGCTCCAGTAAAAATCAGGATATTCCAAGCCGGTGGCATCTTCCACGTCGGCTTCCGAACGCGGGCAGATTTGCAATTGAGTGTTGTAAGGAATGAACACACCCGTTACGTTGGCCGTGGCCGGTAATTCGTAACCAACATAGAACTTATCATAGCAAGTCAAGGTGTTGTCGCCCTGTGCGAGCGTGTTGCCGTCGCAAGTCACGCCTTCCACTTTCACGAGCGTGCAATAGTAGGTTTCGGGGTTGGTCAGCAGTTCAGCGATGGTCACCACCTTCGGTTCGATGGAAGTATTCGAAGTAACGGTCACACCGGAATAGTCACCGTAACTAAATTCCGGCATGTTGTGAAACAGCGCGAAGGTTCCGCTGGCCACGCCACTCAGCACGTCGCCCACGTTCCAATCTTGGTTGGAACGATACAGGTCGATACCATTGCCTTCTGTATCCTGCACGAAGATGTCGTTCGAACCCACAGCTGTCACTACGGCACCCGCCAAATCCAGCAAACCTTCCGCACCGTCCTCCAACGTCTTGAATTCGGCAATCGACATGGCCGTCACCTTCGTATAGGTCTCTTTGGCCACGTTGCTGTTCTCCAGTTCGCCGTTGGCCGCCATGGCCTTCACGATGGTGGTTTCCGTGAGGGGCAAGCCTTCAGCGGGGAATAATTTAGAGCTTTTGCTCGGATCCGTGCCGTCCGTGGTGTAGTAGATGATAGCGCCTTCGGTCGCACAAGTTGCCATTACGGTCAACTGATCCGTGAAGCTCGTGCTGCGCGGAGTGAGCACCGGAGTGGCAACCTGAGTAACTTCACTTTGTTGGCAAGAAATTTTAATATTGTCCAAAAAAGCCCGCTTTTGGGATGCAAACGTGAGTGTCGAAGCTGACGTGCCGCCCGTGAAAGACAACACTACGTTTTCGAAGGCATCGCCTATCAGAGCAGAATATTCAACCGTCTGCGTGGCACCACCGTCCAAAGAAACCTTAATGGGGCCTTCGTTTTTTGTCCAACCCTTGACATCGAAACTTACCTGAAAAGCACCGCCATTACCGGACAAATCCAGTTCTTTGGAGGTAAGAGTTCCCCCTTTGCTGCTAGCACCTAATTTTACGGTTTCACCTGCAGGATAAGCACTTGTAACATTAGGGAAATTATCATTTCCATTCCAAGCTGTACCTGATGGAGCACCTTCTCCAGTGTTGGATGTATTTCCTCCGTCGGTCAGTTCTGAAAAATCTTCTTCGAAGACAACTACCTCTTGCCCCCACGCATTCCCAGAGAACAATCCGAGCAGGAATAATGTTAAAATCACCCCCCCCGACTTAATTTTAGTTAACTTACTCATAGGTCTTTTGTTTTAAATGTTTTTGTCTGTTTTGCGTACTCCCGTTTTTGCGCGCTTCGTTTGTACGAGGCAAAGATAGTGAAAAAAGGGAAAAACCTAAACCGGCAGAGAGCAGAAAAAGCGCTTCGTGCTCAAAAACAAGTTTTTCAGTTACAATGCCGTAACAACCCCAGCCCCACCTGTGCGACACGAAGGAAAACTCATCCCAAATCATCGCACGACAAACCCAAAACAGTTACTGAAAGTTTGCAGTGCTGAGGCGGAAGACGTTTCCACGGCTCCGTGAAGGGAAAAAACGCACGGTGGAACAGGACAAAACCACGCCCAAAAGGCGCGAAAATTTCTATTACTGATTCAATTTTCACATATAACCAAGGTACATCTTCACTATGTGCTAATCCAAAAATTGCTCCACGACATTCGAGACGTTTTCAAAGAACATGACGTAATAAATTGGAATATAAGTTATGCCGTCTTCCGTGTAAACCCTTTGCTCGTTGGACAACACGTAAGCTCTTTTGATGTTATACTCGCTGATGGACAACTAACCTACAATATACAATAAGATGATGATTATAAGGTAATTATATCTACACATTTCTAATTAGATAACAAATAAGAAGCATTTATAATATATATCTGCAACTATGATTCTCATTCAATATTGTTAC